>PSRA01000075.1 GCA_003175695.1 Bacteroidota bacterium | reverse complement strand
TTCAGCGTCGCATGAGGTCTGCCAACAGCCTGAGGCGAGTGCCTTACAGCTTATAAAGCTTCTTAAACATACATAACTGACCTTGTTAACTCCGGATATTCCGGAGTTTTTCATTTTATAGCCAGTGCTCGCCCGCATAAAATATTGGTTTAAACGTTCTTATGGTCGCTTGCATATTATTCGATCTTGTTGTAAATTCGATGTGTTCGTTATCAACTCCCAAATCCTGAAATGAAAGCGCTTGTTTTCTTAAGGCCTCTGATCATCATATGTTTATTCCTACCTAAACCTGCGCGGACCCAATCCATTTCAGGAGTTATAAACAATTATTACCAGGTCACAGGCATCAATACCGCATCAAACACGCTTACACTGAATACAACGTCCGGGCTAAGTGTTGGAACCAAGGTTCTGGTAATCCAGATGAAAGGCGCGACCATTGACGCTACCAATTCT
This sequence comes from Bacteroidota bacterium, assembly GCA_003175695.1. Taxonomy (GTDB): domain Bacteria; phylum Bacteroidota; class Bacteroidia; order Chitinophagales; family Chitinophagaceae; genus Puia. The sequence continues at coordinate 29,522 of PSRA01000075.1, read as the reverse complement.
TCAACTTACGGCAATATTACCGCTGTCAATAACGCCGGCAACTATGAATTCAACTATATCTGCAACATTTCAGGCAATAATGTAATACTTCAATATCAATTGCTGCGGTCCTACACTGTTTCCGCCTATGTGCAAGTGGTTTCAGTCCCCGTATACAGCTCAGTAACAGTTTCGGGAACATTATCAGCCACGCCATGGAGTGCCGCCACAGGGACAGGCGGAGTTGTTGCATTTGAAGCAAAGAATACCATTTTTTTGAATGCAAATATTGACGTAAGCGGACAAGGATTTGCAGGTGGGGCGCTTTTTGATTGTGAGGTCCCTCCATTTAATTGCAGCTTCGCGGTAAATGTGAACCAATATTTTCTGCCACAACCAAACGCTGCTGTTGATCAGTTTAATACCGGTGGCCAAAAAGGAGAAGGTATCGCAGATTACATCGCCAATGAAGGATACGGTCGAGGCAAATTATCCAATGGAGGAGGAGGGGGGAACAATAACAATACGGGGGGAGCCGGAGGGGGAAATTACGGAACGGGGGGAAATGGTGGGCAACGAACGGGTGAGACCCTCTTTAGTTGTCACGGCACTAATCCAGGCGTGGGGGGGCTTTCTTTATCAGCTTTCGGATATTCTGTTGCCAACAACAGAATCTATCTTGGCGGAGGTGGAGGTGCGGGCCATGAAAATAATAATGTTGGCATGCCGGGTGCGAATGGAGGTGGAATTGTTATCATCACTGCGCCATTGCTTTCTGGTTCCGGCAGTTCCATTCTTGCAAATGGCAGCGCTCCGTATAATGCATCTAAACCTTTCCCAACAGTTGCTGATGGAGATGGCGGAGGAGGGGGAGGAGCCGGAGGAACTGTCATTCTCAACGTAAATAATTACAGCGGAAGCATTCCCGTACAAACCATTGGAGGACGGGGTTCAGACGCCAGCAATAATGTAAATGATTGTACAGGCCCAGGAGGAGGTGGCGCAGGAGGCGTCATCTGGACTTCAGGCGCTTCATTTCCTGCTGCAATTGCTGCTTCAGTCGTTGGAGGAAGTAATGGGGTTGTTAGTGCAACTTCCACCAAAGTTCCTTCCTGCGCAGGATCAGCCAATTCCGCTACGCCCGGTACTAACGGTAGCACACAAACGGGGTATGTGCCGCCCGTTGCTACTTCACCGGTTTGTGCCTTGCTGCCGGTTTCGGCACTTCAATATTTTGATGGAAAACTAATTGAAGGAGGTGCCGAATTGAGCTGGGGCATGAGCAGGATCGATGACATACTATCCTATGGACTGGAGTTTTCTTTTGACAGGATCCATTATAGCCAGGTGGCATTTTTCAACAATGACGGATCCACCACTTTTGATTACCAGGATATGAGAAGGTGGGAGGGAACGATTTTCTATCGTTTGAAACTTTCCTTTTTGAATGGATCAATATCTTACTCTCCAATAGTGCCAATAAGCAGAAATGAAGAATTGTCCTTCAACTTCCTGGGCGTTCAACCCAATCCGGCGTCATCTGATCTGAACCTGGTCGTGTTTTCAAAAACTTCTGTTGAATCAGACATCATCTTGTATAGCGCATATGGTCAAAGACTACTGGTCAGCCACCACACATTCGATCCCGGGTATTCTACTCTTCATGTTGATGTAGCAAATCTTTCCTCAGGAGTCTACTTTATTATGATAAGGGGAAAAGGAATCCAGGCCACAAGGCAATTTGTCAAAAATCCCTACTAAGTAATCAGAAGTGGAGGTAGAAGTTTCCGCTACATGATATCTAAAGCCTTTGCAAACCAGGTGCAAACAAAGGGCAGTACCAGAATGCAAATGCCTCCAATGAAACGGTATAAGACAAAAAATACGATCACTGATATAAGGAAAAGGATCCAGTAGAGTCCACGGGAAGTTTTGGAAGTCTGCATGCGCAAAATTTTGATCCGCAAATATAATAAAACATCGCTGACTAGTTTGGTTGGCGAAATTTTCTTTTTAACTCACTGTTTTAGTATAATTTCGCGACGTATGTATTAAATACACATTAAACTGGTTTATTAAGACTGGCAATGGTCTGCAGAAATCGGAAATAAGCCGAAGGGCTTGATATATCGACCGGAAAATTGTTCTAAGGCTTTCCACCAAAGAAAGGTTGAATTCAAATAACTAGCTGATGAAGATTCATTTTTACCTCAGGTTTCATACTAAAGTTGGAGAATCGATTTACGTTACAGGAAATATTCATGCGCTCGGAAATGGCGATAACGACAAAGCCTTTCCGCTTCAATTTATGAACGATGAGTTCTGGCATGGAACCATCGAAGTTAATGAGGAGAAGTTTATACCGATAGAATATAGCTATTTGTTCAAAACTGATGATGGCACTTTGATCAGTGAATGGGGGGCCGACCGGGTCATCTCAGATATTAAACCTGCGGTAGATGAGATCCAGGTGGTTGATACCTGGAATTACGCCGGCGAATTCGAAAATGCCTTTTTCACTGCACCTTTCCAGGATATCTTACTTGTTCGCCATAAAAAAGCCAACCGAAAAGGATCAAAAAAGCCATACACCCATGTTTTTAAAGTCAAAGCGCCACTTCTCAAAAAGGATGAAGCAGTATGTCTGACAGGTTCGGGAAACATTTTGGGAGAATGGAACCAGGATTCATCCATTGTGATGAATAGTGAGGGAAAATGGTGGACTATAAAAATCAATCTTCCCAGGGAATCCTTTCCTCTTCATTATAAATATGGGGTGTATGACACGAAGCACAAAAAATTCCTTGGCTATGAACAAGGTGAAAACAGGGTTTTATATGGTGACGCACTGGAAAAGAAAATTACGGTTCTGCATGATGGATTTGCGCACCTGCCGAATAATACCTGGCGGGGTGCAGGTGTCAGTATTCCGGTATTCAGCTTGAGATCAAAAAACTCCTGCGGTGTAGGAGAATTTGCTGATATCAGAACACTTGTTGATTGGGCAAAAAAAGTCGGATTAAAGCTGATCCAGATTTTGCCCGTGAATGATACTTCGGCTACCCATACCTGGCAGGATTCCTATCCTTATGCAGCTATTTCCGCTTTTGCGCTTCATCCCATTTACCTCAACCTTGAAGGAGTGGCAGGAAAAAAACATGCTGCCTTGTTAAAGCCGCATAAGAAGACTCAAAAGTCACTGAATGTCTTGCCTGAATTGGATTATGAGGCAGTGATGAAGCACAAACTTGCGCTGACGAGAGAATTGTACCTTTTAGAAAAAGATGAATTTTTTAATTCTGATGAGTACAGGGATTTCTTTAACAAGAACGAACATTGGTTAGTCCCTTATGCTGCATTTTGCTACCTCCGGGATCGAAACGGAACTTCAGACTTTACTAACTGGAAAACGCATTCGAGGTACGATAAGGATGCTATTGCCAAATTTGTATCGCCGAAGGCAAAACATTACGATGAAATTGCCCTGCAATACTTCACTCAGTATCATTTGCATTTGCAACTCAGGGATGCAACTGATTATGCCCATCAGCATGGCATCATCGTTAAAGGAGATATTCCTATTGGAATTTATCGTCATAGTTGCGATGCGTGGATTGAACCAGGTTTGTATCATATGGAAGTCCAGGCAGGCGCTCCGCCGGATGATTTTGCAGTCAAGGGACAAAACTGGGGATTCCCAACTTATAATTGGGAGCAAATGGCAAAAGATGGATTCGGCTGGTGGAAACGCCGGTTCGAGCAGATGGCGAATTATTTTGACGCGTTCCGGATCGATCACATACTTGGATTTTTCAGGATCTGGAGCATTCCTATGGACGCGGTAGACGGTGTAATGGGCCATTTTGATCCGGTTTTACCTGTGCATATAAATGAATTTCGCGACAGACACATTTGGTTTGACATCGACAGATACACCAAACCATTTATTAACGAGGCTGTGCTGTGGGAATTTTTTGAGAATGATTGGGAAAAAGTTAGCAATGAATACCTGGAAAAAAGAGGCGACGGCTCCTGGGGATTAAAGGAATCTTTCAGTACACAGAGAAAAGTGGAATGCCATTTTTCTTCCCTGGAAAAAAATGAATTGAATGATAAGATAAAGTCCGGGTTGCTCGGAATAATTTCCAACGTGATCCTTTTTGAAGTGCCAGAATCAAAGGCGATGGAATTCAATTTCAGGATAGCGATGGATCACACGTCATCTTTTCGTTACCTGGAATGGGGAACACAGCAACAACTAAAAGATCTTTATGTAAATTATTTCTATCGGCGACAGGATCACTTCTGGCAAATGGAGGCAATGAAAAAACTTCCCGCGTTGAAACACGCAACAAATATGCTTGTCTGTGGTGAGGATTTAGGCATGGTGCCGCACTGCGTGCCTGATGTGATGCGTCAACTGGGCATTCTCAGCCTGGAGATTCAAAGGATGCCAAAGGATCCAAAGAGAGAATTCGGACATCCTGCGGATATGCCTTACCTGAGTGTAGTGACGCCTTCTACGCACGATATGAGTACAATTCGTGGATGGTGGGAAGAAGACAGAAATAAAACGCAGCGTTTTTATAACTATGAGATGGGGCAGTGGGGAGATGCACCATCTTTTTGCGAACCCTGGATCAACAAAGCTATCGTGATTCAGCACCTGCATTCTCCTGCGATGTGGAGTGTTTTTCAAATGCAGGATCTTCTCGGCATTGATGGAAATGTCCGAAGGGAAAATCCGCATGATGAAAGAATTAATGTACCGGCTAATTCAAAACATTTTTGGAAATATCGGATGCATTTATTACTCGAAGATTTGATTGGGGAGAAAGAATTTAATGAACAACTGAAGGAACAGGTTCACTCTAGTGGCAGAGCTTAATCAGGGTTTTCGCAAAGACGCCAAGGAGGCGCGAAGGCGCAGAGTTGGCTGCATGCTATCTTTGCGCCTTTGTGCCTCCTTGCCGTTTTTGTGTGTAGCAGAATAATTGAAATTATGAAACTTTCTTACCAGACTTTCGACCTTCCTTTTACATATCCATTCACGATTTCTAGAGGCACAAAAACACACCAACCTACTTTAATCGTTTCGCTTGAACTGGCCGGACTGGTTGGTTATGGTGAGGCGCCTGAAATTTCGTATTATCATATTCCCCGTGCCAAGATGATTCAGGACGCGGAGATTAAGCGCACGCTGATAGAAAAATTTGCGTTCACAAGTCCTGAAAGATATTGGCATTACCTTCATCATCTGCTGCCGGGAAATTCATTCCTGGTATGTGCATTGGACATTGCTGCCTGGGATCTTTATGGAAAAATTAAAGGAAAACCATTGTTTGAAATGTGGGGTCTCGACCCATCCAAAGGGCCATTAACTGACTATACCATTGGAATTGACTCCATTGGAAAGATGGTTGCAAAAATCAGAGAAAAGCCCTGGCCCATTTACAAAATCAAATTAGGCACTCTACAGGACATTGAGATCATGCGTGCGTTGAGATCCGAAACTGATGCTGTGTTTCGCGTAGATGCCAACGCCGGTTGGACGCTTGAGGAAGCACTCGCGATTATTCCGCAGTTGAAAGAATTAGGAGTTGAATTGATCGAGCAGCCTCTTGCAAGAGACGCGTGGGATGACATGAAATTATTGTTTCGTGAGTCTTCTATTCCATTATTTGCAGACGAGTCATGTGTGAGAGAAGAAGATGTAAAAAAATGCAGTGATTGTTTTCACGGAATAAATATTAAGTTGACAAAATGTGGAGGATTAACTCCCGCAAAGCGGATGATCAGTCAGGCAAAAACTTTGAATCTACAAGTGATGGTGGGCAGCATGAATGAATCATCCATTGGTTCAGCAGCGATAGCGCATCTTCTCCCTGAACTGGATCATGTTGATATGGATGGCCCTTTATTACTACAAGAAGACCTCGCAACGGGTATCGAAATCAGTCATGGGAAAGTACAAATTCCACGCGCTCCGGGATTGGGTATCCAGCCTAAAGAATGGAAATAAGAGCCTTAATTTTGCAGGCAAATGATTTAAAGCATGGCTGAAGATCTCGTCATTTCCGCAGGTTCAAAAGTAGAAAAATACCAGACGATTATACCTCAAATCAAAGCACTGATAGAAGGTGAATCGGACAACGTGGCGAACATGGCTAATATCGCTGCTGCGCTCAAGACCCAGTTCGATTGGTTGTGGGTTGGATTTTATCTTGTCAAAGGAAAGGAGTTAGTGCTCGGGCCCTTTCAGGGTCCAGTTGCCTGCACAAGGATAAGAAAAGGCAAAGGTGTTTGCGGAAGCAGTTGGGAAAAACAAGCCACGCTGATCGTTCCTGACGTGGAGGCATTCCCCGGACATATAGCCTGCAGCAGTATTTCAAAATCTGAAATTGTGATCCCCATCATAAGGGCTGAAGAAGTAATTGGTGTTCTCGATGTTGATAGCCAATTACCAAATCATTTCGATGAAACAGATCAATATTGGCTGGAACAGTTGTTGTTGGAGTTAAAATTCTAAAAGATCGCTTCTCATTCGAAAATAGATTCTTAGCTCAAATCTGTAAACTTTGATTATTTCGTGCTGGTCAAGGTTTTGCATCGGTAGTTAATTCGATTGCAAAATCTCATTCATTTTTAAAAGGTGGGTTATGAAAAAATTAATTGCTTTGACTATTGTCTGTAGTCTGTTTGTGGCTTACTCGAGTGGGCAAGTGTTGTCGATCACTGGATTCGGTGGTTATACTTTTAATGACAAGGTACATTTTGCAAATTCTTATGGTTATATAAATGCAGGGGGTCATTGGGGTATTTCCCTTGAAGGGATCGATCCTGAAGGACACGCAATTGAATTACTCTTTCAACAAATGCCTACTCACTCGCCCATGTATACCGCTCTTAACATCAAATTGAATCCTGACAAGGACAACCTGACGATATCCTATATTATGTTGAATGGAGTAATGTATCACAAGGTCAATCCCATGTTTTATCCTTATGTGGGATTGGGGATTGGCGTTGGAATTATCTCATCCAATGGAGAAGACGCCTTGGGAAATCCTTATAGCGAAACACAGACCAGGTTTGGGTGGAATACCAAGGTGGGTGTTAAGATTAGAACCAAAAGCCCTCTGGGATTCAAATTTCAGGCACAATTATTTTCCATTTTGCAAGCATCGGGTGGTGGATTCTTTGTAGGTGAGGGTGCATACAGTGGCTACACTGGTTCCTATGCTTCTATTTGGCAATTTGGGTTTTCCGGTGGAATTTGTTACGATCTGCAGAAAAAACACTAGCGAGGGCTGATGCCGTAAAGAAAGAGCGGAGAAACAGAGCGACAGGTAAGACGCCCACCGCTCTGTTGCTTCGCTCTTTGAAAGTAGGTTATTTCAAAAATCCCTGTTCTTTCATTTTGCGGGTTACGGCGCTTATAACGTTATTGAATAACCGAGTCTGGCTGCTTGGATTGAACGTTGAAGTAATTCCGCTCCAGATTAATTTGTTTCTTTGAAATGAATACACGTTTACCTCAACATAATAGGTTCTATCGATTGTAATATATCCCGGATTGTGCCAGGTAGTCCATGCAAATCCATAATATCCTCTCCATCCCATGTAATAACTCGGAAAGGAGGTCGGCACCCAACGGGCTTCCTGTTCCACTCTCACAAAGCGCATGATCACAATACCATCGAATCCCTGAGATTTAAACTGAGCGTTGTAATAATCGTCGTTTTCTTTCAATTCACCCATCCCCAATACATTATAGGATTGAACCGCTTTTCCGGGAAACTGGGACGCCATTTGATCTTCCACTGTTCTTCTCGTAGCCTCGTCTCTCAATAATGCCGCGACCATGAATTTGTTTAGTTCAGCCGTGTTTACAGTTACTTCGGGATCGCGCCAACTGTTTACAATTCTCGTGGAGGGCCCGCAAGCAATTAAAAGCAGCATGATCCAAATGAGATAAAGTTTAGTGCGCATAACGAAAAGGTTTAATGTTAGTCTATTAAAGTTAGCAAGAAAATCTGGCAGCCGACGGACCGGTGTAAAATTATTTCTATGTGTCTCTAAGTATCTATCTCTCGGGAAACTGGCTGTAGTGGCGACTTTTCCACACTTCACACATTGCGGCTTCAATAAGTGACTGATCTTTTGTGCTTAATGATCGACTCGCTTTTTCTGTAACCACGGCGGACATGCAGGAGAGAGTGGAAACCCATAGATACACAAACAATTTGTGTGCCTCTGTATTTTTTTCTTTCCCCGGTGTCCCTGTTGTTAAAAAGATTGCCTTGAACTTCAAGCTGAGCGAAGGACATATGGCTCGAATTGTTAATAATTAATTTTCAATCTTAAATTGCCGTAAATTCCACTTATTCTTAAATCATTAAACTTTTATTTTATGGCAGAAGATCAAACTACGGGTAACAAACCCAATGAACTGAAAGATGAAGCTGCTAAAAAAATTAATGAAGCAAAAGATCAGGCCTCAAATCTTGCTGGTGACCTTAAGCAAAAAGCCAGCGAAGTTTGGAATGATGTAAAATCTGGCAAAATCAAAGATGAAATTGAAGACAAAGTTTCCGAACTGGGAACGAAGGGTAGTCAACTGGCAGGCGAACTAAAGAATAAAGCAGAACAAGCAATGGCAGATTTGAAATCTGGCAAACTTAAAGAAGAAGCAGGCGAAAAACTCGATGAATTAAAAAAATCAGCAGAGCAAGTCTGGGCTAAGATCACCGGAAAGAAAGAGGACGAAGCTTAGTGTTCCACGAAAGTACGTTAACAGTTGAAAGTTGACAGTTGTCAGTTTCTGGTTGACACACGATGTAAGATTTTGCATTTACTCATAATTTACATGATCTGTCAACTGCCCACTCACAACTGTCAACTCATTTCTCAAAAACTTTTTCCTTATAATGCGCCGCCACTTCCGCAATTCCTTTTTCGTAAGAAGTCGGAATGAAATTAAAAGCCTTTTCAAATTTTGACGAATCAAACAGGTAGTCGAATTTTTGCTGGTAGGTCATTTCGTATAACTCGGCAATGGTTCTGTCGAAGATTCCACCCATCGCCACCATCCAGGGACGGATGGTGAAATAACTTGTTTTGATATTGAATTCGGCCGCAGCTTTCTCGATAAATTCTTCTCCTGTTAATGGGTTTGCTGCAGTGGGTAAATGCCAGACCTGGTTCCAGGAATCCTCCGACTGGCCCAATAAATACATGGCTTTGGCGGCATCGGGCGTATAGGTAAAAGAGTGCTTTGTTTTTGCATTGGACAACCATTGTGGTTTTTCCTTTTTGGCCAGTTTTGCAAAAACTAGCATATTGGGAATGCTGGTCTTGTCCGCCATCGGGCCATAAAAATCAGCAGCCCTGGCAATTGAAGCTGTGATATTTCCTTTTCGCACTTCGCTCATAATCTGAGTTGCCATTCGGGCGCGCAGATCACCTTTTCTGCTCGATGGATTATAAGGAGTGTCCTCTGTCATCCAACCGTCTACTTTCCCATACATATACACGTTATCAAAGAAAATAAGCCTGGCTCCGGTGGCTTTGCAAGCTTCAATGACATTGTTTATGATTGGTGGCCATGATCTTCTCCAAATCGAATAATTATAAGGCAGGCCCACGCACAAATAAACTATTGAAGAATGCAGAACGGCTCTTAAGGTCTGGCCCTGATCAGTTACATCCGCCGCTATTATTTCAGTACCGGGTAACAATTGCGGATTGCGAGACACCAGGCGGACCTGTTTGTTATTATTTACCAACTCCTTCGCAAGGCTGTTTGCGATGATGCCACCTGCGCCTAATATAGTGTGCATATGGTCGGAAATTTATGATTAGAAACAAAGCTAGTCGCTTACTCCCGATGATGGTTAGATATTCTTTTAAAAAAAATAAAAAATATTTCATTGACCGATATCCGGGGCTGCTCAACCATTTATAGAAAAAAGTTTAAACAAGTGTTTGATTCGCCGCGAAATACTAATTTTGCATTTCATTTCCCGAGATCACCTGGTCCTTAGCCGTATGATTGATTGCCACCAATTTTTCCATTGGAAATTGATATTCATCCTAATTGATTATTTATTGTAAATCGAGTATGAAAAGATGCAGGTATTTTCTTTCCCTTTTGTCCGTGTTGCTGGGCTCTCATCTCTTTGCTCAAAAGCAAGAAGTGATTTTGCAGGATGCAACCGTTGAGCAATGCATTCAATATGCCATGCAGCATCAACCAGCAGTGAACCAATCGCTGATCGATGAAAAAATCACTGATAAGCTGATCAAAAGTAAGTTGGCAGACTGGCTTCCTCAGCTTAACCTGACTGCTAATTACCAGAACAATTTTAGACTCCCTTCAACCAAATTTGGTAACCAGATTATTACCATCGGTGCCTATAACACGTCATACGCGGACTTCGCGCTGACGCAAACGATTTTCGATAGGGACGTGCTGCTCGTAAAAAGGAGCGAAGGGGATATCAGGACCCAGGCCAGGCAAGTTTCGACCAACACCAAAATAATTGTAACTGCAAATGTCAGCAAGGCATTTTTTGATGTACTTCTGACGATAAAACAAATCGAGCTGCTTGACGAAGACATCATTCTTCTAAAAAGAACTCAACAAGACACATACAATCAATATAAAGGAGGGTTAGTCGACAAAACCGATTATTCCCGTGCCACCATTTCACTGAACAATGCATTGGCCAGGCGAAGGACTTCTTCAGAAGAATTAAAAAGCAAATATGCCACGTTAAAACTGCTCATGAGTTATCCTCAAAATGAATCCCTGTCTCTTTTTTACGATACCTTGAAAATGCGCACCGAAGTTTTTGCGATAGATACTGCTGAAGAAGTAAATTTCGATAACCGCATCGAGTTCCAATTGCTGCAGACGCAGAAAAAATTGCAGGAAGCCAATCTGAGGTACTATAAATGGGGATTCCTGCCAACTTTGTCTGCCTACGGTCAATATAATTTCAACTACCTCAGCAATTCGTTCACCAAATTGTATTCTGACAATTTTCCCAGTTCTTTCGCCGGTCTAACGCTAACATTCCCCATTTTCCAGGGAACCAAGCGAACACAGCAAATCAGGATGGCTGAATTGCAGCTGAACAGGATGGACTATGATTTTATTGCCCTGAAAGATTCTATCGGTGCTCAATATACGCAGGCGATAGCCGCATATAAGGCCAATCTGCAGAACTTTTTTGTGCAGAAGGAGAACCTCCAGCTGGCGAGAGACGTGTATAATATCATTCAGCTCCAATATCGCCAGGGAATCAAGACTTACCTGGATGTAATAACGGCCAATGATGATTTGTTCACCGCTCAAATCAACTATACCAACGCAGCCTTCCAGCTGTTAATTAATAAAGTAGACGTACAACTTGCACTGGGAACGCTACAATACTAAACAAAGAAAAGTAAGTCGACATGAAATACATTTTATCTTGGATATTATTAGGATTTACGGCAATCAGTTTACTCTCCGCCTGCGGAGGTACTGAAGCAGCGCAAAATGCACCGCCGCCAGTGCCTGTCAATGTTTTCAAAGTGCAGGTCGGAAGCGCTGTTTTTTACGACGAATATCCTGCGAGAGTGACGGCCCTGAACCAGGTTGATATCCGTCCGCAGATTGCCGGATACATTGATGGCATATTCTTCAAAGATGGTCAGCATGTTGAAAAAGGTCAGAAATTATATTCCATTGATGAACAACAATACCTTGGTCAATATAACCAGGCCGTCGCAAATCTCAATGTCGCCAGGGCTAACCTCGCCAAGGCGCAGCAGGACGCTAACCGTTACCAGGAACTTGCCAAACAAGATGCCATAGCCGGCCAAATCCTCGATCACGCGATGGCAGATCTGGAGGCAAATAAAAAACAGGTAGAGGCGGCTGAAGCGAATGTCAAATCTGTTCATACCAATGTCCGGTACTCGATCATTTCAGCTCCTTTTGCGGGTACTGTTGGAATCTCGCAGGTGAAGCTGGGGACGGCAGTTGTGCCGGGGCAGACGATATTAAATACAATATCATCCGATGACCCGATGGCAGTCGATTTTGCCGTTGATCAAAAGCAAATACCAAGACTTGAGCAACTCTTTCACAGAACACCCCCAAAGAATGACTCCACGTTCACAATTATTAGGGCCGATCAATCAAAATACCCTTATCCCGGCAAAATCTTTGTGATTGATCGCGCAGTTGATCCGCAAACAGCCACTATCATAACGCGATTGGTTTTTCCCAATAAGAATGGTGATTTAAAAGTTGGAATGACCTGCAATGTTCGAATTCAAAATACCACACCTTCGGAAAGTATATTAATCCCTTTCAAAGCCGTTACGGAACAAATGGGAGAATTTTTTGTTTTTGTGGTCGGAGATAGTAACAAGGTTTCCCAACATAAATTGACCTTGGGCCCGAGGATAAGTAACCAGACTGTAGTTGTGAGATCAGGTTTGGAAGCGAACCAGCTCATTGTTGTTGATGGAATGCAAAAGCTCAGAGAAGGATCCAAAGTACAATTACCAGCCCCTAAAGCCGCCGGAGACTCAACAAAACCTATGAGCGGCGCCGACACTTCAAAAAGAAAATAAATAATAACGAACTGAATTATGATTGCAGATACTTTCATTAAGAGGCCGGTGACAGCAATTGTGATTTCAATTGTAATTGTAATGGTGGGGATTTTGGCATTGGTTAATTTGCCCGTGAGTCAATATCCGGAAATTACTCCGCCAACAGTCACCATATCCGGCAACTTTATTGGCGCAGATGCTCAAACCACGGAGCAAACGGTAACCACGCCGATTGAGACCCAGGTTAATGGTACGCCGGGTATGGCTTACGTGCAAAGCAATAGCACTAACAATGGGCAAAGTACAACAACAGTCACCTACGATGTGGGTGCGGATGTAAATATTGGTATGCTGGATGTTCAAAACAGGGTGGGCATTGCAACACCACAACTGCCAGATGAATTGAAAAGACTGGGTGTCATCACCCGAAAAAGAAATCCAAGCATTCTCATGCTCGTGGCGATTTTCTCTCCCAATGGAACCCACGGCGTTACTTTTCTTGACAATTATACCAACATATTTGTGCGTGACGTACTGCTGCGTGTCCCGGGCGTGGGTGACGTGTTCAGCAGAGCCGATGATTTCAGTATGCGAATTTGGCTCAAGCCGGATAAATTGGCTCAATTGGGATTGACAGCCACTGACGTGACCAACGCCTTATTGGAACAGAATGTTCAAATAGCCGCTGGTTCTATTGGAGCTCCTCCGCAGCATCCTTTGCAGGCTTTTGAATATACCGTTGTTGCCAACAGCAGGTTGTCAACGGAAGACCAGTTCAACAATGTGATCGTTCGTTCTGATCCCAACAGAGGTGCTATTGTATACCTGAGAGATGTCGCACGTGTGGCACTCGGTAAGTTCAGCTACGCAAGCAATTCTTTTGTCGATGGCAAAAGAGCATCTTACCTCCTCATTTATCAGGCTCCTGGCAGTAACGCTTTGCAAACCGCACAAGGCGTTTATGATGCGATGGCGCGATTGAAAAAATCCTTTCCAAGAGATATTGACTATGTAGTTCCTTTTGAATCAGTTTCTGTTGTCCAGGTTTCCATCCGTGAAGTTGTCAAGACTTTGTTGATTGCCCTGAGCCTTGTTGTATTGGTTGTATTTTTGTTTTTACAAAGCTGGAGGGCAACACTGATTCCCGTGCTTGCCATACCAGTTTCTATCATAGGAACATTTGTATTTTTTATTCCGCTCAATTTTACCGTCAACACGTTAACCTTGTTCGGCTTTGTGCTCGCAATTGGAATTGTGGTTGACGATGCGATTGTGGTAGTGGAAGCGGTTCAACATTATATCGACTCCGAACGAATTTCTGCGAAAGAGGCGACAGAAAAAGCAATGAAAGATATATCGGGTCCGGTCGTTGCTATCGCGCTGATTTTGGCTGCCGTCTTTGTTCCCGTTGGATTTATTCCGGGTATCGTAGGGAGACTATACCAACAATTTGCGATCACCATTGCCATTTCAGTATTGATATCTGCTTTCGTAGCACTTTCGCTCACCCCCGCCTTGTGTTCCCTGTTGTTGAAACCTATGCACCTGGACAAGGAAACCCGCGGGTTCAACCGGTTCTTTTATCATTTTAATAATCTATTTAATAAACTCAACACGGGTTATACAAACAGTGTGGGCAAGTGGATTGGAAAAGCACCATATGTAATCATACTGCTGGTATGCATTTGTGTGGGTGCATTTTTCCTGTTCAAGAATAAGCCAACCGGATTTATTCCGCAGGAAGACGAAGGTCGCTTGTACATAACCTACGAATTACCTGAAGCTTCATCGACCTCGAGGAGCCTCGAGACATTGAGCAAAATGATGAAGATCATTCAGGAGACTGAAGGTGTTGCTCATTTTGCCGCCTTGGGAGGTTTGAATGCCATCACTTTTGCAACTAAGGCAAACGGAGGAACCATTTTCACCTCACTCAAGCCCTGGGATGAACGCACAGATAAACACCTGCAGTTGAAAGCAATGATGGCCACACTGCAAAAGAAATTTGCGAGTATTAAGGAAGCAAGCATCCTTGTCATCGCTCCGCCCGCCATACCTGGCCTGGGTTCAACAGGCGGTTTTACTTTTGAATTACAGCAAAAAGAAAGTACGGACGATGTCAACACCTTCGAAGGTGTGGTCAGGAATTTTATTGCAGAAGTTAACAAGAGGCCAGAAATTGCAAGGGCATACACTTTCTTTACTGCAAGAACGCCCGGATACCAACTTAGTGTAGACAGGGAGAAATGTAAAAAATTGGGAGTATCACTCGCTGATGTATATAATACCATTCAGACTTTTCTTGGCTCTACTTATGTAAATGATCTGACAATTTACGGCCGAAACTTCCGTGTGGTTGCGCAAGCTGATACCAGCTACAGGGGAGATATTTCGAACCTGAATAACTATTACGTTCGCAATTCTCAAAATGTTATGCTGCCCTTGAGCGCCTTGATAACATACACTTCAGTTCAAAGCGCTCCGTTAATCAGTCATTTCAATCTTTTCCGATCTGCAGAAATCAATGGAGATTCAAAACCCGGGTTCAGTAGTGGACAGGCATTGCAAGCGTTGCAGGATGTGGCGGCGAAAAATCTGCCGGCAGGATACGGATATGAATTCTCAGGGCTAAGCAGGCAGGAATTAAAAGCAGGTAACATGACTCTGATAATTTTCGCGCTTTCAATTTCTTTCGTGTTCCTGTTTTTGGCTGCTCTGTATGAAAGTTGGCAGGTTCCATTCTCTGTCTTGCTCGCAGTGCCGGTTGGATTATTGGGCGCCATTCTCACGCTCACAATTGTTCCTAACATGGTGAACAATGTATATGCGCAAATAGGAATGATTACCTTGATTGGCTTATCAGCAAAAAACGCGATCCTGATAGTTGAATTTGCAAAAGAAAGGGTCGATCGCGGGATACCGATCATTGAAGCCACGCTGGCAGCAGTTAATCTCAGGTTGCGACCTATCCTTATGACGTCCATGGCTTTTATCCTCGGAGTATTGCCTTTGGCGTTGGCGACGGGCGCGGCTGGTGTAGCCAGGTCAACGATAGGATGGACTGTGCTTGGGGGAATGATCGCAGCAACGTCACTGGCAATATTTATTGTACCTGTTCTCTTTGTTGTAATCACCCGTCTGGTATATAGTCAGAAAAAATTGGCTGAACTAAAGGAGCATGTTTCATCGGGCTTGACAGAATAACAAGGAATAACTGTATTAGATATGCGAAGAATACAAGGATGAAAGAGAGCTCTCCTGAAATAAAAAAAATTGCGGACAACGCTCCGCAATTTCTTTTATGTATTTACTATGATGACGTTTAATTTATGGGAGGACAAAATTCTTTGATATCTGTCCCACCTTAATGGTTACTGTGCTATCGCAGACTCCGCTTCCGAAATCAAGCGTACCGTTGAGAGTGTTGTCGTAAGTAAAAGAAATAATGCCGGAAGAAATGAAAGGACAAGAGTATGATTTTGAGAGCAGCGTTGTGATACTATCGACAATGCTAGTTCCGGCCGAAGTGCTGAAGCTACCGCTTCCTCCAATACTGTATACATCATCTGTTAAAATGGTCGGTGTTAACCAGCCGGCAGTCATTTTTATTGTCTTGCTGCCGGTATAGTTATAAAAGGTGGCATCCGGAAAAGTAATTTTTCCATCCGTTATTTTAGTTGTGTAGGCAATCCCTGAAACCGCGGATATATTGGTGAAGGAATATGTTCCTTGCAATTGGTAACTATTTACTGAGTAACCCGTGAAAGTTGCAGACACTGTGGTACCTGGCATCAGCATTTTGCCAGAAAGTACAAAAGTAACCTTGCCTTTT
Source organism: Bacteroidota bacterium (assembly GCA_003175695.1). Lineage (GTDB taxonomy): Bacteria > Bacteroidota > Bacteroidia > Chitinophagales > Chitinophagaceae > Puia. The sequence continues at coordinate 13,096 of PSRA01000075.1, read as the reverse complement.
CTTGTGATTCCGTCCGCGCTAGTGCAGCCTGAACCAAAATCAACTGTGAGTGTTTTTGGAAATGTGGTTGTATCAGCAGGCGAAACAGTGTAAGACGCGCAAGTAAGGAGGCCATTAACTTCAACAGCTGAATGTGTACTATTCGTTTGCACCTGGCCATTTTTGGCCATGGAAATAATTGATAAAATCTTGTTGTCAGAACCGCTTTCAAGTGCGACTTGCAGGACATCGTCATAGGCGTTGTCGGCCATGGCTTTTTGAGTTGCCATCGCGGCAGCAGCACTGTCGTTGTTTTGAACCGGAGGAGGTGGCGTACTATTAGAATTGTTGTTGTCTTTTTTACAAGAAGCAACCAGGATCGTAACGAAAATTGAGGCTAGTAAGGATTTCTTTGTAAAGCTGTTGATTTTCATACTGGATTGGAATTTTTTGAAGGAATAAAGGGTACGTTTATTAAACGTATAATAAGCTGATATATTCTACTTTAACCAACCAAAATCGGTGATTTTGGAAGTAATTTTGTGATTAGAAAAAGGGATGTATTAAATTTTATTATATGTGACTAAATACGACAGTTGAGCTTCACGGTTGGCGGTCTTATTTTCAGGTCTTTTCGATTCTAAATTGTAAGCTTACAATTGATCATGTACTGCAATCAGCAACTGTCAACTATAATTTAAACTCTGACAACTTAAAGAATGAAAAAAATATTGCTTATTTCTGCGGGTCTCCTATTTTCCACGCTTTGTTTTTCTCAAAAGGACTCGGTTTCGCCTCATACACTGCTTTGGAAAGTGACGGGAAAGAATTTGTCAAGACCCACTTATTTATTCGGCACCATGCATATTTTATGTGCAGAAGATGCCAGGTTAAGTGATAGCCTGAAGAAAATAATTCAAAACTGCGATGAAGTTTATTTTGAAATCAAGCTCGATGATTTTAGCGGCATGCTAAAATCATTACAGTTCATGCGCATGAACGACAACAAAAAGCTATCTGATTTGCTTAACGGAGAGGACTATGCGAAGGTGAAGAATTATTTTGAAAACCGTGGCGCCATCATTCTTCCTTTTAGTATGCTGGAACGCTTCAAGCCCCTATTGATCAGCAGCCTCATTGAAGAGGAAGGGTTGGATTGCAAAAGCACGAATGGTATGGAACTGGTCATCATGAAAGAAGCACATTCGGATAGTAAGAAAATAAAAGGTTTGGAAACAGCAGAATTCCAGGCAGGCTTGTTTGACAGCATTCCATATGACAAGCAGGCACGAGACCTGGTCAACTATATTGACAGTGTGGATCAATATAAAAAAATCACAAGTGAATTGGCCACAGTATACCGCAATCAGGATTTGGAGGGAATAGATGAATTAACGAGAACAGGCGATGCGGGAGTTGCCAATTACCTGGACCTATTGTTGTATGGAAGGAACAAGAGATGGGTTGAACAATTAGACACACTCATGCCTCAAAAATCTCTGTTGATAGCCGTCGGAGCGGGACATCTTCCGGGAGAAAAAGGAGTGATTAGTCTGCTTAGACAAAAAGGCTATACAGTTAGTCCGATCCTAAACAAATAAGCTGAATAGCTTACGGTTGATACTCGGTACTGGATACTGAATCCGGCACCCCGTACCGAGTATCAAATACTAAATTCTTTCCAGCATATTGAAGAAAAAATCGCTTTCAATTTTAGCATTCTCATCGCTGTCACTGCCGTGAATAGCGTTCTCACCAACTGAAGCAGCATATAGCTTACGGATAGTTCCGGCATCTGCTTTTGCCGGGTCGGTTGCCCCAATCAATTGACGAAAATCTGCGACAGCATTTTCTTTTTCTAAAATTGCCGCTACTATGGGGCCGCTGCTCATAAATTCAACTAATTCCCCGTAAAAGGGCCTTGCAGCATGAATAGCATAAAACTCGCCGGCTTTTTCAGCCGATAGTTTAGTCAATTTCATTGCTTCGATACGAAAACCTGCCTTAATAATCTTGTCGAGGATAGCGCCGGTGTGCCCTTTGGAAAAGGCATCGGGTTTGATCATAGTAAATGTGCGATTGCTCATGGTTCCGGTCTTTTGGCGGGCAAAGGTAGGGAAACTTTAATTTTCCGGCACTGTATAATGATTGTTAAAAAAAGGAATTTTCCTCATGATCCATTGGGTTTCAAGGGTAAATGAATTGATGAGCGGTTGCAAACTTATTTTGGTATTGCTTGATTATTCTGCAACTTTGCAGCCGTTTTAAATGAAACCCGTAGAACAGATATTTCCGTTACTGAAGCAACCAAAAAAAGTGGTAATCATCATGCATCTCAAACCGGATGCGGATGCCATGGGATCTTCGCTGGGATTATATCATTTCCTGGTTGAATTGGGTCACGAAGTAACTGTCATTTCACCGACGAATTGGGCCGACTGGCTAAAATGGATGAAGGGCTCGGAGCACGTGATCGATTACGAATTGAATATGGAGAGAGCCAACGGCTTTCTGGATTCAGCAGATTTGATCTTTTGCCTCGACTTTAACACTTTGGACAGAACCCGCAAGATGTCTCCCCGTTTACAGGAGACGAGGAAAACGAAGATCCTCATCGACCACCATCAATTTCCCAGAACAGAATTCTTTGAATATGGTTGGAGTGATACATCCAAAAGTTCTACTTGTGAAATGGTGTATGATTTTATAGTGGCGTCAGGATTCTGCGACAAGATTAATATCCCCATAGCTGAATGTCTTTATGCTGGTGTAATGGCTGATACGGGCTCGTTCCGGTTTACATCGGCTACCGCTTCTGTTCATCGGATGGTGGCTGATCTGATGGATAAAGGTCTTGAGCATAGCAAGATCCATGAAAATCTTTTTGATAATTTTTTAGAGAACCGGCTAAGGTTTATCGGGCACGTACTTTTGAACAAGCTCGAGATATTCTATGAATTTAATACGGCCCTGATAAGTGTATCATGGAAGGAGTTGGTGAAATATCAGATAAAAACCGGCGATACGGAAGGTATAGTGAACTATCCTCTTTCGATTCAAGGCATCAAACTGGCAGCTTTGATCATTGACCGGGATGAGGAAATAAAATGTTCATTCAGAAGTAAAGGGAATTTTGACGTGAACGTATTTGCTCGGACCTATTTTGAAGGCGGTGGTCATTTCAATGCGGCTGGTGGGCGAAGCAGTGACACCCTTGAGCACACCGTTCAGCGGTTTTTGAGAGCAATGAAAGAAAATGCATCACAATTACAATAAATCAAATTATAACAAATAAAAATGAAAAAAAACAAGACGTACTTATTCCTTTTTGCTATGGTGTTCGCGGCTGCTGCCTGCAATACCTCGGGGCTGAAGAAAACAAATAGTGGATTATTGTACAAAATCATCTCAGACGGGAAAGGAGAGCCTGCAAAAAAGGGTGAGTTCCTCAAAATAGACTTTGTGCAAAGAGTCAGGGATTCAGTTTTATTCAACTCTGCGGAATCTGTTCCCACCTATGCAAAAGTAGACAGTGTTCCTGCTAACGCATATTCTGCAATGGAAATCTTCCCGATGCTTCGTAAGGGAGACAGTGCTGTTGTTGTGTTGCTCGCCGACAGCATCCAGAAAAAAAGCGGCCAGCCATTACCACCTTTCCTCCGCAAAAAAGACAGGATCATTGTTTCATTTAAAGTGTTGGATGTCTTTGCCAACCAGGATTTGGTGCTGAAAGATCGCGATGCTTCCATGGAAAAACAAAAGGAAAAGGAAATAAAAGCAGTGGAAGATTATCTCACCACAAATAAAATAACTACACAAAAGGGAGCCAAAGGAACATATGTGGAAATCAAGGATCCGGGAACTGGTGTTGCAGTTGATTCCGGAAAGGAAGTCTCTGTATTGTATACCGGCAAGTCATTCCCTACAGGAAAAGTCTTTGAAACCAATACGGCACACCCAAATAACAAACCGATAAAATTTGTTGTCGGCAAAGGCAGGATCATTCCAGGTTGGGATGATGGTTTGAGATTATTCAAGAAAGGAGGCAAGGGAACACTTTATATCCCTGCTTACCTGGCTTATGATGCTCAGCCCGGGCCTAACAATAAGCCATATGAAAATTTGATTTTCGATGTCGAAGTTGTTGATGTGACAGATGCTCCGGCTGAAGTCCATCCGAATCCGGTGATGCCGCCTGCGAAGATTACGCCGGCAGCCAAAGCACCGGCTACAACGCCTGCGAACAAGACTAAGAAATAATTTTTCAAGCAAAGGCGCAAAGTAGGCAAAGAGGCAACGATTGCGCCTTTGCCTACTTTGCGCCTTTTCGTGAATATTCCTCACCGATAGCAGATACGAGTTTAACTGCTTCCACTGCTTCTTTCACATCATGCACTCTCAGGATTCCCGCTCCCTTTAATAAACCAATTGTATGCAATACCGTGCTTCCATTCAATGCCTCTTCCGGACCTGTTCCTAAAATCTTATATATAGTCGATTTCCTCGATATGCCTATCATGATTGGACAATCCAATATCCTGAATATCTCCAGATGGGATATTAATTCGAGGTTGTGCCGGACGGTTTTACCAAAGCCAAATCCGGGATCAATGATGAGATCTTTAATGCCAGCTATTTTACAGGCATTCCTTCGCTCAAAAAAGTAATCCAATAGTTCCATGGCCAGGTTCTCATAAACCGGATTCAATTGCATGTCTTCCGGATCACCCTTCATGTGCATGCATATATAAGGCACATTGAGCAAGGCGGCTACCCGGAGCATATCGTTATCTTTTGTTCCGCCACTAACATCGTTAATGATAGAGGCCCCCGCCAAAACAGCTCCTTTCGCAATAGAAGAATGATAAGTATCAACTGAAATAAAAGCTTCGGGAAAATGATGGTGTACACTTTCAATGGCATCCAAAACACGAACGGATTCTTCGCTTATGCCTACCTGTTTGGCTCCCGGCCGCGTGCTTTGTCCCCCCATATCCAGGATGGAAGCACCATCCATGAGCATTTTTTCTGCTATGGCAAGAATTTGGTCGCGGTGAGCAAACCTGCTTCCGGGGTAAAAAGAATCGGGGGTGACGTTGATGATACCCATCACCAGCGGCCTTGATGCTGTGAGTAACCTGCCTCTGCAATTCAGCGTAAACATTTTGACTAAATTATTCCTCGTGGAAAATTAATTCATTTCACTCATACATCACCGAAGGTTCTGGCTCGGATAATCTGTTGGGAAATAGTTGCCAGTGGGACTTTGGAGTTGATATTTTTTCATTGTAGGTTTGATGACTGAAACCAAGTATTATTCAACCAAGAGAAGTGAGAATAGCATGACCAACACGGAAAGTCAGTATCGGAATGCTTTTTTATCCTGCAAAGATATATTCATCAAAAAGACCAAAGACTACGGAACCTCCTGGCGGGTGCTGAGGACCATATCTATCGTTGACCAGCTTTATATCAAAGCGCAACGAATCAGGACAATCCAGGAAGCGGGCGTGCAGAAAGTGAATGAAGGTATTGAGAGTGAATTCAAAGCCATTGTGAATTATGGGATCATCGGATTGATTCAGCTCGATTATAAATCTGAATCCATTGAAGAACTTCCCCAGGAGACCGTGAGCATTCTTTATGACAAAAAAATGAAATGGGTGGGTTCTGTCATGAAAGACAAGAATCATGATTATGGTGAAGCATGGAGGGAGATGAGCCAGGAAAGTTTTGTGGACCTGATACTCATGAAATTGCTCAGAGTAAAACAAATTCTCGCCAACGATGGAAAAACGATCATTAGCGAAGGGATTGACTCAAATTATGTTGACATAATCAATTATGCATTGTTTGCGCTAATAAGAATCAGTGATGAAAGAGACTATAGAAAGGATTAGAATATTTTTCGTTAATAACGAGACTGCAATTATGAAAATACTGGTTCAAATTACAAGAGTCCTGGTCGGAGTTCTGTTTATTTTTTCAGGTCTCATTAAGGCAAATGACCCGTTGGGGCTGAGCTACAAAATGGAGGAGTTTTTTGACGCCTGGAATATTCACGGGCTCAGCAGTTTCACGCTTGCCTTTTCAATTATCATGATCGTGTTCGAGATTCTTGCCGGGGTGGCAGTTTTGATCGGTTGGAGAATGCGCCTTTTTTCCTGGTTGTTATTGCTGCTAATTATTTTTTTTACTTTCCTCACAGGTTACGCTTTTTTTTCAGGAAAGATCAGGGAATGCGGTTGTTTCGGGAATTGCATTCCATTGACGGCAGGTCAATCATTTTTCAAGGACATAATTTTATTGCTGCTCATTTGTTTTTTGTTTATTAAATCGGATCAGATCAAGCCTGTCATACCAAAATTAGCGAGCCAGGCTATCCTGATACTGACTATCGTTTTTTCATTTTCTATCCAATGGTTCGTACTGCAATACCTGCCGGTTGTTGATTGCCTGCCTTTCCAGGTAAACTCGAATATTTTGGAAAGAATGATGATACCAGCCGGCGCAATTCCTGATAGCACCGTCATTTCTTTTATTTATGACAAGAATGGCAAGCGGGTTGAATTTACGGCTGATAAATTTCCCTCCGACTTCGACGATTCCTATCATTTTGTGAAGAGATATGATAAATTAATCCGAAAAGGGAATGCTGAGCCTCTAATTAAAGATTTTGTTTTGATGACTCCATCCGGGAATGATACAACGCTGGCTGTCTTGAAAACGCCTGGCTACAAGGTTTTTATCTTTGCGAAAGACATGCCTAGTAGCGAGCCATCCTGGAATCGGGAGTTCAGTGTAATCTATTCGATTACGAAAATGAAAGGAATTCCTGTGTTTTTCATCACTGCGAATCCTGAACAGGTGTTCGTGTATTTGCAAAGGAATAACCTGTTGGAGGAAATTCCTGTTCTGATAGCAGACGCTACTGTAATCAGGACAGCTGCACGTGCCAATCCGACTTTATTCCTTCTTAAAAATGCGACGATCCTAAGTAAGAGGAGTGCAGCAGACTTTCGCACGGCGATCCGGGAATTGAGCAGCCTGCCTTCGCCAGGTGAATCCCCGGGAGTTGGAAATTAATCGCCATATTTGAATGGTCGAATTGCAAAACTGGTGCTGACAAAAATAATCAGCCATGATTAACTATCTCGCTAGGAAATCACTTTATGGTCTGTTGGTCATGCTAGGCATCGTGGTTGTCGTATTTTTTCTTTTCCAGGGATTTGGAGATCCTTCGCGGCTCATTATGGGGCAAAGAGCAGATGCAGCCACCCGGGAGAATATTCGCAAGGAACTTTATCTCGATCAGCCAAAATGGAAACAATTTTTACTTTATTTGAACGATGTCTCTCCGGTCAGCATTTACAGCAGAGATGAGATTCGCGACAGGCAATTAAGAGGAATTTTTATTGGATCGAACTATACGCTGACGCTTAAATTTCCTTATTTGCGCCGTTCCTACCAGACCAAAAAAGATGTGTGGGATATTCTGATGGAAGCCCTACCTGGAACCATTCTATTAGCCACCACTGCTATGATAATTGCATCGGTTTTCGGAATACTTTTGGGTGTTTTGGCTGCAGTTAAAAAAGGAACCTGGATGGATAGCTCAGCTATTTTTGCAAGTGTCCTTGGAATATCCGCCCCTTCATTTTTTATGGGCATTGTCATTGCCTATCTCTTCGGATTTGTATTGAGCAGGTTTACAGGATTGCATATGACAGGTAGCCTGTTTGATACGGATCCTTTTGCGGGCAGGCAACTACAACTGAGGAATTTGATTCTGCCCGCCGTCACTTTGGGCATCCGGCCCCTTGCCATCATTGCACAACTCACGAGAGGTTCGATGCTGGACGTTTTGGACCAGGACTATATCAGGACCGCCTATGCGAAAGGTTTATCAAAGCAAATGGTTGTTTGGAAGCACGCATTGAGAAATGCATTGAATCCCGTCATTACTGCAATTACCGGTTGGTTTGCTGAACTTCTCGCCGGAGCTTTTTTTGTGGAGTATATTTTTGGATGGAAAGGGATTGGAAAAGTGACTGTGGATGCTTTGGAGAAACTGGATTTCCCGGTTGTTATGGGGTCTGTGTTGATTACTTCATTCTTTTTCATTGTGATAAATATTCTTTCCGACTGGCTTTATGGAGTTGTCGACCCTCGGGTGAGAATTGCGTGACCGAGTGCGTTATGGCAAGGAGAGCTGAGATCTTCTGCAATCGCATTGGAAGGGATAATTCGCACTTATAATATTGAAAGAACATGAAGGCTGCCACTAGCGTATCACTACTTCCTTTATAAGTTTTTCACCTAGAGCTTCATTAACCAGCTCTGTGATCTTATCCTTTTTGTATAATAATTCCTGCTTTAGCGGAGCCACACTCGTTTGAATATATAATGTCTGACCGTGGATTTCAATTTTGTCAGTGTACCTGGCAATCGTCTTACCCATAATCTTTTCCCAAACCTCGTCAATCTGGAGTGCAACGATGGCTCCTTTCAGCCTGCTTTGATTCAGGAATTGCTTCATGGCATCGCCCAGGGAATATTCACTCATGATTCAAAGATAAAAAAATCATTTTTTGATCTTGGTTGATTCTAATCAATTTTGAGATTTAGCTCATCTTATAAACCTGTTCTGCCATGTGACAAAAAAACTTTAAAGCGCAATTAGCTGATTGTGGGTCGACAGTTGGCCCATGTGATGAATGATCCTTTCCTTGTGTGTATCGGTCAAAAAAACCTGCCCCTCATTTTGTATACATACCCATTCGAGCAGGTTGTGCATTCGAAGGGCATCTAATTTCTCAAAGACATCGTCAAGCAACAGTATCGGAGACCAGCCCTTGGATGACTTCAAAAATTCGTATTCGGCTAACTTAAGTGCAAACAGCAAACTTTTCCGCTGTCCCTGCGAAGCAATTTGCCTGAATTGCTGTTCTTCTAATCTTAGCTCAAGATCGTCTTTATGAGGACCAATGCCGGTTCGCTGAAGGATCATATCCCGTTCTCTATGTCTTTTCATCAGTTCGGAATATGATTCCCGGTGTAATTGGCTCTCATAAAAAAGCTCAACCGATTCCTCGGTGCCTGAAATTTTTCGATAACTATTTGCTGCAGCGGGCAGGAATTCCTTTAAGAAAATCGAACGCTTTTCAAAGATTGGCTGGCCCGTTGATACGAGTTGTTGATCATATACGTCAAGCAGGCTCAGATCCGATGTTTGTTTGTCGGCAAACGACTTCAGGAACCGGTTCCGTTGCTGCATAATCTTATTGTAATCGATCAGGTTTTGTAGATAGCCCTTGTCGAGTTGGCTCAGCAGCGCATCAAGAAAACGCCTCCTTTCCTCCGATCCTCCGGTGATGATGACTGAATCGTCAGGCGTAATAATGACACAGGGAAATTTTCCGATATGGGAGGAGAACCGGTCATAGTGTTCGTCATTAAGGGATAATTCCTTTTTCCCCGTTTCCCTTAAAATACAAACCAGTTTCTGTTGTTCATCCTCCCGTTCAAAAGTCCCTTCAAGCCTGAATCCAGAAAACCCATGTGTCACATTTTGAATATCTGACTTTGAAAAATAGCTCCTGGTAAAACAGAGATAGTAGATTGCATCCAGCAGGTTCGTTTTTCCCTGGCCATTGTTCCCGTGAATGCCGACGATCCTTTCATTAAAATCAAAGAAAGCTTTTTGGTAGTTTTTGAATTGAACGAGCGATATGTTATTCAGGTTGAACAATTAGAACGCAATATAGGCAGGAGTAGTTGGTTGGTGATCAGGAGTCCGGAGCCAGCAGTCACTAGTCAAACTTCTGTTGAGCCGACTTTGACTTCCGACTCCGACTTAACACTCTTAGTGTCATAAATTTGCCAATTCCCCCTTATCTTTGCCCCCGCTTGCAAGAAAGGGTAAACTGCAGGCAAACCATAAACATTTATGAGCGTGGCCACCAAGTTTTCCAAGGAAACCTATTTATACTGGTATGAGCTAATGCAGCTGATCCGGCAGTTCGAGTCCATGGCAGAGGAAAAATATAAGATGGAAGGCAAAATCCGCGGATTTTTCCATGCCTATATTGGACAGGAAGCCATTGCAGCCGGCTGCATGACAGCAACAAAACCTGATGATCCTTTCATCACCGGATATCGCGACCATGGCCTGGCGCTGGCTAAAGGAGTTAGTGCCAATTCCTGCATGGCTGAACTTTATGGAAAAGCCACCGGTGCCGCCAAGGGAAAAGGAGGCAGCATGCACTTTTTCGGTGTGGATGTTAAGTTCTTTGGTGGACATGGTATTGTAGGCGCGCAAATTGGAACAGGTGCCGGGCTTGCATTTGCTGAAAAATATAAAGGGACAGATAATGTTGTGTTAACATTTTTTGGCGATGGTGCTGCCCGCCAGGGGATCCTTCACGAAGTATTCAACCTTGCGATGCTTTGGAAACTACCCGTTGTATTCATCTGTGAGAACAACAACTACGCGATGGGAACTTCCGTGGAGCGCACTTCCAACGTGGTTGACATCTACAAATTAGCGGATGCATACGAAATGCCTGGCGATTCCATTGATGGCATGAGCGCGGAAGCCGTTCATGAAGGAGTGGCGCGTGCAGTAAAAAGAGCCAGGGCAGGGGATGGACCGACACTACTTGAAATTAAAACATATCGTTATAAGGGACACTCCATTTCAGATCCTCAGAAATATCGTACTAAAGAGGAAGTGGAAGAATACAAACAAAAAGACCCCATTCAGCAAGTACTCAATACAATCTTAACAAAAAAATTTGCCACGCAGCAGGAAATCGACGCAATCAATAAGAGAGTCGAAGAAACGATCACGGCTTCTGTAAAATTTGCGGAGGAGTCCCCCTGGCCCGATGACAGCGAAGTGTTAAAGGATGTGTATGTCGACAAAAACTATCCATTCATCGTCGACTGAGTTAGAGGGAAGGGACCGCTGATTCAAACAAATATCTTCAAAAAATCATCATCAAATAAAATATAATGGCAGAGATTAAGAAGCCCTTACATGTGGAGAATGAAAAAAATGTTGTTACTCAGGTGCAGGATTATTGGTCGAAATATGGGAAGCAGACTACTTATGCATTAACATTCATAGTGCTATTGCTTGCCGGTTATTTCGGTTATAAATACATGATCAAAGAACCTAACGAAAAGAAGGCTTTGGAAGCAATGTACCAGGCAGAGCAATATTACAAAATGGACTCTGCGAGACTTGCTTTGCAAGGTGATAACCTTAATCCGGGATTTTTACGGATTATGTCGAAATATAGCGGGACTCGCGCAGCAAACCTCGCCTCTTTTTACGCTGGAAGCGCCTATATGAAGCTCGGTGATTTTAATAACGCAATTAAATATCTAAAAGATTTTTCAACTCCTGTGCTGCAAGTGCAAGCCAGGGCGCACGGCCTGCTGGGTGACGCTTATTCCGAATTAGGTAGAAAAGAAGAGGCTGTTGCCGAATACAGGAAAGCAGGGACGATTTTTGAAAAAGATGAGTTGATTTCTCCTGAATATCTTTTCCGCGCGGGCAATATATATGAAAGCCTCGGCAAGAAAAATGAGGCGATAGAAATGTACCAGCTGATTAAAGATAAATATCCTGCTTCTCAAAGAGGCTATGATATTGATCGCTACCTGGCCAGGCTGGGCAACACCCGCTGACAGTTAATTCGGGGAATATCAATTCCAATTTTTTTTGAAATGGCTGAGATCGGTAACAAAAAATTATTAAGTAAACAATCGGGCATCCTGAATACAAAGGATGCCTGTGTTGTTATTGTAAGAACCGAATGGAATGCGGCCATTGTAGATGAATTGGAAAATGGATGTCGGAAAGTGCTGGCAGAAAATGGTATCAGCAATATTCGCGTCGTTTCAGTACCCGGCGCGTTTGAAATTCCTTTCGCTATTAAAAGTTACTGGGATGAACACGAAAAAAAAGAAAGACCTCAGGCCTTTATTGCTTTAGGCTGTGTGCTCCGGGGCGATACGCCGCATTTTGAATATATCTGCCAGGCTGTTACCGACGGCATTTTGCAGGTCAATTTAAGTCTTTCTGTTCCCACTATTTTTGGAGTCCTGACTGTCAATACACAGGAGCAGGCTCTTGAACGAATCGGAGGTGCGCATGGGCATAAGGGTGAGGAAGCTGCAATCACTGCACTGAAAATGATTTCAATGGTCAATGCTTACAAAGATAAAATCGTCTGAGGCTTAATTGTAAAGTTTCGCTTGGACTCAGATTTCTTCAGCCATGACAATTCAACTATTCATTCCCTGTTTTATTGATCAGTTATATCCCGCTACAGCTTTCAACATGATAAAAGTGCTGGAAAAATGCGGATGCACCGTCGAGTATAATCCGGAACAAACATGCTGCGGACAGCCTGCATACAACGCAGGTTTCAGGGATGAGGCTAAGGAAGTCTGTAATAAATTTGTGAACGATTTTTCTGGCAGCGATTATGTTGTTGCGCCCAGTGCATCCTGTGTCGGGTTTGTTAGAAATTATTATCCTTCCATTTTTGATAATTCCTCTCTGCACAATGATGTAAAAGATTTGCAGAAAAGAACATTTGAGCTGTCAGAGTTTCTTGTTAATGTCCTTCAGGTTGATGACCTCGGCGCTTCAATGCCCGGAAAAGCTACTTATCATGATTCCTGTTCTGGTCTGCGCGAATGCAAAATCAAACAAGAGCCACGTAAACTTTTGTCAAACGTAAAGGGCCTTGAACTGTTGGAAATGAATGATGTAGAGACATGTTGTGGTTTCGGCGGCAGCTTTGCGGTTAAATTTGAAGGCATTTCGGTTGCTATGGCCGATCAAAAGGTAAATAATGCCCTTCAAACAGGCGCCGATTTTATTATTTCCACGGATCTTTCCTGCCTTATGCATTTAGATGGCTATATCCGGCACAAAGGGTATAAACTCCGCACACTACATCTTGCTGACGTACTTGCCAGTGGATGGTAACAAAAAGACCACCCACATTGCCACCGGCAAGCGGATGGTCTGACCTTAAAACAACCTGTCGCAAAAATTGAATAAGGTGTAACAAACCCACTTCTATTTAGTACGGAG
>PSRA01000044.1 GCA_003175695.1 Bacteroidota bacterium | reverse complement strand
ATATGGAAAACCCGTTGAACGTCAATTAGTTTCTTCCCTTTAGTATCAAATTCCATTCCAATCCTGAGGAATTCTTCCACCAAAAGAGGTATATCGAACCTGTTGGAATTATAGCCGGCAAGATCACAGTTTTCCAGAAATTGCTTTAGTTCATTCGCAACCTGCCGGAAATTGGGTGCGTCCTTGATTTTGTCAATCGTAATCCCATGAATATCAGAGGATGATTGTGGAATCGGCATTTCCGGGTTAATATACTTGTGCTTGATGATTTTGGAGCCATCAGGCATGATCTTAATAATAGCAATCTCCACAATCCGGTCAACTGCCAGGTTTGTACCAGTTGTTTCCAGGTCAATTACGGCAAGCGGCCTAATTAATTGTAACATTCAGTCAATTGTTAGTTTAGTCGAAATCAGGAAAATCTGAGAATTTTTTACCTAATGCCCTTATTTGCTGCTTCCTGATTCTCTGTTTCTTTTTTGGCAAAACCGACGATATCCAGTCCATCATAATTACCAGAGCTCATAAGCAGCAAATTAGCATTTTTATAAGATTGTTGAGCAAGCCAGTCACCTAATGTTGATTTTTCATTAATGATGATTAATCCCTCTTTATCAAAACCTTCATATACGTCGTTCTTTGCTAATTCCGGAAGTCGTTTTAGCTGGAGAGCATGAGATGAATAGAACACGACTGCTACGTCAGCCTTTTCCATGCTATTCCTATATTCTCTCATAAAATCTTTGTTTAAACTACTATAAGTGTGAAGTTCCAAAACAGCAATCAGTTTTCTATCCGGAAACTGCTTTTTTACGGCATTGATGGTGGCAGTTACTTTTGATGGCGCATGGGCAAAATCTCTATAGATATTCAGGTTTTCACCCCTGGAAAGTAATTCCAACCGCTTGGCGGCTCCCGAGAAATCCTTGATATTTTCAATGAATTCCCTTGCCGTTAGCCCTAATTCTTTGCAGGCCAGCCATGCTGCCTGAAGGTTCATTAGATTATGATCGCCAAAGACCTCCAGCGGCGCGGAGAATCCCTCAATTTCGACGAAAGTAACGCCGTTTTTGATTGAATAGGCCGGAATCCCATAAGGTTGTTTCCCGAACTTTCCTTCTGTCTCAGCAACCAGCTTATTTAAGACAGGATCTGTATTGTTATAAATCAATGTTCCTCCGGGCTGAATACTTTTGATAAATATCCTGAATTGCTCCAGGTAGAGCTCGAAACTGGGAAAAACGTTGATATGATCCCAGGCTATCCCTGTAAGGATGGCGATTTGCGGAAAAAGAAAATGGAATTTAGGCCTCTTTTCGATAGCGCTGGCGGGGTATTCATCCCCTTCGCAAATAATCACGGGAGCATGGCTAATATTGACGGATTGGTCGAACCCATGCAATTTGGCACCCACCATATAATCAAAATCCCGCCCGGATTTGCGCAAAACATGCATTATCATGGATGTAGTAGTTGTCTTTCCATGACTACCGCCTACCACTACCCGGGTTTTTTTCCTGCTTTCCTGGTATATATACTCCGGGAATGAATAGATCTTCAATCCCAGCTCACGCGCTTTTTTTAGTTCCGGGTTATCTTCTTTGGCATGCATTCCAAGAATAACCGCATCCAAATTCGGGTTGATTTTTTCGGGATACCATCCTGTCTCCGGAGGAAGTATGCCGGCTTTAGCCAGATTTGACAGCGCCGGCTCGAATATTTCATCATCACTGCCGGTGACCTGGTAGCCTTTTTCTGAAAGAGCGATGGCTAACTGATGCATGACGCTGCCTCCGATCGCAATAAAATGTACAATCAACGCTTATAATTTGAGTTAAAAATATCCAAGGCAATCTTATTAACAAAAAAATACCAGCTAATTCCGGGCTTTACTTGCATTTCTCTCTTTTTTGACTTTACTTTGTATGCATTCCTTTATTCTTCGAAGAAAATTTTCCCTTTTATCCGTTCCTCTGAATTTCCTGGTGATCGCTATCCTCATAACCAGGCATTTTTAATTTTAATAAAATACCCAGAAAATGAGAAAGACAATTTTAATCTTGGTACTTGTAGCCACTGCTACGGCATTTATCACATCCTGCTCCAGCTACAGAGGATATGAAAGGGGCGGTTGTAAATCCACACAAGGCTATGTGGGTTATGGATCAAGCCGCTGATTCAAAACGATTAATTAACAACAATATTCTGCAAGAGGTTGTCAAAGAAATTTGATAACCTTTTTTGTTTTTAATCAGGTAATTGGTTTAAAAAATTTTTAGCTACGGTTTGTAATTGAATCGAAGGATCGTTCCATGTGAGGTATAATTTCTTTCATTGGCGATAAACAGGTGGCGATCCTTGTCTATCGCAATACCTTCCGGTTGGACAAAAATTGCCGGGTTAAGATCATAGATATTCGTCACCTTCCAGTCGGGGTCCAGTATGACTAAGAGCTTATTAACTGATGAAATAATCAGCCAATTGTGTGTAACAGGATCCGCAGCCATACCCGAAGGTCGAAACCGGATTTTTGCTCTTCCCAACCCGGATTGAATTTGTTTGACATTGATTTGAAAATTTCCGGACGGAGAGAGAGAACCATCATCAGAGATTGAAAAAATAAATCCGCTTGATTTTTTATTAGTTTTATCGGCCTCACAGTTTTTACACAGCACAAAGATTTTCCCATTCTTTTCATCAGCACTCATTGCTTCATATTCTCCTGCCGGCAGAAAACGATCCCAAATCCTGACCCTCTCAGACTTTTGTTTCCTGGCATCTGAAAGAGGAAACACGAATAACACTCCGTCACTTCGCAACATGATTACATAATTTTTGCAAATCGCCAGGTCTTCATAATCACCTTTGGGACCAAATTTTGTAACGAGCACATTCTTGTCCTGCCACTTGAAGTGAAACAATTTTCCATGCTCATCTTGTTGGGCATAGATTGTGTCGCTGATTCCGTTGTTGAAGGCAATTCCTGAAATCTCATCGAGCGCAGCAGGCATGGCCATGCGTATCGGTTTGCTGAAATCGTAACCAGGAGGACTATTGTACTCTGCGCGTCGTTGGCCATCACAGGCCACTGCCAACAGCAAGGCGATAAGAAAGAAAATTCTAAAGCTAATAGACTCAACGTACGAAAAAAATGCCCTGTATTGATGTAGTATAGCCAAGGGAAGTAACGATTTCTAAATTTAGCCAAATTTCTTTTGTGCCCTTGTGAGCCTTATGCAACCTCAAATACAAGGCAGTTTTTTAACGCCAGAGGCAAAAAACTTTAATTGAACGGTAAAGTGTGCAATTACCAACACATTGACGCAATTACAATTTTTTTGACACGTTAAAATAAATAACTTAGTAATGCCCCGGACCTTCGGATCAAACAGACAAAGGCTGGTGTATTTTGGATTCAACCAATGTTAACCTTTAATGATTGTTTGACATCATGAGAAAAATTGCCAGCGTTCTGATCTGCCTTTTATTTTCAGGCACTGTTTTCTCTCAAGGAAATCAGGGAATTTCATTGCAGTTGCAAGGCATTCCTTCAGATGGTATCTCACTTGACAAAATATGGAAATTCCAGCCAGGTGACAACCCCGATTGGGCTAATCCGGCATTCAACGACTCATTGTGGCCCGTAGTCGATCTTTCACAATACCAGAGTTATCTGAAGTCTTTATCTCCAAAAAATATTGCGTGGTTTCGTACAAGGATCCTGCTTGACTCGCAATTTTCTTTGAGCCAGGTTGCCATGGTCATTTCTCAACTGGGAGCGTCTGAATTATATCTCAACGGAAACTTGTTACTCAGCCTGGGCCAAATTCATGCGAATGGCAATCAAAATGATAATCCCCATGGCAAACCTTTTTTGTTACGTGTAAGCCCGGGCGATACTTTGTCCATTGCCATCCGCTTTGCCAGTGAGGCACCCTCGAAACCCTGGTTATTCTCTGAAGCTGGTGTGGCTCCTCTTTCTATTAAATTAGGAACGTGGAACAAAGCAGTGGACAGTTTTGAATCCGCCCTGCAGTCACAACGCATACCTTTCGGCATTTCTTTCATGACTATCGGGATAGGTCTCGTTTTTATCCTGCTCTACTTTTTCTATGCCGATGAAAAGCTGAACCTTTTGTATGGTGCATTATGCCTGCTGGCCAGTATGATTCCTGTCATACAATTTCAATTGGCAGAAAATAATCTTAATATTGGTTCATATGGCATGTTCTTCTTCCTGAAATCATGGATAGATATTTTCTGCAGCGTGTTGATTTTGTCCATCATTTCGATTGCACTTTTTGGTCGGATTAATTTTTACCAGGGTATCCTAATTGTTTTTGTATTACTGGTCGAACCAGCATTCCGATTCAATTTTCCTCCGGGATTTGTCACACATGTATTTGGATTTGTTGCAACGGCGGGATTGTCATTTGAATTTTTGCGATTGAGCTATTATGCTTTTCTCAAAAAGAATTTCTTTGTGTTTATAACGTCCCTGGTCACAGGAGTACTTCACTTCAGCCTGGCGCTTCGCATTGTCTCACACATTGATTATTCAAACCTTTATTACAGGTATAATATTCTTCTTTGCCTAACCCTGCTTGGAATCTATCTGGTATGGAGATTTACGAATTTCACAAAATTGATCCTCTTCCAGCTGCATCAGATGAATAAGATCTCAAAAGCAGCCAGTAAGTCGGATGTCAAGTAATCCGGTTTCACGCAAAGACGCAAAACAGGGGTAAAAACTGGATTAATGAAGAGAAAGCGTTTTCTTGTTTCCCTTGGTATCGGTGATATCCACCTGATCCACATTCGCGTCTGTGCACAAATATCTCGCTGACTGAGACAAAAACGATGCACCATAATAAAACTCCTGTTTTCTCGCCTTGCCATTTTTCAACCTGATGGTGGCATTTATTGCATCTTCAGGCAAAGGAAGCAACTTGGCTCTTTTTTTCAGTTCCAGGATTTTCAGAGGTCCACGGTTTTGGCCTGCAGCCAGCAAATAATTTCCGCGGGCACTCTTCAGCATGGCGAGTGCCTTTGCATCTCCAGGAATAAATATTCCGCTTTGTAAAATTGTCTTTGGTTGAAATCCACCCTTGCCATCGCCAGATAAATACAATCCATTCATCGCATCATAGCGGCCTACGGAAACCTCCGTGCCATAGTCATTCCCGCATAAGACAAGATCAAGATTGCCATCTCCATCAAAATCCTCAGCTACCATGCCATTTATGACAGACCATTGAGCCTGGGCAGGAAGAGGAACTAATGTAAATTTCCCGTTACCATCATTGCGTAAATATGAACTTTGAAAATTGTTAGCTTCAAGAACAAGAGCACCTTTTCTATCCTCGTCAGTCAATACTTCTTTCATTGTTGCATCGGCATAAGATCTGAAAGTTGGAAACTTCCTGCGCATGGCGTTGATCTGTTTGATCATATCATCCCTCCCCTGGGCCGGATATTCCTTCTTGTTTCCTTCTGAGTCTGGCAGGTATAGCGAAGGAATCATATCGAAGATACCGTTATTGTCAAAATCTTTTCCATAGGCCCGGACAGGAAATTTCTGGCTTGCCCGATAAAAAGAATTTTTACCAAGATTACCGACGATATAATCAATGTCTCCATCATTATCGAAATCACCTGCAACAATGCTATTCCACCATCCTTTCTGATCACTGATACCGGTGGAAGCCGTTACATTTTTGAACACACCGTGATCATTTTTGAGGAATGTGATGGGCATCCATTCTCCTGCAAGCACGAGATCAGTCCAACCGTCATTATCAAAATCCGTCCAGATAGCATCGCAAACCATTCCAATATTCACCAGGTCCTTGGCCACCGTAGCCGTTACGTCAGTAAATTTTACCTGTCCGTTTTTAGAATCGTTACGATAAATATAACTGGTAACAGGCTTTGGATAATTACCCGGATCAACTCTTCCGGAAATAAAAAGATCCAGGTCTCCATCGTGATCATAATCTGCAGCTCTCACGCAAAATTTACTCGTGAGATTATGAGGAAGGGCCAGGCTGTCCAGGTGGAAATTGCCTTTCCCATCGTTGATGTACAGGCGATCCTGGTAGGAGGCTGATCTGGGCGGAGCTTCAACACCGCCAGCTGCAACATAAAGATCCAGGTCACCATCACCATCAGCATCGAACAATAGGATTCCTTCGTCTTCGCACCTCTTATCCACAGTATCTTTTCCCTCCAATAAAGCTCTTTGAATGAATTTCCCATTAGGCTGTTGCAGAAAAATTTGGGCACTATAAAAGAATGATCCCCCGCAGATAATATCGTCCAAACCATTGCCATCGACGTCGCCCGTCGCTAGTGCTGGCCCATATTCAGAAAATTTATGTGGCAGCAATTTCTGAATATTGAAGTCAATATAGTCACGCTCCTGCTGCTTGAAATGAATGCCTACCGAATCTGTAATCTCGCGGAACATGGATTGGTTATCCAAAACACTTTTATTCCATTCAACATTTTGATGCGCATCCTTAATTTTCACCTTTAATAATTGATCTGCTTTGACGTGTTGGATCGTTTGCTTTTTATTATTTGGCCATTGAATGATAACAGAATCCAGTTCCTGAACGGTACCCAGACCAAAATGCGCTATCTCTTCTACAGTTGACAAATAACCCCGGTATGGGCTGATTTCGTATACCTGTTGTTTTCCGTGATCATAATAAATCGATACGGTAGCTCCCAGTCCACGCCGGTTTAAGCTGTCACCTTCGAAGTCCACTTGCAGATAGTGGTGGTTCTCTTTATCCTTGTCCCTGGAAGTATTTCTGAATACCATAGCTTCGTCATTGATATTATTCACCACGAGGTCCAATGCGCCGTCATTGTCCAGGTCCGCATATGCAGCTCCGTTAGAAAAAGTGGGTGTGCCAAGTCCCCATGCCAGTGACATATTAGAAAAGGTAAGATCTCCATTATTCCTGAAAACATAGTTATGTCTCTTCACTTCAGGAATCTGTTTTAGCAGTTCAGATTTGCTAACCAGGTTATATGCTTTATTGCGAAAGGCAACGAAATCATGATCGGTTACATCTTTTGGAAAACCATTCGTGATGAGAATATCCCGAAAACCATCATTATCAAAATCTACGACCAGTGGAGTCCAGCTCCAGTCAGTTTCTGCCATGCCAGCATAGAAAGCAATATCACTGAAGATCGGGGCTCCGATTGAATCATTTTGCATCACGCGCGGTCCCTGGTTCAACTGTAAAGTGTTCCTTACATATTGGTAATTATATCCAAAAAAATCGCTGTTCTGATAAGTCAGATAACTGTTGGCATTCAGCATCATTTTCTTTCGCTGATTATCTTCGGGGTTCATATCAAGTGCTACCAGATCCGGGAGGCCGTCGTTATTGACGTCAGCAAAATCGGTTCCCATAGAATTTGAAGAAGTATGCTTGAAATAATCAGACAGGTGTTCTGAGAATGTGCCATCATGGTTATTGATCCAGAGAAGATCATTGGGAAGATAGTCATTGGCGACATAAATGTCCTTCCAACCATCCTGGTTGATATCAGAAATGATAACACTGTGGCCGTATCCTTCCACGCCTACTCCTGCCTGCTTTGTCACATCGGTAAAATGTGGATGCCCTGAAGCGTCGACCCCATCATTTCTGAACAGTTTTCCAGAGCTGGGAAACGATCCATCCCGCTTGAGCGGATGGAACACATTAGGTATGTGGGGGTCTACAATTTCATTTACGACCAGGTACATATCCAGATCACCATCATTATCATAGTCAAAAAATGTGGCCATCGTGGAATGAACTGTGTCAGCCAGGCCATATTCTGCTGCCATTTCCTTAAAATGAGGAATCCCATTGCTGTCTGGTCCCTGGTTAATGTACAGGAGGTTTCTACGCTGATTGGGATCGGTTTTTATCGTTGCACACACATAAATATCCAGCAAGCCATCGTTGTTAATATCAACCACAGATACGCCACGGCACCATTTGCCACCGCCATCCACGCCAGCTGCCTGGGTGATATCATCAAACTGAAAATTCCCCTTATTTAGATAGAGTCTGTTAGAAACAAGGTTGCCGGTAAAATATATATCCTGGAGGCCGTCATTATTGAAATCACCGATACCAACTCCACCGCCGTTGTAGACATTAGATAAATCCAACACATTGACGGAATCGGTTTCTTTGATCTGGTTGTTAAAATGAATACCCGAATGATCAGAAGAAATATTCTCAAAAAGCTCGTGATGGTTCTTGCAGGAGAAAAAAAATAGGAAACCGGCTATCCATAAGAAACGGAATTTGGCAACAACACACATATTTGAAATTTCAGGATCCAATGTATTAAAAAAACAAATGCAGAAACGCTTAACCTAATGTTAATCCAAAACAAAAGAGGCAGGTTCGAAACCTGCCTCTTCGTATACTATAAAACAATTTGGATCAGTATCCAGGATTCTGAGTCAACGTAGGTTTTCCCGTCTTTGGATCGTGGGTTGCATCTATTTCAATCTGCGGAATCGCGAAATATTCGTTGGTACCTTTTGTGAAAACTGCGCCTGCCAAAAGTGTATATGGGAATGGGTGACCAGCGCCATCCGTTGCATTGGTTTCATGCGTAACATAAGAATTCAACTCTGTGTCAGCAATTCCCCAACGTACGAGGTCAAAGAAACGATGGCCTTCCATAGCCAGTTCAAGCCTTCTTTCAAATCTTACATATTTTCTTGCACCATCCTGCCCCAGACCCGCAAAGAATCCAGCTGCGTATGGCTTTATTAAATAGTGAGCAGCAGGAGTGGCTGAGAAGCCCGCCTGAGGCTTTGTTGGATCCAGGTATTGATAAACAAAACCAGAAGCATTTGCCGCTCTGCTTCTTACCATGTTAACATAAGTCTGAGCTTTATCGAGGCTTCCGATTTCAACTTCGACTTCAGCAGCCCAGAGAAGAACGTCTGCAAAGCGAATGAAGTTGTAGTTCAAAGCAGAATATCCAGCCGTCCAGGATGATTTATCAGTCAACGTACCATTCTGGCTTGCACGCGGAGAATTCTTCATCGGCAGGTATGGCCCAGCACTGATTTGGTTACGAACCCAGGTAACACCGGGAACTACACCCCAATCCAAATAAGGAATACCTCTTCTGCCGATTGTCCAATCAAGACGTGGGTCAACAGTTTCACCAACAGTAGTAGGACCTGCATATGGAGTGAATGGATCAGTTTTCTTTAAACCCATATCGTTCCTCATATCCTTATTGTTGTAGGTGTCAGGATTTGGATAACCTGTGACAGGATCAGTAACGAACGCATTCGCAAGGCTGAAAGATGGCTGATAAAAACCACAGCAGTTTACAAAAGGAACGTCCCCGTTATTATAAGGATAGTTTAATACATCACCAGCGTTTGCGTTTGCTGCACCTGTGTTATCGTTAACAGACATTTGAGCGGCAAAAACTGATTCAGTATTATTTTTTGTAGCAGCATTGAAGTTATCGTTGAAGTTTGCTACCAATGCGTAAGGTTTACCGCTTGAAGTCGTTCCATTAGTGATCAAATCTGCAAGCAGTGGTTGAGCATCCGTGAATTTGTGTTCAAACATATAGGCCTTTGCCAGGTATGCTTCAGCCGCGTAGAAATTCACCCTGCCTATATCACCCTGTGTCTTGGGAAGATTAGCCATTGCATATTTCAAATCAGCCTCAATCATTGGCCATGCATCTATGGTATTGTCTATTCTCCAATTGCCAGCAGCATATGTGACGTTTTCGTCAACATAAGGAATCTGGTTGAAGACCTTCTTCAGGTCCATATGATAGTGAGCTCTCAGGAACCTAGCCTCAGCAGTGACTTCGGTTGTGTCTGCCGGAGTCATATCTTTTGCAAGGCGTGCATATCGCAATACGTCGTTTGATCTTTGGATAGCATCATATCCCCATGCCCATTTACCATCAAGCCAGCCATTGGTGGGCGACTCACTCCATCTCATTAAAGGAACTATTTCCGGCTGGTCTCCGGGATCCGAGCCTTTGTGCGCATCATCGGCACAAACTCCACCCCAAACCCAGTTGTCTTCGGCCGTTACCCAGGTACCTGCACCTGCAACACTGGTACCCGCGCCACCATTTCCGTCGAGTAATGAATATGCTCCGATTAACAAACCCTCTACACCTGCACGCGAAGCCATCGCGTCGGGCGTATATACACCCTGTGGCGGCTTGCTTAGAAAACTCTTGCTGCAGGCATATAGCATGGCTCCTAAAACCAGACATGCAGGCAAAACAAGTTTAAAATTTACTCTTTTCATATTATCTATTATTTGAGTATTTATTAGAA
>PSRA01000164.1 GCA_003175695.1 Bacteroidota bacterium | reverse complement strand
TAATCATTTTAGTGTAGGTTTGCGTATAGACCACAAATAATAAAGCCTGTGCGATTAAAGAGCCTAGAAATCAAAGGGTTTAAGAGCTTCCCGGATAAAACACACATACTTTTCAATGAAGGTGTAACTGGCATCATTGGCCCTAATGGATGCGGAAAAAGCAATATAGTTGACAGCATTCGTTGGGTTATTGGTGAACAGAAAATTAGTCATCTCCGATCTGAAAATCTTGAGAGCCTTGTATTCAATGGTTCCAGGAGCCGTTCAGCATCGGGTCTTGCAGAAGTGAGTCTCACGTTTGAGAATACAAAGAACTTGTTACCGACGGAGTTCAATACGGTAACGGTTACCCGAAAATTTTACAAAAGCGGAGAAAGTGAATACCGGCTCAATGATGTGTCATGCAGATTGAAAGACATTCAAAATCTATTTTTAGATACGGGCGTTTCAACTGACAGTTATGCCATCATCGAGCTGGGGATGGTGGATGATATCATCAAAGACAAAGACAATAGCCGTCGCAGAATGCTTGAGCAGGCAGCGGGCATTTCAATTTACAAAACGCGTAAGAAGGAAGCAAGGCAAAAATTGGATGCGACTGAACAAGACCTGGCGAGAATTGAAGATCTTTTGTTTGAGATCAACAATCAACTCAAGGGCTTGGAAAATCAGGCAAAAAAAGCTGAAAAGTATAATGAGATCAAAAAGGATTATCGCGAGATCAGCATTGAATTGGCAAAAGCTGCCTTAGAAGGATTCAATATCACTTATCGCGAATTGAATTTGCAATCAGAATCTGAAACCGATCAAAAAGTCCGGCTCGAAGCAGAGATCGCACAGCGGGAGGCAGAGCTGGAAGAAGCCAAGCTGGGTTTCATCGATAAAGAAAGAGAACTTCAATCCATGCAACAGTCATTCAATGAGCTGGTGCAAGAAGTTCGCAACAAGGAAAATGAAAAAAATCTCGTGAAACAACGGTTGAATTTTCTTCGCGAAAAAGAAGGAAGCTTACAGGAATTTCTCGAGAAAAGTGAAGGGCAGGTAAAAGGTCTGGAAGAAAGTATTTTGTTCACTGAGCAACAGGCCGAAGAAGAATCCAATAAATTGGATGACCTGCAAGCTAAACTCATCGATTTAAAAACAGCAGTTGATGAGACACGTCAGGTTTTTGATCAAAAACGGGTTTCCATTGATGGAATTCGTCATGAATACAGCCACGCACAAAGGGAACAATTTGAAGTGGAAAAGAATATTGCTGTTGCTGATGCCTCCATTCAAAATATCCAGGACAGCATAGATAAAATTGAAGAAGAACAAATTGTTCGTCAGAGCCAGTTAAAACAACTCGAAGAAGAAAAATATAGCAAAGAGGCAGAGTTGGAATCCAGAAAAACGGATCTGAAACAACTGCAGGAACATCACGAAAAAACGAAAGAGCAGATTCAGCAAACTCAGGACAAGCTGGAAGAGCTCCGTCAATTGCTCGCAAATGAAAGCAGGACTCTCGATGCAAGAAAAAATGAATTCGATTTGCTAAAGAGCCTGATAGATTCTATGGAAGGATATCCCGAAAGTGTGAAATTTCTCCATAAGAATCCTGACTGGAATCATACGGCCCCGATATTGTCCGATATCATTTATGTGAAGGAAGAATTCAGGGCGGCTGTTGAAAACGTGTTGGATCCATTCCTCAACTATTACGTAGTGAATAACCTGGAAGAAGGTTTGCAGGCGGTTCATTTGCTGGACGAATTCAAAAAAGGTAAAGCAAATTTCTTCCTTCTTGATAAAGTGGCATCCTTTCAGGATGAATCACACCAGGCACCTCCAGGTACCATTCCGGCTATAAGTGTAATTGAAGTAGATGAGCCTTATCGCCGGCTTGCAGAACACCTGCTCGGCAATGTATTCATTGCAGAACATGAACCTTCACTGGAATGGTTTAATGTGGCATCCCCGAATGGAGCGGTGGTTTTGGAAAAGCACGGCAAATACGTCAAAGGCAAGTACTCCCTGACGGGCGGTAGTGTAGGATTGTTTGAAGGGAAAAAGATTGGCCGTGTTAAGAACCTGGAAAAATTGAATGAAGAAATTGCGGCCCAGGAGGCTATAGTCAATGGCCTGAAATCGGATATACAAGCTTGTCAGAATGAGGTGATTTCGTTTAATGAACAACTCAAAGAACAGGCGATCAAGCAAACCCAGGAAGAAATCAATGGGTTGATCAACCACGTTTTTTCTATCGATAACAAAATGGAAAACCTGGAAGGCCTGCAATCATCTGCCGAATTGAGGTTGTCGGAACTGCAATCGAATTTGCATGAAACAGCCAGTTCCAGCGAAGGCATTCGCGGCGAATGGCAGCTACTGGTTAACCATGTAAACGAACTGAGGGAAAAAATTCAGGCAGTCGAGCAGGAATACAAATCCGTGGAAACGGGATATAATACAGCACTTGCCCATTACAATGAATTCAACTTACAGCTAACGCGGCAGCATAGCCGAATCAGCGCACTGAAGCAGGAATTAGAGTTCAAGAATAAGCAATTGTATGATTTGAGGAGCCAGATAGAGACCAATCTTTCGCAGCTTAATCAGGCTTATGAGAGCATTGCTGAAAATGAAGAAGTCCTCAATCGGATTGAAAATGAACTCGTCGATTTGCTCCGCACAAAAGAAACTGAAGAGCGTACTCTCAACGAAGCCGACCAGGCGTACTATAATCTGCGCAATGCTTTAAGTGAGAAAGAAAGTGACCTTCGGCACAAGATCAAGAATAAGGAACAAATTGAACATTTGCTCAGTGAGATAAAAGATAAAATCAATGAACTGAAACTCCAGCTTGCTGGAATGAAAGAACGCTTAAGTGTAGAGTTTAGAATCCAGTTGGATGATATCATTGACCAGCCGAGGACAGGAGATACACCTGTTGAAGAATTGCAGGAAAAAGCAGACAGGATGAAAAAGAGGCTGGAGAATTTAGGTGAGATCAATCCAACGGCGGTTGAAGCTTTCCAGGAAATGAAAAAGAGATTCGAATTTATCACGGAGCAAAAAAATGATTTGGTAAGTGCAAAGGACAGCCTGCTCCAAACAATCCAGGAAGTGGAAGCGACAGCAAACCAACAATTCCTTGAAACATTTGGAAAAGTCCGCGAGAACTTTCAGAAGGTTTTCAAAGCTTTATTTACTGATGAAGATACAGCAGACCTGATCCTTGAAAACCCAGATAATCTTGCTGAAACGGGGATTGATATCATGGCAAAACCAAAAGGAAAAAGGCCATCATCCATCACTCAACTAAGTGGAGGAGAAAAAACATTGACCGCAACCGCACTCTTATTTGCGATCTATCTTATTAAGCCGGCTCCATTCTGCATTTTGGATGAAGTTGACGCTCCGTTGGACGATGCAAACGTGAGTAAGTTTACCAATATGATTAGAAAATTCAGCGAGAATTCACAGTTCATCATTGTAACACACAACAAAATGACCATGAGCACCGTGGACGTTATTTATGGGGTGACAATGCAGGAGCCGGGGGTCAGTAAATTAGTTCCGGTGGATTTCAGAGGCCTTAATTAGTTCCAACTTGTTTGCCCTGATAGAGTTTTTTTTAACCACGGAAGACAAAGAGAAGACACAGAGGGTTGCCAATTATTAGCAACCCTCTATGTTTTCTCTTTGTCTTGCTTACTCTGTGGTCAATCAATAGGTCACCACTTTTTGAAAATGATGAATACCGCTGCAACAATGAGAAAAAATCCCACCAGGTGATTCCACGCGATTCTTTCAGTTTTGAAGAAAAGAAGCGTAAATATGAGGAATACCGTCAATGTAATTGCCTCCTGGATAGTCTTCAACTGAACCAGGCTAAATGGGCCACCCTGTTCCCTGAACCCAATTCTGTTTGCTGGCACCTGGAAAAGATATTCGAAAAAGGCCAGTCCCCACGAAATCAAAATTATGGCAAACAGGCCCAAATTTTTTCCCCAGCTAAATTCTTTGAATTTCAAATGACCATACCAGGCCAGCGTCATAAAGGTGTTAGAAATAAATAGAAACAAGATTGTTTTAAAGGCCCGCATGGTTGAGAAATTTAAGTAAAGAGTCCATTTACTCGCAGAGAGCGAAAATAAACTACGAGTTGCAAATCGGCAAGTAGCTCATAAACTCACCATTTTAACCGGGCTATGCGCCCGTTTGCTCCAGCCAGTACAGTGAGTTGTCCATTTTTTGCTTTTCTGCAAACATGAAATCCCTGATTTGAAATCTGCTTCCAGGTATTGCCACCATCCTGTGAAACGTCAACTCCGGAAGTGCCACATGCAATGAGTCGTTTGGAATCTAAAAACTCAACACAGCTTTTATAGCCACGGGGTCCTGCAGCAGGTGATGACCATTGTATTTTATCGCCGTTTAATGAAATAAGAACGCAGTTTGAGGCGCTTGCCGAGTCATTTGCATAGTCGCCACCTACTATGATTCCACGGCTTGTTGAGGGGTCTATTGCCAATGAGTTGGCGCCTGCAGTTTGCTTTCCCTGGATGATTGGAATATCTATTGCTTGATCATCATTAATAAGTCTCGAATGCAGTCCCCCAGAGACAAATAAGAAGTCTGATATCTTTCTTTTTTGATCCCAGAAGAGTTTTGTATTTGTTCCACTTGCAGCAAACAGAGCCTCACCGGATTTTAATGTTGGTCCGTTCAACTCAACGATCCATTTATCGCCCTGGTTCCTGGTAAATGCAATATAGACCTGGTTGTCTATGGGATCGCCCACGACGATACCAATGGAATCGCCCAAAAAATCCATTGCATCCAGAAACATACCATGCGTGGAATCTGAAAGGACAACTTTCCAATTTTTACCTCCATCGTTCGTCTTGATGATTTGGGCGGGTTCCGCAACAGCCATTACAATGGCAGTATATCGGTCAAAGGCTTCGATATCCCTGAAATCCCTTTTTTCGAAATTCTTTACTGTCATCCAATGCCAGGTTTTTCCACCATCGAGGGATTTGCCCACAGTTCCATTAGTGCCACTGACCCAAATGACATTGTCATCCACGACAGAGAGGCCACGAATCGATAGACTATCCCGATGTGATAAGAGATGAATTTCCTGGGAAAATAAACTGGATGGGAAGGTGAGTAGTAAAATAATAAAGCAAAATAGCTTGTCCACTTTGCAATATTAGATATTTCAGGTAAATAAGTTGACAGTTGCTCGTGGACAGTTTTTAATCGAACTCACTCTGTATTCATGTCCTGATTTGAAGACTGTCAAATGACAACTATCAACTGTTAACTTGTCTGTAACTATAATTAAAAAACCAGCTGGTCATCCCGCTCGTCGACAACCATCTTTCGTATAAAATCATCATAATTTATGTCATCGTGATTGCTATATGCACCGTATGCATCGATACTATATCCTACCAACCCATCTTTTGCTTCTATCACATACAAGATCGATGAATCTGCGGGGTCGGACTCACCTTCGAAACGGTAAGTCTTGATTATTTTTAAATCATCAGGCTGATAGAATTTGCCATTACCCACGCTAAAGCCATTGGGCGTAAGAAGAAATTCATTGTCGTGTCTTTTCGTTCTCAATTTTTCGATGACCTGACTCAAGGTTGTCATTTCTGCAGGTTTAATCATAAAAATTTTTTTATAAGGT
>PSRA01000251.1 GCA_003175695.1 Bacteroidota bacterium | reverse complement strand
GGAGAAAATTACTTCATTTGCATTGAATAACATGATACGACTACATGAGCTATTCTAGAAAAACTATTCCGTTCATCCTTATTGGTTGTTTTATTGTTTTTTTATGGTCCTGCCAAAATTTTGAAGAGCCAAAGGTCAAGGATATTGTTAAACCTGAGCGAAAGCTTTCTGACAGGATATCTGATCGCCTCCTCGACCTGATGGAGCATGCCAATAACAATGGTGGGAGGATCAATGATTCCACTACGCTGCGTTATACTGATTTAGCCGATAGTATCTATTTTCAAAATAAATTTCAACCAATTTGGAGCAGGGGTGATCGTTGGTTGGTTCTTTCAGATTCATTGTTGGAATTTATTGGGAACGCAAAAAACTACGGCCTGTTTCCTTCGGATTATCATTACAGCTCGTTGGCATTCATTAAGCGCATACTCCAGGCAGATACCCTGGCTAAGAAGAATGACCAACTCTGGGCTAGGGCGGATGTTTTGTTTACTGATGCATTTTTTTCGCTTGTTAAAGACATCAAGCAAGGCCGATTGCCCTTCGATAGTGTGACTCTTCGGGTAGATACAGTTCTCCAGAAAAATCTATTTCTTTCTACCCTTTCAGATGCTATCCAAAACGGCAGCGTTGCGATGGCGCTTCAAAAATTAGAGCCTAAATACCTGGGCTATGATTCTTTAAGGACCTACACCATGAATTTTCTTACAAAAGCCAAATTCGTTCCTTATACTTATCTCGTTTATCCATATAAGGATTCAGTTACTTTTTTTCATTCACTTGAAAAGAGATTACATGAATTGAATCTTTTGCCACCCAACGCCAACGACCTGGACTCGAATGCATTTAAAGCGGTAATAAGAAAATTTCAAAATGCGCATAACTTCAAGCCTACTGGTCATGTCAATGATGCACTGATCGATCACTTTAATAATACTGATTGGGAAAAGTTTAAGCGTATTGCTGTTAATCTTGACCGTTATAAATTGCTTCCTGATACCCTGCCCCAGACCTACGTATGGGTGAATATTCCATCTTATACGCTGCAGGTGATAGACAGCGACACAATTGTCTTTCAGTCCAGGATCATTGTCGGGGGACCGCAGACGCGCACGCCTCTTCTTACCAGCGAAATCTCCAATTTTATAACATATCCCCAATGGACAGTTCCATTCAGCATTATTTTCAAGGAAATGCTACCCAAGATCCGGCAAAACGTTGAGTTCCTTGACAAGGAAAACCTGATGGTGGTTGACAAAAACGATAGTGTTGTAGACCCCCGAACGATTAACTGGTACAAGCTGAACAAGAGTCATTTTCCATATTTGCTCAAGCAGCGGCAGGGTGATGATAATTCACTGGGTGTAATCAAGTTTAATTTCAGGAACAAATACAGTGTATACATGCACGACACCAATGTTCGCTGGCTCTTCGGAAAATCAAACCGGGCCCTTAGCCATGGTTGTGTGCGAGTAAAAGAATGGCAGAAACTGGCAGATTATCTTATTCGGACTGACACTGTAAAGTTGCATCCCGACACCCTCCGTGCCTGGATAGCAAGGCAGGAGAAGCATATTATAAGTGGCTTTCCCAAGCTGCCGGTATATATTCGGTATTTTACCTGTGAGGCAAGGGACGGTTCAATCCGTTTTTACGACGATATTTACGAAGAGGATCGTTATCTCTGTGAAAAATATTTCATGAATAAAACCGTTGAATAGCGATGGATGTTAAACGATGGTGACCTTAGAGCAGGGCCATTTCCGGAAAATCCTCAATTATATCCTCATGAATAAGCATGTCACCATCCTGACTGCCTGCACTATTGCCAGCTGCCTGGCTTTTGCACAACCAAAATCGACCACCCCCACGCATGGTCATGAGAAGAAGAGCCCGAAATTTCACTATGGCACAGCCAGTTTTTACTCGAATAAATTTGAAGGTAAGAAAACTGCAAATGGCGAAATCTTCAGCCAGAAGAATATGACGGCAGCCAGCAACATTGTTTCTTTAAATACCTATGTCAAGGTTACTAATCTACACAATAAAAGATCTGCCATTGTAAAAGTGACAGACCGAATGCATCCTAAAAATAAGCGCCTGATCGATTTAAGTCGAGCGGCCGCCAAACAACTTGGATATACCGGCCGCGGATTGACAAAAGTTAAAGTGGAAATCTTGGGCAAACATCGACCGCCCGACGTGTCCACGCAATCAAATCAGGAATAAAAGAATTCTTATTATTGCATACCAACGTGAATTTCAGGTTCGTTTAAAACCCTGATCAATTAATTATGAAGAATTTTTTTATCGGATGTATAGTTGTCGCTATTTGCCGGTTACTGGCTGCTTATATGATCCCCACCTTCGACGATGCATTCATAACGTTTAGATACGGCTATAATTTTCTTCATGGGCATGGTCTGGTCTACAATGAAGGAGAAAAAATCATGGGAACAACAGCTCCGTTGTTTGCCATCATTTCTTCCGTTCCCCTGATGTTTTCGATTTCAGTGCCTAAGTTTTTTGTTTTCTTCAATCTTTTTTGTGACATAGGGTCATTATATATTGTTTTCCGATTTTTCTTTAACAGGAATTACCAGATGTATTTTCTGCTTGTGGCCTTATTTGCCTTTGATCCTCTCATGCAGAGGATTGCCGTCGGAGGCATGGAAGCAAATCTCTTCTTGTTCTGTTCACTCAGCGGTATTGTTCTTTATCTTAACGGAAAAAAGACCTGGGCCTTCATACTACTGACGATAATTTATTTTTTGCGACCCGAAGCGCTGATATTGCTTGCCGTCTTGCTATGTTATGATTGGTATAACACCAAAAAAATTCCTTTTGCTTACGGCTTCTTGTGTGCGCTGGTATTGGCTATACCTCTGGGCCTGATCTATCTCTATTATGGGCAGTTCCTGCCGCAATCAGTAGTTGCAAAGAGCACTGTTGGAAGAAGCTCTTTCTTTTATCTCGCCAAAAGTATTTTCTTTATGAATACTTTCAGCTTCTTTGTTTTTCCTTTAATGTTATTTGGTGTGCTGAGGAATATCAATCGGAATAAATATTTCCTGATAGCGGGAGTATGGGCAGGATGTTATGCGCTGGCATATTTCCTGCGTGGCCCTTTTATTTGGACCTGGTATATCTACTCAATTGAATTTGTTTCATTGATTTTTGTGTCAGTCGCATTGACAGAAATTTTTATTTGGATGGGGATTGAAAAGTTGGGACAACCATTTCGTTATTATCTTTTACCTTTTGGAATTCTTCTCATTTGGGTTGCTGGCTTTTTTCATTTCGGAAGGAGTGGGGTTGAAAAGAATGTTTATGCTGAATTGAAAAAGGATTTTAGTGATCCCGTTTCACGGAAAGACAGCGTATTTTTTGCTGATGATATTGGCGCTCTAGGTTATTATACTAAGGGTTATGTTTACGATGACCTCATGCTTGTGACGCCCCAGGCAGCAGATTACAAATCAGCCTACCAAAGGATCATTCATATTCAGCCACACTATCTTTTTTTATATACGGATTCAATTTATGTCAACATGATCCGTAAGGATTCATTGCTCTCCAAGCAATACACCTTTGTGAAGAGATATTCTGCAGGTGGAGAAAAGGAGATACCCGCCGATTTTGCCAAGATGGGAAAAATTGTGTATCGGCAGGATTATGTGCTGTTTAAACGAAATTAAATTGAAAGCGCAATACAGCGAGGACGCAGGAACACAGCGCCGCTCTGCGCATTTTTCCTCTGCTCTCATTTTCAGGAGACCGCTTTATTAACCAGTGCTGCTGCTTCACTTAGCAGAATGGCAGATTGCACTTTCAGACCGCTTTCTTCGATCAATTTTTTTGCTTCTTCCGCATTAGTGCCCTGAAGCCTGACAATAATTGGGACTTTAATTGTTCCAATGGAATTATATGCGTCAATAACGCCCTGGGCTACACGATCGCAACGAACAATACCACCGAAAATATTTATAAGGATGGCCTTCACTTTGGGATCTTTGAGAATGATTCTGAAACCGGCTTCCACGGTTTGAGCATTTGCTGTTCCACCAACATCAAGAAAATTGGCAGGTTCACCGCCACTTAATTTAATCATATCCATAGTGGCCATAGCGAGACCCGCACCGTTTACCATACACCCTACATTGCCATCGAGTTTTACAAAGTTGAGGTTATACTTGCCTGCTTCTACTTCAGTTGGATCTTCTTCGCTGATATCCCTCAAGGCTTCCAGGTCAGCATGGCGCATGAGGGAATTGTCATCCAGGTTCATTTTGCAGTCCACTGCTATAATGCGTTCGTCACTGGTCTTAAAAAGCGGGTTAATCTCAAGCATGCTGCAATCCAGGCCTACATATGCATTATATAAATTCGTTACAAACTGGACGCAATTCTTGAATGCGCCGCCGCTAAGCCCAAGATTGAAGGCAATTTTTCTTGCCTGAAAGGGCTGCAACCCACCTCCGGGATACACCCATTCCTTAAATATCTTTTCCGGGGTTTTATGCGCCACTTCTTCTATATCCATTCCTCCTTCGGTTGAATACATGATCACATTCTGACCTTTTGCACGGTCAAGCAACACCGATAGATAGAATTCTTTTACCGGGTTTGGGCCGGGATAATATACATCCTGTGCAACCAGGACCTTGTTAACCACTTTGCCTGCTGGTCCGGTCTGAATCGTCACTAAGGTTCCACCCAAAATATTCGATGCGATTTGTTTAACTTCTTCTGCACTTTTTCCCACTGCCACACCGCGTTGCTCACTGCCCATGATCTTGCCCTTACCTCTTCCACCTGCATGAATTTGGGCCTTTACAACAGCAAAACTGTTTCCTGTTTGAACTTTGATTTGTTTATATGCCTCTTCTGCCGCACCTGCAGTATCTACGGGTATTCCTTCCTGAACAGGAACATGGTATTTCTTTAATAACTCCTTTGCCTGGTATTCGTGCAGATTCATATTGCTAAATTTTGACGAAAATAGCATAGAAGGAGTGAAAAATAAAAAAGGATTGCGCGGTGGAAGTCTTGCTTGAAAATAAAAGGTTAGAAAGTTTTTGCAGCAAGATGCCATTAAGGAATTCGGGTAACTGTTTTCTTATATTTGCGCCATCATTAAAATCAGCCAAGGCTTAACCAGCGTCATGGAGCAGAAAAGAATAATTCAGCAGTTACACGAAGCGACTGCCTTCATCAGAAAGCAATATAACCACGAGCCCTCAGTGGGAATTGTATTAGGTAGTGGGATCGGCAACCTGGTGAAGGAAATTTCGGTTGAAAAAGAAATTGAATATAAGGATATACCTCATTTTCCGGTATCTACTGTCTCAGGACATGAAGGCAAACTTATTTTCGGAATTCTGAGAAAAAGGCGAGTAGTCGTCATGTCCGGCCGCTTTCATTATTATGAAGGCTATACTGCCCAACAGGTCGTTTTTCCAATTCGCGTGTTGAAATTTCTTGGTATCAAGACCTTGCTCATTTCCAATGCTGCCGGGGGAATGAACCCATCATTCAGGGTGGGCGATCTCATGATTATCCGAGATCATATCGGCTTGTTCACGGTAAACCCACTGATTGGACCAAACGACGATAAAATAGGACCTCGTTTCCCGGACATGAGTGAACCGTATAACCGAGACCTTATTCAAAAAGCAAAACTAATTGCGAATCGGTCAGGCATTCCTGTTAAAGAAGGGATTTATGCCGGTGTTACTGGTCCCACTTTTGAAACCCGGTCGGAATATAAGTTACTTCACATTGTCGGCGGAGATGCGGTAGGCATGAGCACCGTTCAGGAAGTGATTGCAGCGGTCCACATGGGATTGGATGTTTTTGCCATGAGCATTATAACGGATATCGGCATACGGGAAGAAGACAACATCATTACACATGAAGAAGTGTTACGGGAGGCTAAAAATGCAGAGCCGAAATTGACTGCTATTTTCAAGGATCTGATTGATGAATTGTAATATTA
>PSRA01000232.1 GCA_003175695.1 Bacteroidota bacterium | reverse complement strand
GTTTTAAGTGTTAAAAAGGGGTATGGCAATGAACTTGTTCCAGAAGTTCAATTATTGCTGTACCTTTTTTATTTCGAACTTTAAAGAAAAACAGCACTAAGTATTTTCATATTTCTGAGGCAGATGCAACCGTATTCGCGGAAAAACCAGTAAGCCCGTAACGCGAAACCTTCCCGATTCCCAAATTAATTTTTTCCCAAAAGGAAACAGGGTGAACCAAATCACACCCAACAGCAATTGGACCGGCCAAGCCGTAGGGAGGGGTAAGAATTGCATACGACCAAGATGTTCGTTGAATAATTCAGTGGATAAAGGCAGGTTTATAATATAAGAAGATGAAAACCAAACGAGGATGATAAGGGTCAGGATCAACATTGAAAACAGTATAGATTTATGGAATACGGCCAATTGTTATCTAATTTTCATCTAAGATAATCAACCACGTCAATAAAAAAAGAAATTTTATTAAAAATTTTTAAATATAATTTTTAATAATATGAGTGCCACAACACAAGATATTGATTATGAATATATTTTAATATTTCTATATATTTAATTCAAGAATAACTATTATATATTCTTTTTTTGTAATATTATTGGAATCGGAGTTGTTATCGCTGGAAATGAGGTCAGTCAGCCAATTCTACGTGTCCAAAATGGATAAATCGTATGCGCCTGGAACCAATCCGAAATGGTAGGACCTGTTCATAAAAAATGACATGATGTCGAAAAAAAAACAGATCAAATAATTCAATTTTTTGAAACCGTTTCCTACTTCTTTCGTTATCGCATAGGGAAGACAGTTAGTCAGCAAAAAAAAGGCCAATCGATTGTTGAAAATTTTCCCCTTTTCTGAGCAAAAACTATTTTTTCAAACAAAAATTTAGAATTGCTCTACTCTCAAAAAGACCTTGGTATGAAAATTGCCCCAGTGAACTTAGAAAATTTACTCCTAGGAAGACTGGCTATCTGATTTTTTGAAATCCAATCTTCGTATCTCGTATTTTTTCGTCAAATTTGTCTTTCAAAAAGTGAATTTTACTCAGCGACCTTGATCGACACCGCTATGTGCATCTCCAAAAATCACTGTAATGATCAAGCGAATTTTAGGTAACCTTTACTTCCTGACTTTTCTCAATGGTTTTCTCCTCGCAAGCCTTTTCTATTTCAAAATGGAAGGGAATTATGAAAAGGAATTATTCTCGGCCATCCGCAGCAATATCGACAGAGAAGTAAATTTTGATGATACAGACGATTCTATCGTGGTCAAAGTGATGCACGCCTGTCATTCCCTCCTCATCACCCGTGCAATCGTATTCTCCAGTCAAAGTCTCGACGGGTTTAAAGTGGACTATCTGCAACCTACTTCCATCGATCTCATGACGGCTCGCGGTGCCTGTGGTAGTTATGCCATCGTTCTTGCAAGAAGTCTGCAGGATTATAAATTCCCAGTTCGAATAGCTCAAATGAAAGTGCACGGCGTTTATGCTGCACACAATATTGTGGAAGCAAAAACCAGGAATGGATGGGTTGTATTAGATCCATTATTCAATATCTATTTTTTAAAGCCCGGAGACAAAGGCTTGGCGGATTTTGAAGATGTTCACAATCATTGGGACTTTTACAAGACACAACTGCCTGCGAATTATGATATGAATTTCAATTATGAAGGAGTGAGGTATTCAAATTGGACTAAAGTACCCATCATCATGCCCGCAGCAAAAAAAATGCTGGATATGGTTCTCGGCAAAGAAAAGGCAGATAGGATATCTGTGAGAACATTCTTTCTCCGCACCTACGATGTGTACTTTTTCCTGACTTTCATTCTTTTCATTCCCATATTTTTCTTCACCCTTAGCCGGCTAATCAAGACCAAAGTCTTCCCTAAGCCGGAGATCCCGATGACTATTACGAATATTTTCAAATATTCAAAAGCTAAAATTGGGCACGCAAGTCTTGAAAACGACGTCAACCCAACTCAAAGGCAGTCTCTTTCCTAAGATTTTTTACCGAAAGAAAATTTTTTGACAGACTTTTCCCCGTTTCTTTCCAAAGACACACAATTGACAAATGTCTGCTGACAACTTTCTTTATCCGCCCCGGGGGATGAAACAAAAAACCTTGTCTATATTTGAATCATAAAACATTCTTGATGTTGAAAATAGGAGTTTTTGGTGCGGGGCACCTGGGGAAATTTCACCTGAACAATTGGAAAGAAATAAAAATTGCAGAACTGGTGGGTTTTTATGATCCGGATGATATCACCGCGCAGGAAATAGTCTCAAAATATGGAATCAGGAGATATACAGACGCTAATGAATTAATCGAAGCCTCTGACGCAGTAGATATCATTGCTCCAACCACCTTTCATTTCGAATTGTGCGAAAAGGCAATTCGCAAAGGAAAACATGTTTTCGTTGAAAAGCCGCTCGCCAATACGATGCACGAGGCTAAAGAACTGGTCAAGTTGGTTAAAGAATCCAACATCAAATTGCAGGTAGGTCACGTTGAACGTTTCAATCCGGCCTTCCTGTCTCTTAATTCTACGCCTTTATCTCCTCTCTTCATAGAAGTTCATCGCCTGGCCCAATTCAATCCAAGAGGCACGGAAGTAAGCGTTATACTGGACCTGATGATCCACGATATCGATATTATCCTGAGTATAGTCAAAAGTGAAGTCAAGAGCATTTCCGCCAGTGGCGTAGCTGTAATGACAGAAACGCCGGACATAGCCAATATCCGCATTGAATTTGATAATGGTTGCGTCGCCAATCTTACCTCAAGCCGGATATCGATGAAGAGAATGAGAAAGATGAGGATCTTTCAAAAAGATGCATATATAGGTATAGACTTCCTGAATAAAAAAACCGAGATAATTAAATTGAAAACGGGGGCAGAACAGGAAGCTTTATCTTTTGATATCGATACGGTCAATGGAAAGAAAACGATTGCAATCGTTCAGCCGCAGGTGCCCGAAGTAAATGCTATCAGGATGGAGTTGGAGAAATTTTGCGATTCCATCATCAATAATAAACCAACGATTGTCTCAGAGCTTGATGGATATCGTGCTATGGATATTGCACACCAAATTCTTCAAAAAATCAAGCATAATATTATCAATACCTGACATTTAATAGTGGCTTCAAAAAAGATTCATATTGCCTGGTATATTGTCAGCGATTATCTGGCGGCTATCCTTGCCTGGATCATATTATATTTTACAAGACGATCTCTCCTGCATGAAACTACGGTAATTAACGGTCATCCCTACCTGAACAACCGGTTTTGGCTGGGAATCATATTAATTCCTCTTGGCTGGCTTATTTTTTACGCCATTATTGGCTCATACCATTCTCTTTATAAAAAGTCAAGGCTCAATGAATTGACCATCACTGCTATCTGTAGTGTAATTGGGTGCACCGTTTTGTTTTTTTCTATTGTGATCAACGACCCGCAAAAAGATTATCGCTACTACTACAAAGCTTTTTTCGTATTTGTTTCAATTCAGTTCCTGCTCACATTTTTAGGGAGATCGATTCTGCTAAGTTTGGCCAAACGTCAAATCAAAAAAGGAGCCGTCAGGTTCCCTACCGTGCTATTGGGCGGAAATGCATTGGCTTCTCAAACATACAATGACAGTCTGTATGGTCTTGCCTCTGTCGGCTATCATTATGTAGGGTTCATTGCGAACGGAGCTGATGGAACAAATAATGATACACATTTGCCCAGATTAGGCCAGATGACAGACTTGGAAAAGGTGATTGACCAAAATGACATTGAATTGGTTGTGATTGCCCTGGAGAAATCAGAGAAAAGTGAAATTGAAAGAATCGTCGAACGATTGAGTGAAAAAAATGTGGAAGTGAAGATTTTTCCGGATATACTCGATATTCTCTCTGGCTCCGTCAAAACAAGCAATGTATATGGCGCTGTTCTGACCGATATCCAGACCGGACTCATCCCTCAGTGGCAGCAAAATATAAAGCGACTCCTTGATGTGCTCATCTCCGTTTTCGGCCTCATTTTTTTTTCGCCCCTGCTGATTTATTCAGCCATCCGTGTGAAATTATCTTCTCCCGGCCCTATTATTTACTCGCAGGAGAGAATAGGTTATAAGGGCAGAAAATTTAGAATATACAAATTGCGTTCTATGATTCATGCTGCAGAACCAGATGGCCCCGCCTTATCTTCAGCCAACGATGAACGCATAACTCCCTGGGGAAGAACCATGCGCAAATGGCGAATCGATGAGCTGCCCCAGCTATGGAATATCGTCAAAGGTGAGATGAGCCTGGTGGGGCCAAGGCCGGAACGCCAATATTACATAGATCTGATTCAGAAACGAACGACTTATTTCAGGTATTTGCTAAAAGTAAAGCCTGGTCTGACTTCCTGGGGCATGGTGCAATTTGGTTATGCGGAAAACGTTGAAGAAATGATTGAGCGGATGAAATATGATCTTGTATACATTGAGAATATTTCCCTGGCTCTCGATCTTAAGATCATGTTGCATACTTTGCGCACGATCTTCAAAGGAAAAGGCCGCTAAATGCGCCTTCAACCGAAGAGAATCCCTGCATGAAATATAAACTACTTGCTTTTTTCATTCTTCTTTATGTCAACACACGGGCACAGCGTGAATGGCAACAGGAAGTCAATTACAGGATCGATGTCACATTGGATACCAGGGAACATAGTTTGTCAGGATTTGCGAAAATGGAGTATATCAATCACTCACCTGACACGTTGCATTTTATCTGGTTCCATCTTTGGCCCAACGCGTATAAAAACGACAGGACAGCATTCAGTGATCAATTGCTTGAAAATGGAAGAACAGACTTCTACTTTTCCAATAAGCAGGACCGGGGATATATAAATCGCTTAGATTTCAGGGTCAATGGAGTAATAGCGGAATTGGAAGACCACCCTCAACATATAGATATTGTAAAGCTCGTGCTGCCTGGTCCGCTTCTGCCAGGCGATTCAATTCAAATCACAACTCCTTTCTTTGAAAAATTACCTTACAATTTTTCAAGAGGCGGGCACGTAAAGAACAGCTATCAGATAACGCAGTGGTATCCAAAACCTGCAGTGTACGATCGGTTGGGATGGCATCCGATGCCTTACCTGGACCAGGGAGAATTCTATGGAGAGTTTGGACATTTTGACGTCCGCATTACTGTCCCTAAAAATTATGTAGTTGCGGCAACAGGATCACTCCAAAACGAAGAAGAAAAAAATTGGTTGAAAAGCCGAAAGCACTATCAATTGGAAACAAAAAATCCTTCGCCCCCATTGACTCCAAAAAAAAATCAGCCGAAGAAAAAAACTGCCATTAACACAGGCAAAGCATTTCCGACTGTTGACACGAACACTAAGACAATTCAATTTTTACAATCGGATGTTCATGATTTTGCCTGGTTTGCTGATCAGAATTTTATCGTTGAAATGGATACTTTGTTATTGCCTTCCGGGAAGAGGGTTCAAATTCAGAGTTTTTACGATCCTGCTAACCGGGATGTCTGGAAGAACAGTCTTTCTTTCACCAAAGAAGCAGTTCATTTTCATTCTTCACTGATTGGCGATTATCCTTACGACGTTATGAATGTGGTTGACACTAAGGGCGGGGTACCCGGTGGAATGGAATATCCAACCATCACGGCCATATCAAAGCCGGGCGACGAAAAAGGATTGTCCATGACCATTTTTCACGAAGTGGGCCACGAGTGGTTTTACGGTGCAATTGGAAGTAATGAAAGAAGGTATCCGTGGATGGATGAAGGCATCAACAGCTATTATGATGACAGGTATACTTCATCCAAATCTCAAAATTTGAGATCGATATTCCAAACTCGCTCAAAAGTTCCTGCATGGATCAGAAGAAAATTTCCCGATGATCCCGAGCAATATGTCGTTAATATACTGACTGGAGAAAAATCTGATCAGCCTATTTCCAGCTCTTCAGAAGATTTTAGTGCCATCAATTACATTTTCATTCCTTATAAAAAAGCTGCTCTTTGGATGAAATTGGTGGCCGACAGTATTGGAAAAACGACGACTGCCGATAGTTGCATGCGTGTTTATTACGACAAATGGAAATTCAAACACCCTTATCCGGACGATTTTAAGGCCACACTTGAAGCGTGTGGGGGTAAGAACCTCAGTAAGGAATTCTCATTGCTTGACCAGACTGGTCCTCTGCCTTCTAATAATGTGAAAAAGGAATTGAAAGCGACATTCTTATTCTCAGCACGAAACCCTGAAAAATATGATTATGTCAACTTCCTGCCTGCCGTT
Organism: Bacteroidota bacterium; assembly: GCA_003175695.1. Lineage (GTDB taxonomy): Bacteria > Bacteroidota > Bacteroidia > Chitinophagales > Chitinophagaceae > Puia. Next base: position 1,271 of record PSRA01000232.1, on the reverse strand, counting down.
GGCTACAATACATACGACAAGTTCATGGTGGGGGCCATTATTCACAATTATAACCTCCCATCTGACAATTTTCAGTTTCTGCTTATTCCTTTATATGCCACCGGTAGTAAACAGTTAAATGGCATTGCAAACATGAGCTATTCCTTTAGACCGTCAGGAGCATTTCAAAAGATCAGCTTTGGCATCAACGGAATGAAATTCTCGTCCAATGCCGCTACGGACACTTTCCAAAATAAAAAATTTGAAAGCTTTTCTAAGATCGTTCCTTTCATCAGACTCGATTTCAAGAAAAAAGATCCACGAAGTACTACAGAAAAATGGTTGGTGTTCAGGACTTATCTGATAAACGAAACCATATTTAACGGCTTCGTATTGAGCAACGTTGATTCCAATCTTCATCCCACTTCGATCAAGTTCACGCACCGGTATCTTAATGAGTTAAGTTTTAACCTCGAAAATTACAGGGTGCTTTATCCATATTCATTGAAGTTGCAGTTTCAACAGAGTGATATTTTCTACCGGCTCAATGTCACTTCCACTTATTTCTTCAACTATGGAACCAAGGGCGGTATGAATGTGAGGTTTTTTGCGGCCAAGTTTGGTGTTTGGGGCAACAACCAAGGCACGGATGTAACGCGTTACCAACCAAAATTGTTGGGCACTACCGGAGAAGAGGATTATACGTACGGAAATTATTTTGTAGGAAGGTCTGCTTCTTATGCCTTGGAAAATGAATCAATCAAAAATGGCGGCTTCGCAGCCCAGCAAATTATGATCCGGGACGGAGGATTAAAAATGAGGATTGACCAATATGATTTTATACAAGGAAGGTCTGATAACTGGGTCGCTGCTTTCAATTTCAATTCTACCCTTCCCAATAATTTGCTCCCAATTGAGTTGCCTGTTAAACTCTTTTTTGATGTGGGAACTTATGCCGAAGCATGGCACGTAAATCCACCGACCAGTAAGTTTCTCTATGTGGGCGGATTGCAATTATCCCTAATCAAAAACCTCTTAAATATCTATATCCCTTTGGTTTATAGTAGCGATTTTAGTGATCAGTTGAAAACAATCCCTGAACAGAATACATTCTGGAAGAAGATAACTTTCAGTATCGATATACAGAATTTCAACTTGAAAAAACAAATTCGGGATTTGATAAATGCCAACTAATCATCATATCAAGTGGGTTCCCAGAGATTCGATCGACGACAGAAAGTGGGACCAGTGCATGGAAGAATCTGCCAACTCAATGATATATGGTTATTCAT
>PSRA01000050.1 GCA_003175695.1 Bacteroidota bacterium | reverse complement strand
TTCCTGCCCGAAGAGGATGCCAATTTTTTTCATATTAAAAGATTTTTATCGTGTAATGAATGTACGACAATAAGAAGAATCCGGGCCAACTGGACTTGGATTGAAAGACTATTTCATCAGGGAAAGATAGTGCGGGAACATTTCTCTCCACACAGGCCAGTCATGGCTTGCATCCGGTCGAACATCCAGCCAATGTTCGACATTTTTTTGACGTAGGATATCGCTTAAACGTTCATTATCTGCCTTGCAAATATCCTGGTCGCTTGTACCCAACACTATTCCCATTTGCCAAATTTCCGGATCATTATCTCCAGGGATAAAATCAACGGGATTGTTATAGTAGACATTGTCGTCGTAATAACCATCCATAAATTGTTTGACATCAAATGCACCGCTCATGGAGAAACAATAGCTTATCAAATGGGGATGACGAAATGATGCATTCACCGCATGATATCCTCCAAAACTACATCCGGCCATGGCAACACGGGTAAAACCTGTTTCATTGATAGCACGAGGTATAAGCTCCTCCGCGATCAGATTGTCATAACGCGAATGATTATATGCCCGCCGGGCAGGTGGGATGTCCTTGGCATACCAACTCAACGCGTCTACACTATCAGGACAATAAATTTTTATGAGTCCATTTCGAAGGAACCAACCAACCGCATCAATCATACCCATGTCTTTATTCTGATAGTAGGCGCCTTTTGATGTCGGGAAAAGAATTACCGGTCTCCCCGCATGGCCAAATACCAGCATCTCAAAATCTTTTCCAATAGAAGGAGAGCGCCAGGTATGGTATTCTTCGTGTATGTTCATAAGTTATCGGGCGAGATCAAATTTATTTTTAAAAGAAGAAATCAACAAATCGGGATTTTGGCAAAAACGACCGGTATGTAGGAGTGATCTGAAAGGATATCTGGATTCCAGCGATTTCCCTATTTTTGGATTCATGGAAATTGACAAAAGAATCGATGTTTTAAAAGAAAACATCAGGTTAGAATCCATACCCCTTCAAAGAACCGTAGAAATTGACATTTTTCTGCCGCGCCAGAAAGAGAAAAGGGAAGGAAACAGGTTGTTGCTGATCAATGATGGGCAGGATCTGGAAAAACTTGGATTAGACAAAATATTAGATAATCTCTACGATAACAAAAGTATTCATCCTCTCTTATGCGTAGGCATTCATGCAAGTGCCAGCAGAAAACTGGAATATGGAACGGCAGATATTTTGGATTACAAGGGTAGGGGAAGCAAGGCCAAGAAATACACTCAATTCATTTTTGAAGAACTCCTTCCCTTTCTGAGATATCATTATTCAAGCGGTGATTTTATAGAAAAGGCTTTTCTCGGATTTTCACTGGGTGGACTCAGCGCACTTGATATCGTCTGGAGTCAACCTCAGCAGTTCAATCGTGTTGGTGTTTTTTCGGGCTCTCTTTGGTGGAGATCAAAGGATAAACTTGATCCGGGTTACAATGACGACAGTGACCGAATCATGCATCAACTTATTCGCAGAGGTTCCTATTATCCCTGGTTGAAGTTTTTTCTTGAATGCGGCACTGCGGATGAACAGGATGATCGCAATGGTAATGGAGTCATCGATTCGATTGACGATACTTTAGATCTGATAAATGAATTGGAAGCAAAGGGTTATCATCAGCCCAACGATATTCAATATTTGCAGCTAGAAGACGGGAGGCATGATATTGCTACCTGGGCGAGGGCCATGCCTGAGTTTCTGCAATGGGGATGGGGAAGATAAGCAAGAACGGAAGAGAGAACTACAAGAAAGAACAGCAGACCTCATGAAAGCAACCACCTGACAACAAGACCACGGACCTGGCACAAAAAATCCACAAGAACTCTATTAAGAGTTCTTGTGGATTTTTACCTTCAAATAACCAGTCAACCTTATTAGGACTAGTCAGATCATCTATGAATTAATTAAACAAATACCTGATTCCAAATTGCATCTGCCAGCGCGACAAAATGCTTACGTCATTTTTGAATGATTTGGTATAAGGTGTTTGTGAAGCAGCGACCTGGTAGGGGAATGAAAATATGGGTGTACCATCGGCGGCCAACTTATCATACTTGATAATACCCACATTCAACACACCATTTCCAACACCTGCACTCGGAACTTTGTATAAGCCCCAATTTTTATTCAATAGATTTCCAACGTTCACGATGTCAACTGAAAGACGGAGGGTATGCCTGTCTCCGGATTTTCCGGTCTTGATGTAAAAATCCTGGGTTACATTCAAGTCCATTCGCTTGAACCAGGGATATACCAAAGCGTTTCTTTCTGCGTATTGTCCGCGATGCTTGCTTAGATATTTATCCTGGTTGATAAAGGCATTCAGCTGATTCCAAATTGTCTGGGGCGTTCTGGGATCGGTTGCGCCACTTGCTTCCAGCCTGTATGTTCCATTATCAAAATCAGACTGCTTTGGAATATAGATGAGATCGTTGGATGTTTGACCATCATTATTCAGATCGCCTGTGTAAACATATGATCCGACACCAGAGGGTGACGCTTCATAAATTGCACCAATTGTTGTTGCAAAGTTCTTTCCATATACGAACTTATAATAAGCTGAAGCTATGATCCGGTGTGGAAGATAGGCATTCGAATATCCTAACCAAGCATAGTTGGGGTCACCAGATACTGGTTTCGAACCCCACATAGTCGCTGCTGTGGATCCACCCACCATTACGTCCTTAGATTTCGAATAAGTGTATGCAATATTCACGTATAAGTTGCGGAAAGTTTTTTGAACCTGCACGGTAGCCGTATAGGCATATCCTTTGTTCACATTGGTCATGTAGATCGCATTACCAATATTTGGATTATAGACAGTAGCGGCAGCAGGACCACCTACCGGATATATCTGGCTGGACTTATAACGGACACGGTTATCCGCGCCATTTAGAGGAGTTCCCGTTGAAGGCAGGTTGATGTTCTGAAAGAAAGCCGCATTCACATCCTTTGCATAAGTAACTTCTGCCGTTACTATGAAATCTTTGGGCAATTTTTGGTCGACTGCCAGGCTAGATTTCAATGCTTGCGGGAATTTGAATTTTGGATCTGTTACATTGATATTATAAGATTTGCTCAATCCGTGTGAAGTGGCTGCAGGCCAGTTGGGATTTGGATTTACATCCGGGCTGAAAGCATAATTTGTTGCATTGCTGACAGACCCGAATAGTGCCACACCACTGTTGCTTGCCTGATTGCTGATCCATACAAAAGGAGGAGGACCTGAGAATAGCCCGACGCCTCCACGAACCTGTGTTTTTTGATCACCTTTCACATCCCAGTTGAAGCCCAACCTTGGAGAGAACAAAGGATTTGTCTTCGGACCCTGGCCGGTATTCACATGAATTCCGTTATAGAAAAGTGAGAGCGTATCTACAACCGGGTTATACAAGAAGGTATTTTGGAAGAATGGAACATCGATCCTAAGTCCATAGATCAAAGTAAAGTTTGGTTTAACTCTCCATTTGTCCTGGGCAAACAAACTGTATTCCTGGTCTTTCGGTCCTACCAGTGGGAATTTGCTTCCAGGCGGAAGCGTGTAAGACAAATCATATCTCAATGCTTTCACGCTGGTGTCTCCTGCGGCTGCATAAAAATCACCCAAACTCCTATAGCGATATACACCTTGGTATGCCGGCGAAAATCCATTCTCATAAGTTTTAAATGAATTTTGCGTACCAATGGTTATTTCGTGAGCTCCTTCATAGAAAGTAAAAATATCGTTCACCTGGAAAACATTTGTGTTCAGCTTGTTTCCATAAGTGAATTGTTCATACCCAAATGACGTATAGGGATTACCGCTACCATCGAGGATATCAACCAAAGGAAAACCTTTGGTAGTTAAAGCCGAGCGGTAATCACGCAGGGCCGTATAGCCAACCTGGAGTTTGTTAGTAGCCTTATTGCCAAATCGGGTATTCAATTCTGCGATGAGGATATTGAAATTGTTGTTGATGGTATAACCGCTCCCATAAAAAGGCATCGCATATTGACCCGGTGTTCTTCCGTAGGAAGAATTTACAGAGCCACTATTACTTGCCTGAACGTCACGGAATGATTTCAGATAGTTATACTTAATCGTAAGGGTATTATTTTTATCGATGGTCCAATCAAGCTTAATAGTAAGTTTATCGCTTTGTGTCCTGTAAGAATATCCCTGGAAAGCACCCGGATCGTATCCATACTTCTGTTTAAGGAAAGAAGCAAGGGCATTCAATGTGTCGGCATTGGCATTTGAAACACTTACACCATTCGGTGGATGACTTGCATCCGAAGCGATGAAGCTGGTTCCAGGATCTGTTCTTCTTTCAGATTCTCCGCTAATGAAGAAGAACAATTTGTTCTTGATGATGGGTCCACCAAGGGCGATTCCACGAAGATTATAGCTAAACGTTTGCTTTGGGATTTTGGTATCTCCCACATCATATCCCTGCGTTCCAGGGCCTTTTATGTAGGTGTAAACAGTACCCCTCAATTGATTGGTTCCGCTCCTGGTCACAGAGTTCACGCCGGCACCTGAAAATCCGCCTTGTCTCACATCATAGGGCGAAATATTTACCTGCACCTGTTCAATCGCATCAAGGCTGATGGGCTGTGAATTTGTCTGTCCTCCCAGAGTTCCAGACAATCCAAATGAGTTATTGAAATTGGCTCCGTCGACAGTAATGTTATTGTATTGATTGCTCTGTCCGGCAAAGGCAACTCCAACCGATGTAGCATTTGCGGAAGGGGTTAACTTCATTGCATCTTGCAATGACCGGCTTACTGTTGGCAATCTTTCCAGTTGATTTCGACTTATAATTTCCTGGCTTCCGGTATGACTGGTATTAAATACCTTGCCCTGCCTCGATGCTGCAACAACTGTAACCTCGGTCAATTCCTTTGATTCCGGCGTCATTACAAAATCTGCCTTAAAATCCTGCCCCAAAATCAGGTTAACACTGTCCTGCTCTTCTTTCTTAAATCCAACGAAAGTAACTGTGATGAGATAGGGACCTCCGATGCGAAGGTTGGCGAGATTATAACGCCCGTCTTTTCTGGTGGTTGTCGAGTACAGTGTTCCGGTAGGCTGATGAAGTGCTGAAACTGTAGCCCCCGCCAGGCCGGTCTTTCCGTCCGTTACGGTGCCTAAAATTTCAGAGGTTGTTTCCTGGGCCACTACGGCATACACTGACAATGCACAAAATGCTGATAACAGTAGTCGTTTTATCATAATCAGTAGTTTTTAAAGGTGCAAAGAAACGATTTAACCCTTTTGGTAGAGTTAGGTCTGGATTAATAAAACATTAACACATAGCAAGAAAATCCCAGGAGTAAATTCAATCTGATTCTAAAATGAGATTGAAAATTGATTTGAAGCAATCACTTAAGCACAATAATTCGCCAATATAAAGACTATTTCTGAAAAAACTAATATTATAAAAAAAGCGTAAATGAAATCCATTATTGAAAGTTAATTCAGGTATTTGCAAATCTTACAGATTTCCGAGGCAACTTTTGAATGATTACCTTTGTATTTCTAATTAATATGCTGGATACCATTCAAAGCGCCATCGAGGACATTAAGTTGGGCAAAATCGTCATCGTTGTGGATGATGAAGACAGAGAAAATGAAGGAGATTTTGTGACAGCCGCCAGGAATGTCACCCCTGAAGTCATCAATTTCATGAGTAAGCATGGGAGGGGCCTGATTTGTGCCCCGCTGATCGAGGAAAGATGCGATGAGCTGGAGCTTGAACTCATGGTAAATAACAATACCGCCTTACATGAAACGGCATTTACCGTTTCCGTTGATTTGCTGGGTAATGGATGTACGACGGGCATTTCTGCCAATGACAGGGCGAGAACAATACAGGCTTTGATCGATCCCCATACCAAACCTTCCGACTTAGGCCGCCCAGGTCATATTTTCCCCCTAAGAGCTAAAAAAGGGGGCGTACTGAGAAGGTCGGGCCATACTGAAGCTACCATCGATCTTGCCAGGCTCGCAGGTTTAGAACCCGCAGGTGCATTGGTTGAGATTATGAATGAAGACGGTACCATGGCCAGGTTGCCCGAATTGGAAGAGATCGCCCGCAAATTTGATTTCAAGTTGATTTCGATCAAAGATCTCATCGAATACAGGCTGAAAACTGATTCCCTGATTGAGGAGATCGTACGCGTGGATATGCCAACCAAATTTGGGCATTTCCAGTTGGTGGCATTTAAAGAAAAAAATACTAGCAATGAGCACCTTGCTTTGATAAAGGGCGAATGGAAAAAAAATGAATCTGTGCTTGTGCGCGTTCACTCCTCCTGCTTTACTGGCGATATCCTGGGCTCACTCCGTTGCGACTGTGGTGAACAACTTCATAAAGCGATGCAGATGGTCGAAGCAAAAGGTAAAGGCGTCATTCTCTACATGAACCAGGAGGGAAGAGGAATTGGTCTGGTGAATAAATTAAAAGCATACAAGCTCCAGGAAAATGGTATGGATACGGTGGAAGCAAATCTGCACCTCGGCTTTCCCATGGATAAAAGAGATTATGGAGTCGGTGCTCAAATCCTCCGCCATTTAGGCATCACAAAAATTTGCCTGATCAGCAACAATCCAACAAAAAGAGCCGGGTTATCAGGATATGGTCTGGAAATTACCAAGACGGTTCCAATCGAAGTCCATCCAAACCCGCACAACGAAAAATACCTGCAGACCAAGCGCGACAAGCTGGGTCACGAGATCTTAAAATAACTATTTTCCTGTAGGATTATTTGCTTGATTTGGAAAGCTCTGCCTGCTCGGCTGTTTCTTTTTTCTTCTCTTTCTTCGGTTTTTTCTTTGACCTGAATAGTTCATCTATCTTGTCAAAATCGCGACGATAGGATATACTTGTACCGGAGCTATTCTGTGTATGGTTGGATACCGACATGTAATTATAAGAGTCCCGGTAAAAGAAAGTCAATACCACTTTTCCCGAAGGAGTTATTTTCCATTCGGCTGCAACATTAGGTAAGAATTGAACGGATGATGCCTGAACCTGTTGTGGAGTGAGGCCGATATCCAGGGCGCTACCCACAGTAAAAGTTAGTCTTTCATTTAAAAAGCTTTTGATGACAGAAAGATTCAGGTTGGTTCGGTCATAAGTTCTCGATGGGTCTACATTGTCTCCTAATGCTGTACCAGTGTAAAGAGATCCATTGAAGTTGACCTGGATGCTTTTGTCCTTAAACAACTTTTGAAAGACATTTGAAAATTGATGGCTCAACGCATTCGACACAATTCCCGAAATACTGTTAACGACAATTCCTCCGACAGCTTCCTGCGTACTGACCGCCATTGTGCTATTTGTCATAGGTCCGAAACTGTTAAACACAATCAGGTATGCCACCTGTTTGTTTAATTCATTTGGATCGCTTTCAATCTGGCTGAAAAGCATGGCGACATCGTTGTTATTTTTCAATTCACTATTCGGCGGAAGTTGGATTTGAAAACTGATATCAGGTTTCATCAATTTGTCGCTCAATTTAGCTACCACCCAAACAGGTCCGTGATAGAGCCTTAATTTTTCTGTAAATGGATTGGCAGTAACAGCGGCATTAGCGTTAGAGCCGTTCGATGCATTCAAACCAAGATCGCTGAACTGCACGTTTTCTGCTTCGTAGACAGCCTGGATGCCAATGTCCGCATTGTACGGGTCGCCGGTCCATTGAATGTAATTTCCTGCTCCTTCCTTGAATATAAAAGGTTTGCGAATAAAAGACTGGAAGGTAAAAGTATAATCACCCCGGTCTATTTCATACCGGCCACGAATATCCATCGCCTCGCTTGTGCCCACTCTTATTCGCAGGTTTCCATGGCCATTGGCCCTGATAATATCATGTGTAAGCGGGTCAATGATCACAAAGACATTTGCATAATTGTTTGCGGAGATATCAAGTGTAACAGTCAGGTTGTTTCCTCCCTGATCAACAGCAACGGGTTTCATCTCCTTTCCATATACTTTCCATACGATAAAATCTGCATCTGCACTTTCCCGGCTCGTGGTGGTAGGAAGATAAATATTTGAACTATCAGTAGGTTCTCCCTTGATATACATTTGCATGTCTTCCTGTGGACCGGTTATCGTCATATTAGCCTTCCCAATAACCTTTCCATAGAACTGGTTATTGTCAGAGAATTTTGTATTCAATACCAGTAAACGATTCGTGGCGATTGCAAAATCATAACGCAAATCTCTAAACGAATGGTGGTATAGCCTTGATTTGGTTAATTGCGCTTTGTTGCCCAGGCTGTCGAGCACTTCGCAATTGCCAAAGTCAATATAATCCTGCCTGAGCTGAACATTGGCCAGCGGAATGTGATAACTGCATTGTGTATAGTCAACTCTTAGGTTGCCATTTTTTAGCGTAATATCTCCGATATAATTCAAGTGATTCGCCGGCCCGACGATTTGCAAATTACCCGAAGCCAATCCTGACACATTGCTGAAAATGCCACCCAGGTATTTTTGAAGCAGATCAATTTTAGTATCGACCAGGTTCGGTATCGTAATATTGATAGGCTGTACAGTTGCACTGTCCTGCGTATTAAAAACTCCTTTGACATCAAAATGATAGTCTTTGTTGTCTGATGATACAGTTGCATTCACCACACCATTCTTCTTATTGTAATTTGCCGTCAACTGCATTTTACCGATGGAGTCGTTATCAAATCTAAATTGATCAGCTTCGCCATTGAAAAGGACAAATGGTTTATTGAATGGATCAGATATTTCAACCTTTCCAGTCAGCAGTCCTTCTATCCTTTCATCCTTGACAAAAAAGGGCGAGAAGTCACCAATATTAATTTTTTTGAGATCGGCATGCATGTCATTCCAGTTCCCTTCAGCGGATGGGTGTGTGCTAATCAGGATTTGCTGTTCGCCATTATAAATTTTCAGTGATTCAGCGGATACGACGTTCTTACTGAAAGATAATTGTCCATCCCGATCAATAGTCCAGGTTTTGCTATTTATATCAAAAATGGAAGGATTGAATTGGATATGAAAACCATCGGCCATCGTTCGAACTTTAGCAGAGACATTGGCTGCATTGAGAGTCTGATTGGCACTGGTCGTAATCTTCACATCTGAGAGATCGTTGAAGGATTTCAGTTGCAGATGTGTGGAGGGGAAATGAAGACTGTCACTGACATAGATTTCTCCAAAAGTGGATTCTACAGAAAGACTATCGAAGTTGCCTCTTCCTTTCAGGTTTGCGTTGTAGAACGAGATATTCTTATAACTAAACTGAGGCACTTCTGCGTTTACATCCAGCAGGTTTTCTTTGCTATTAATTCGACCGGTAATGCTTGTGAAGTTGAATCCCTTCAGGTTTTTGTCCAGCAATTCAAGATATTCATCTACTTTCTTTGTGGTTATTACAAAACTGAAATTTTGATCTGCCAGTTTGTAAGGCGTAGGCTTGATATAGCTTGGATAATATCGAGATAAGAAAGATTGAAATGCATTCGGCAGTTCCTTGATTGAAAATTCTCCAACAATGGCCCCATCAAATTCATTGCTGACAACCGTAATGGTTTTGTTGCTGTCTATGATACTTGATTCCAGTGTAAGAGAATCAAAGGACAATCGCTTTCCTCTTTTGTATACAGATGCATCTGTTATCTTCGCCGTTCCCAGGAAATTATCAATATCATCGCCAGTAAAGTTGAATCGCAATTTTCCATTGAACTCAACGCTGTCATTTGCAAAATGCAATGTCTTTAAACTTGCGTAGTCAACTGACGCATTAAAGTCGAATTTGGGTTTTTGCCCACTTAAATCGACGAGGCCGTTCAGCGTAGCCCGCAAATTTGAATCACTGGAAATTATTTGTCCATTAAACTTTCTTTTTGCCACGGCCCCATTGACAACGAGATCCTGGTAGGTATAATCATTAAAACTCAAGCGGTGGATGGTTCCATCCAAAGTTGCATTAAGCGTTTTGGAAGCCAGGCCCGTTCCATTCACTTTGCCATTAAAGGAAATTCTTCCCATGGATGGATCATCCATGAATTGACCGATGTCAAAATCATCCATGACAATAGTTCCCGAATAAACGGAAGGTTTATTCGCCAGCAATTTCATGTTAACATCGGCTACCACTGTACCGAGACTTGTCTCGATAGTGCCTGACGTCACAAAGTCGTGAATATAGCCTTTGAAATTTCCCTTAAATCCCAGGTACTTAATTCTGTCGATCCGGGGCTGCGTAATATTTCGCAAGGAGGGAATGAGTGTAACTACATCTTTATAAGTTGTCCTGAAATCATTCGAATTGAATTCGATAAATGTCTTATCAATATCGGGTAACCCTTTGAGGTGCACATCACCGTTTAGCAGAGTGTTCTGGCCGGCATATATCTGGATATTTTTTCCGAGAAGATCCCGGACTGGTCCTTTTATATTTCCAGTGATTCGAATTGTCTTTTTCCAATTTTTTAATTCAGGGGCGAAATAGCCGATGTCGTCACTATCAATAGAAGCACCATTGAAATCGGCCTCCATGTGGATCTTGTTGACATAATCGTCCATGTCGTCGAAAGTCCGGAAGTGCATGGCGAAATAATTTCTCAACCGGCTTTTGCCCGTCTGAATATCCATCTTATGGAATTCCATTCCTTCCGGATAAAATTTAATCCTGGCGGTGAATTGTTTTACCTGGAAGCCACTCCTTTCTTTGGTGTTCAGATTCATCTGGGCGGTAATGGTGTCCTTCTTCAATTCAACTCTGTTGAAGTCAGAGTTAACAGCGTAGAAATAAATATGATTACCGTCGAAATGGTCATATGGATGAACGTCATCCAGGTTATCATTCCTGAATGAACCATTGCTTATTGAAGCATGTTTGACAGTAACATGCCAATCTGCCGCATTCCATCGCAGGTGCAATGGATCGTTAACGATGGGTTTGGGATCTGAAGCGGGTAAGGGTGGCCTTTTTCCAGTATAGCTGGTAATCGAAAAATCCGGTTCGGAGATATTCAAAGATTCTATGCGAGCAACTTTGCCAGAGAACCTGATCAGATCGGCATTTACACTGAGTGAGCCGAGCTTCAGCTCCATGTCTTCTCCCCGCCATCCATCTTTTTTTAACACATGAATTCTGTCAAGTTCGATTTTCTTCAAATCGAGAACGATAGACTTTTTCTTTGTTGACGGATTGGGACTGGAGAAATAGTCAACGAGAAACTGATAATTCCAGACTGAATCCTGCCTGCCAATTTTAATCGTAGCGTCTTGCAGACCAATATATTTTAATTCAATACTGTCTTTAAAGAAGAACCAGTCGGTAATATGCAATTTCGCTTCTCCTGCATACAGCAGCGTATCCTTGTTTAGATCCTTTACCAAAGCACCCTGCAGCAGCATCCGGTTGAAGAGAGAAAAATCTACATGGCGAATGCTGATTTCTGTATGAAGATCTTTAGAAAGCTTATCGCTTACTTTGGACACCAGCCAATTCTGAACCGGGGTTGTTTGAACGGCAAATAAAGTGGCAAGCAAGATCAGGATAGTTCCTAAAATTGACTTCCAGTTGGCTATCCGGATCAGTAATGCCAGGGACACCAAAAAAATGAAGAAGTAGAGGATAGATTTGCGGTCTATGGTTTCCGATAATAGCCAGATTGATACCAGCGAAAGCACCAGTGTGAGTACAGTCAGAAGGGATATTTTCAGGATATTTTTCAGATACTGCGATTAGATGGTAAAAATAACGTCTTTTAAGCTCAAATTCAATACCAAAGATCATTTCAGAAAGTCAAAGAAAAGCAAATTTGATGTTCTTTTTCAGACATTTAACGATCCTCAGAAGCCGGAAGATTTTCCCGTTTTTAAAGTAGGTTTGTTAAAAATCTATAACAGATGAAACGGGTTTTTATTGCCTTGTCGCTGCTCGCATGGACAGTCGTTTCCGCTCAGGCACAAACTTCGAATTCTCCTGTTGTTTCAAACAGGATAGTCCTGGTAATTCATGGAGGGGCCGGTACAATTCTTAAGAGTCAGATGACCGCAGAAAGAGAAAAAGCTTATAGGGATTCTTTAACGTTTGCACTTAAAAGAGGCTACGCCATCCTGAAAAATGGGGGCACTGCCCTCGATGCTGTCGAGGCAACCATCAAAGTACTGGAAGATTGTCCCCTTTTTAACGCTGGAAAAGGGGCAGTTTTTGCTCACAATGGCAAGAATGAATTAGATGCTGCTATTATGAACGGAAAAACGCTGGAAGCCGGGGCCGTGGCTGGTGTTACTACCATCAAAAATCCCATTAGCGCGGCCAGATCCGTGATGGAAAAAAGTGGCCATGTGATGTTGATCGGAAAAGGTGCGGAGGAATTTGCCAAAGGTGAAGGAATTGAAATTGTTGACCCCTCTTATTTCTACACGGAAGAGCGATGGAGATCGCTGCAAAAGGCCAAAAAAGAAGATTCCCTTAAGGCTGCTGGTAAGGCAATGAAAGGCTCTGCCATACTTTCAAATTCCGGGCAAAACCCCGATCATAAATTCGGGACTGTCGGAGCAGTTGCGCTTGACCGTTATGGAAACCTGGCAGCTGCTACGAGTACGGGTGGAATGACTAATAAAAAGTATGGAAGGGTGGGGGATTCTCCAATAATTGGGGCGGGAACTTACGCCAATAACGAGACCTGTGCTATCAGCTGCACAGGTGTAGGGGAGGTCTTCATGCGCTTGGTTGTAGCCAAGACGGTAAGTGATTTGATCGAATTTAGACACTACTCCCTCCAGCAGGCAGCAGAAGAAGTTATCATGCATAAATTAGGAACATTTCAAGGCTCCGGCGGTCTCATCGGCGTCGATCGGCAGGGCAATATCACCATGCCATTCAACACTGAGGGTATGTATAGGGGTTATATGAAGGAAGATGGTACCGTGGTCGTTAAGGTCTATGCTGGAGAATAAGGATGTGAGTTGAAAGTTGTCATTTGACAGTGCAATTACAGGCTGTTCCAACACCCGTCTGACCAAACAAACTGACAACTGTCATCTTTTTCGTGCGATCCGCTCCTATCTCCTTTTGGGCACCGACAAATTCTTCCACTCCTGGTCGCGAATAATTCTGCCTATATAAAGGATTTGGCCAACGTGGTATGGATAATGTGCGAGTTGTCTATTGATAGCATCGATGGCAGGCATTGCCTCGCCCCGGATATAAACGGTTTTTTCGAGATCATTTTCGCTTAGGGATCTCAGCGAGTTCAGGCAGCATTCCCAGCCTTCATCCCATATCCTCATCAATTTTTCTTTCGAAAAATTGTGTTCATCAAATTCATCATCTCTTTGGCGCCAGGTTTTCTCCCCGTCTTCGGTGAGAAAGTTTGTCCACCTGCTCAGCATGTTTCCACTGATGTGCTGGATGATGACTGCAATCGAATTTGATTCCCGATTAGGTTGATAATAAAAATCACCTTCCTCTAATTGTGCAAAAGCTTTTTCAGACAATTCCTTATAACCCGCCAATCTTTTGATAGCCGATTCCAGGTAAGTTTTTCCCAATGACATAGGTAAATCTTTTTTGAATTGTTATTGCGAGAAATGCTAAGATGACTCAATATCCAACGGCTGTATCATCGCCGCGGTGATCACCCACAGCAATGATCTTTCCTTCCGGCAGGATTTGGATTAATTCCGTCCTTCCGATTGGTCCTCTCTGCGAAATGGTATAACCCATTTTCTGCAATTCTGTTCTGATATTTTCTGGAAATTCTTTTTCCACGTACAAAATATCTGGTTGCCATTGGTGGTGGAATTTAGGTTTATTAACGGCGTCAGATGGACTCATGTTAAATTCCAGGATATTGACCAGTGTCTGAAAAACTGAGCTGATTATAGTAGTGCCTCCCGGGGTTCCTATGATCAGGTAAGGTTGTTCATTTTTTAAAACGATCGTTGGTGTCATCGAGCTCAGCATCCTTTTGCCAGGTGCAATGGCATTGGCTTCTGCACCTAATGCCCCATACATGTTCGGTACTCCGGGTTTGATACTGAAATCGTCCATTTCATTGTTCATTAAGAAACCCGCTCCGGCTACGACAGTTCTGCTTCCATAGCCACCGTTAAGTGTAGTCGTAATAGATACGGCATTTCCGAAACTATCGTAGACATTGAGATGGGTCGTTTCTTCGCTTTCTGCAAGATTTCCGGCGCGGATAGAATCGCTGCTTCCTGCCGTATCCTGCTTGTATAACTCCATTCTTTGATACAAATATGGGTAACTGATCAGCGATTTTACCGGCACCTTGTAGAAATCGCGGTCGCCCAAATATTTAGCCCGGTCTGCATAGGCGAGCCTTTCAACTTCAGTCATTAAATGAACCGCTTTGACAGATTGGAATCCGTAAGATTTTAGTGGCTGGTCTTCGATCATCCTCATCATTTGCGGGAGCAGAATGCCGCCACTACTAGGCAAGGGCATCGTAACTATTGTATAGCTTCCCTTATACCCAAATACTACGGCGTCCCTCTCTTTAGCTGAATAATTTTTAAGATCATCGTAAGAAATCAAGCCCTTGCCCCTTTGCATTTCTTCGACGATCAGTCTCGCCGTTTCTCCTTCGTAAAAACCTTTGGCGCCTGAATCACGAATCAGCTTCAATGTTTTAGCGAGGTCTTTTTGAATTAGGGTGTCTCCTTTTTTCCATGCCGGGCTTTTTACAAATACCGGCACGACAGAATTGTATTTTTTAAAATTTTCCTGTTCAGCATTCAAACTCATGGCTTCGGATTCAGTGATAACAAATCCTTTTTCTGCCAGGTTGATGGCTGGCTGAATTAATTTTTTAAATGGCAACCTGGCATACTTTAACTCAGTAAAAATTCCTGCCACCGTGCCTGGCACCCCGCTGGAAAGATGTCCGTTCTGACTCAAGTCCGGCTGCGCGTTTCCGTTAGCGTCCAGGTACATGTTCTTCGTTGCGCGCTCCGGAGCTTTTTCCCTAAAGTCAAGCGCAATCTTTTTTCCGTCAGCAAGT
The DNA here is from genome assembly GCA_003175695.1 of Bacteroidota bacterium. Taxonomy (GTDB): domain Bacteria; phylum Bacteroidota; class Bacteroidia; order Chitinophagales; family Chitinophagaceae; genus Puia. The sequence goes on along the minus strand of PSRA01000050.1, from coordinate 4,036 downwards.
GTCGCTACCATAAATCCACCTCCTCCGAGGTTGCCTGCACCGGGGTAGACAACAGCCAAGACCAATTGCGTGGCAATTGCTGCGTCAATGGCGTTACCACCTTTCTTTAAAATAGCAAGACCGGCCTGGCTGGCCAGAGGATGAGCCGAGACAACGGCACCGTTTCTGCACTGGACTTCTTTATTAAGGACATAGTGATAGGGGTCGATTATATCCTGGGTAAAAGAGGTAAGAGCTGGAAGGATAAAAATCAGAGAAAATAATATAACCAATCGAGTTTTAGGGATCATCTGATAACCGGATTTAAAATCTAAAATTACTGGAACGGTTTATATCTATTCAAAAATTTGATGGATTAATTCGAGTTCCGGACAAGATAACCGGTATCCACCTACGCAATGAAGTGATCTGAGAACACCCTCATTACCACTTGATTACCGCTCATATGATTTTGATTATTTGAAACCAAGGATTTACTAATTTGCCCTCCTTATATTTAAAAAGCGCTGGATGAGAAAAATTATTGTTTGGTTTCTTGCCGATTTTTTCCTACTGACTTCCTGCCTGTTATCACAATCTCCCACCACCCTGAACAGTTCAGAAATTTTTCTCCGACTGAAGAAATTGAATGTACTGGGAACTGTGTTGTACGTGGCTGCTCATCCTGATGATGAAAATTCAAGATTGATAGCATATCTCGCAAAAGAGAAATTATATCGCACCGCATACTTATCCATGACCAGGGGGGACGGCGGTCAAAACTTAATTGGGAATGAACAAGGAATCGAACTGGGCTTGATAAGAACCCAGGAGATGCTCGCCGCCAGGCGAATTGACGGCGCCGAGCAATTCTTTACCCGGGCATTTGATTTTGGGTTCACAAAATCCACCGAAGAAGCACTGAAAATGTGGGATAAACAAAAAATCCTGAGTGACGTGGTTTGGGTGATCAGGAAGTTTCAACCAGATGTGGTGATCACCCGATTTCCGGAGGAATTCAAAAGAGCATTTCATGGTCACCATTCGGCCTCTGCGGTACTCGCGCACGAAGCATGCATAGCAGCTGCAGACCCGACGAAATTTCCGGAGCAATTTAAGTACGGCGTCAAACCCTGGCTGGTAAAACGCCTTTTGTGGAATACATTCAACTTCGGAAATTTCAATACCACCAACGACGATCAATTCAAATTAGATGTAGGATCTTTTAATTCTGTTTTGGGCAAGGGATACGGAGAGATTGCAGCGGAAAGCCGCACGCAGCACAAGAGCCAAGGCGCAGCATTGCCTAAGGTAAGAGGACAGATGATAGAATTTTTTACTCCGCTCATGGGTGACAAGCCGGAAAATGAACTGTTAGACGGCGTAAATACTTCCTGGGCGAGAGTGGAAGGAGGCAGTAAAATAGAATCTCTTGTAAATAAAGCAATTCAGGATTATTCAATAACCAACCCGGCAGCCTCGGTACCTGCACTTGTAGAGATATACCAGGAAATTCAGCACCTGCAAGACGGTCATTGGAAAACCCAAAAAATGAAGGAAGTGCAGGATCTCATCGAAGCCTGCAGTGGTCTTTGGCTGGAATCGACCGTACAGAATCCATATTTTGCGCAGGGAGATTCAATACGTGTGAATCTTGTAATGTTAAGTCGTCTCTCTTCCTCTATTCGCGTGGAAAAGGTAAAAATGGATTCCCTTGCGAGCCCATATGACCAGGTCCTCGAAAAAAATAAAGTTTACTCTTTCAACCTTAATTCCTTTGTTTCACCAGCTAAACCTATAAGTCAACCTTATTGGTTGCGCGAGCACATGTCTGAAGGGTCATTTAATGTGAGTAATCAATTGCTGATCGGAGAACCGCAGGATAGGCCAACTTACGAAGTGCAGTGGCAGATTCAAATTGATGGGCAGACATTTACCTGCACAAGACCTGTTCAATACAAATTCCTGGATCCCGTGAGAGGAGAATTGTACGAACCTCTTACCGTACTGCCTCCTGTCACCGCGTGGTTCGATCCTGAAACAATTGTGTTCACTTCAAATAAACAGAAAGAATTTAATGTACACACGAAGAATCAAAGTACACGGAATATTCAGCCTAAAATAGAGTTGACTTCCAGCCAGGACATAAATTTTAAGATCGAAGGCAACCGTCATAATTCGACTTATACTTATACCGGCGTCCCCTTGAGGAAACCGCCGGCCACTTTCTTTTCTTCCATCGTCGCAGATGAACAGGGAAAAACTGACAGCCTAAAACAATTGATCACTATTTCTTATGATCATATTCCCAGGATTGACTATTTCAAAGATGCCGCGGCAAAATTTGTTGTTGCTGATGTTCAAACAGCGGGTAAGCGTATCGGTTATATAGAAGGTGCCGGTGATCGTGTGCCCGAAGCCTTACAACAATTGGGATATGAGGTAGTAATACTTAAAGAAAGAGACATTACCCCTGGCAATTTGGGTCAATTCGACGCTATTATCACAGGCGTGCGTGCTTATGATGTGCACGAATGGCTTTTTGGTAAGCATGAGATACTCATGGATTATATCAGGGAGGGGGGCAACCTTATTGTTCAGTACAATCGAAATAACCTGGGTGAAAAACTTAAAATTGGTCCCTATCCATTTACAATTGCCAATATACGAGTGACCGACGAGCATGCAAAAGTCTCATTTGTTCAGCCAACACATCCGGTTTTGAATTATCCTAACAAGATCACAGAAGCGGATTTTGAAGGATGGGTCCAGGAACGGGGGATCTATTTTGCTGGCACCCTCGATTCAAATTACCAGGCCATCTTATCAATGCATGATCCAGGCGAGCAGGATCAATTGGGCGGATTGATAGTTGGATCATATGGCAAAGGAAATTTTGCTTACACGGGCCTGGTCTTTTTCAGGGAGCTGCCAGCTGGTGTGCCAGGATCATACCGCCTAATGGCAAACCTGATAGCGCTTAACCATAAACGTGGATTCTAGCCCATGAGAAGAAGAAGAGAAATTGTTTTTGTAGTCGCCATTATCATCGGATTAATTGTGGGCCGGCTCATTAAGAAAGCCACTATTGGACTAGTGATTGGCCTTTTGTTAGGTCTGTTCGCCGCATCAGTCATGATGGGAAAGAGTGACCAAGAAAAATAAGGTTATGGAACACCCGCAGGAAGAACGACCACCACTTTTCAAAAAATGGTCTTACTGGTATATACTGGTAATTGGGTTTTTAATTGCCCTGATTGGCTGTTTCTATTTATTTACTAAACATTTTTCATGAGCCAGATTGATTGGCTGGTATTATCCATTACTCTTATCGGAATCATTGCTTATGGTTTGCATAAGAGTAAAACAACCAGAGATCTGGATGGTTATTTTCTTGCCAATCGATCTGTTCCGTGGTATCTCATTCTGCTAAGCATCATGGGCACGCAGGCCAGTGCTGTCACTTTCCTTTCAGCCCCCGGTCAGGCTTACACGGATGGAATGCGATTTGTTCAATACTATTTTGGGCTTCCCCTGGCGATGGTTTTGCTATGCGTCACTTTTGTTCCTGTCTTCCACCGACTTAAATTATTTACGGCCTATGAATTTTTGGAAAAAAGATTTGATCTGAAGACAAGAACTCTCACTTCATTTCTTTTCCTGCTGCAGAGAGGGTTATCTACAGGCATTAGCATATCGGCGCCTTCTATCATTTTATCATCCCTGTTGGGTTGGAATATATTTTGGACCAACGTATTTATGGGAGGATTGCTCATCATATATACAGTCTCCGGCGGAGCCAAAGCGGTGGCGTATACGCAGCAATTGCAATTGATCATAATCATCTCAGGTATGGCCCTGGCAGGCTACTGGGTCGTTCATTTATTGCCAGCGAATGTTGGATTGTATGATGCATTGCATATCAGTGGAAAGGCTGGCAAGCTGAATGTTATTACCACTGGGTTTGACGAACGTCGTTTTAATTGGGACGATCGGTATAATTTATTAAGCGGAATCATTGGCGGGTTTTTTCTTCAATTGTCCTATTTCGGAACTG
>PSRA01000077.1 GCA_003175695.1 Bacteroidota bacterium | reverse complement strand
GAGTCTTGTTTCATGATGGAGAAAAGCGACCGGATCTTTTCTTTTTTGCTTTGTACTTGGGCTAGCCCGGCTGAAGTAAAAAATAAAATTGTTGCTGAAATTAGTAAACACTTGATTTCGGGTATGGATTGGCGAATGAGGGACATCGGTAGTTGGTTTAAGATAATTATAAAGAAAATAAAGTGAAACCATGTATTTACTGAACAACTACTTTTCTGACTTTGGCTGATCCATTATCAATTAAATACATTGTATCATCCGGATCAATACATATTCCTAAGGGATATGAAAAACCTGCGAAGCCTCCTACACCATCGACGGATGCATTTTGACCATTTCCGCCCACGGTAACGACATTCCCGTCAGCAGTAATCATTCTTATCCTGTGAGCAGCCTCATCTGTAACATAAAAATTGCCGGCGTGATCAGAAACTATTCCGATCGGTTGGTGAAAGCTTGCTGAAAGAGCCGGGCCGTCTGCAGCGCCCTGAGTTCCATTTCCAGCGAATGTGGTCACCACTCCTGCCTGCGTTATTTTGCGAATATTGTTATTCCCCGCATCAACAACATATATGTTACCGTTAGCATCTTTACCAAGTCCAAACGGCTGATTGAAGCTTGCAGCTGTTCCGGTACCATCTGCAGAGCCTTTTGTTCCACTTCCCACAAACGTGGTTACTTCTCCTGCTGGTGTTATTTTTCTAATTGTTCTGTTGTCTGCATCTGCAATAAAAATATTATCATTTGCATCTATTGTTATCCCTAAAGGTGTGTGGAAGCGGGCAGCAGTTCCAGTTCCATCTGCGGTGCCGAAACTTCCAAAAGGATCTCCGGCAAATGTGCTAACCATTCCTGCAGGCGTTATTTTCCTGATATCATTCCAACCCATAGTAGTTACAAAAAGATTACCGTGACTATCGATTGCTATTCCAAAAGGATCGCCGAAGGTTGCCGTATCTACGGGGCCGTCAATATTTCCCTGGAAATTTGTACCGGAAACAGTAGTGACCACTCCAGCTGCTGTAACTTTTCTTATTCTGCTATTAAAACCATCGCCGACGTAGTAATTTCCGTTGCCATCACCGACTATTCCCCATGGACCATTAAAGCTCGCTCCGGTACCTGTCCCGTCACTAAAACTATAATTGCCCGAACCGGCGATAGATGTCACGGTCAATTTTTTTACTAAGATATTGGCCGTCGAATTCGCTAGCTGGCCTTTAACTGCAATGGCAATTTTTCCTGTTGATGCATTGAGTGGAACTATAACCGTTAGTTGGGTATTCGACGCTGCAGTAACCTGTGCAGTGCTACCGTTAATGGTAACGGAGTTTGAATTGATATCAGAACTAAAATTGGTTCCAGTTATAACCACCGGATATCCGATTCCGCTAATTGAAGGCGAAAAACCTGTGATAGTTGGTCCCAAAACTGTGAAAGATCCTGTAGACGTTGCACTCTGACCATTTACTGATACTGAAATTGGGCCATTAGATGCTCCGGACGGAACAGTTACGACCAGTTCTGTCGCTGTTGCAGTTAAAACAGTTGCAGCAACGCCGTTAATCTTTACAATATCATTTGCCGCAGTAGTACTAAAATTATTTCCTGTGATGGTTATGGTGGCTCCAATCGTATCTGTCATGGGGGTGAAACCACTAATCGATGGTACGGAATGAGTGTTGCTATCTTTTTTGCAACCTTCAAATGTGAATATGACAATAGAAATCAGAGACAATAGGGTAACTAAAAACCGGTTGTTGATCATTTTTAGGGGCTTTACGATTTTGGAGTAAGATATTCATTATATTCTCAAAAGAGTTGTAATTAGTTATATTTCACAAACAAATTTTTGTCTAGGGGTTTCTGCTTAATTGTTCTCAACTACAGATGTTGGCCATGATTAACTCTGTGACTTTCGCAATCGATGCTTTGCCACTTTCTCATGATTGCATGCTTGGCCATTTCAATTCCATTTTCAAATTTTAATTACTATTTTAGTGTCAATGCTTCCTTATATATCTATTATGAGTATGCGTAAACTAATATACTGGAACAAATAACCACATTGCAATTAATATTTTCCTTAGGCAATTTTTTGTTCTCCACTAATTATTTAATACATTTTGGAGTATGAAATTTCGGTTGCGGATATGCATTTTATTTTCTTTGTTTTGGCAGTACACATCCCATGCCTATGCTCAAATAATTACAACAGTTGCCGGGAGCGCAGTTTATGGCTACAGTGGTGATGGGGGTCCCGCAACGATGGCAGCACTATTGGTTCCTTCAGGAGTTGCTGCAGATAAAAACAATAATCTTTATATAGCCGATGATGATAATAACCGAATCAGGAAAGTAGATGCGATAACCGGCATTATCACCACGGTAGCGGGTAACGGTTCATATGGTTTTGCCGGTGATGGCGGTCCAGCCATTTCCGCATCTTTAAAGGGACCCACTGGAATAGCAATTGATGCAGCGGGGAATTTATATGTCGCGGATTATAATAACAACCGAATCCGAAAAGTAGATGTCGCAACTGGCATTATTACGACCATCGCCGGCAACGGATCTTCTGGTTTCGGCGGTGATGGTGGTCCAGCAGTTTCTGCAAATATATGGTTACCCACAGGAGTCGCCGTAGATAGGAGCAACAATGTTTATATTGCTGATTATGGCAACCATCGCGTCAGAAAAGTTGATGCACAATCTGGTGTCATCACTACGGTTGCAGGAAATGGCATAGCTGGTTTTTCAGGAGATGGAGGACTGGGAATTTCAGCTGAGCTATTTGAACCGTATGGTATTTTTATGGACGCCGCAATGAATCTATACATCGCCGATTATGGCAATAATCGCATCAGGAAGTTGGTTTCGGGTACCGGCATCATATCCACCATTGCCGGGACCGGAATCACCGGATATAACGGCGATGGCTTATCAAGTCTGTCTACTAACCTCACCGCACCCACTGGCATAACTGCTGATATTTTTGGAAATCTTTATATAGCGGACCTGAGTCAGCGGGTGCTCCGAATGGATGCAGTCACTCGCGTTATTACCACGATTGCTGGAAATGGTACCCAGGGATTCAGTGGTGATGGCGGCCCAGCTGTCAACGCACAATTGTTTAACTCTTGGGGAGTATTTATTAATATAAATGGAGATTTATACATTGCGGACAATGCCAATAACAGAGTAAGAAAAGTTGCATTTTGTTTCACCCCGGTCATCTCATCACCCGTAAATGCAACTACATGCATCGGAGGAAATACGCATTTTGATATCCGTGCAACGTCGGTAATCAGCTATCAGTGGCAGATAAATACACCACTGGGTTGGGAAAATCTGACTAATGGTCCCGCTTACACGGGGGTGAATGCCGACAGCATTAAATTGATCAACATAGGACTTGCATTAAATGGTTCCGAATACCGATGTGAAGTTTCAAATGGATGTACCTACTATCATTCAAGTCCCGATACTTTGACAGTGGCTGTTTCAGTAACACCATCCGTAGAGATCAAAGCGTCATCCACAGCTGTTTGCAAAGATAGTGCAATAGAATTTATTGCAATGCCAACCAACGGCGGAGCAACACCCTCTTTCCAATGGCAAGTAAATGGGATGGTTTCTGAAACGGGCACAGCAACTTATATCAACAATCATCTCGAGAATGGAGATGTCGTTTCATGCTTAATGACAAGTGGTGCCACGTGTGCTACTCCGCTGACAGCAGCGTCAAACAGTATTCCGATTACTATCAATCCGAAACCCTTACCTTCTCTCAGCAAGGATACGATCATATGTAAAGGAAATTCTATAACGTTATATCCTGGTGCTTTTAATGCATATTCATGGAGCAACCTTGAAAATAGAGATTCGATCACTGTGGCTGATGCAGGTAATTATTGGGTACAGGTCACCGATCAGAATAATTGCAAAGCGATCGACAGCATAAAGGTCTCGGTTACCAGCCAGTGCAACTGTATTTTGGATGAACGAACTAAGATATACCCCATTCCCTTTCACGATTTTTTAATTATCGAAAAGGAAACAACAAATTGTGATGTTAGTATGTCTTTGTATAACACTTTGGGGCAGGTGTTGATAAGAAATAAGCAAATCCAAAACGGTACAAATAAAATCAATCTGTCGGCTATAGCTGCCGGAATGTATTTTTGCGTATTACGTGCAGGAGATAAAGTATTGCGAGCAGAAAAGATCTTGAAGGTTAGCTGGAAAGACTAATGCTGATGTTTAAGCTATTATTTCCTTTTGATCAAAGCCGAAAGCTTGCTCTTTAAAGGTTCACTATTTTTCCGTCCACTATTTTTCCAATCCTTCCATTCATTTGAAAATTCTCGATCTATTGCACAACATTGATTCAAAAAAAAATCACATTAAAAATATTATAATTACGATGATGGTGCTTGTTTTTACGACGGTCTCATTTGCTCAGCAGGTAACACCAAATCAAAATTGGAAAGACTCCGATTTGTGTAGGAAAAGTAAATCACAAAAGACAATTGGCTGGATAATGGCCGGGGCTGGTACGACGGGTTTTGTCGCGACGCTGGTTGCGGATGGCAGCCAGGTGACAGCAGGTACATTTGATCAAGTATTTACCTTAGGTACATATCAACCAGAATACAAATCTTATAAAGCTTATTATGTACTCAGTGGGGGCAGTTATAGCGGGAGGAGTTTATTTATTATATAAAGGAGCCAAAAACAAGAATAAAGCAAGCGCAGCCACAGTATTTATTGACACGGAAAAGGCACGTGTGTTGCGAGGAACTGCATTGAGAGACCAGCCGTTTCCTGTAGTGGGTTTAAGAATACGATTGTAGCAGTAAGCAAGAAAATTCAAAAGCAGGGCATGGTGAATCCCTGAGAGCTTGCAAAGTCAGAAATCACGAAAGGCCGCAAGAATTGCGGGTTTTCGTGATTTGTATCGGGAAGCGAATTGATACGTAACAGTTACCATCAATCGAAATAAAACTTAATCGGCTTAAACTGAGTAGTAAATACGCCATTGGCAAATCAACAAAACCAGCGGAAAGACTTTTTACCCTTAGGGAGAGTCATGGAGGTAAGGTTTTCGCGGCTAGTAGGACCAGAGCACACCGGTCAGGCAGGCGATCAGCACCATGCTGTGCTCCATGCCGTTCCTGCCGCTACCGACAACAAAACCATCCATCGTGAATATGATTGAGGAAGATTCCGGCGATAAGTAGGATCATGTGACAGATACACGCCGGAACGACAAAACGGCGAATGACAAGTGCGAGCCTTGCGGCCAGTGTATTCTGGTATGTCTCCAAAGCCAACTTCTACCATTTTTTGGAAAATGCTTTGCCTTCAATTGAGATAATCCCATTTGAATATTTCTGATTAAGAGTTTGGTGCTCTATTTCAGTATTCTGAATGTCTTCTGGAAAAGCTGTCCAACTTATTGTCATGATGAACATTGAAGAGAAACAAGAAAATAATTTCGATCCTTCGAATATTAGGTAAAAGGAGGCTTGTAGTTTTGCATAATAAATATTGGACTATATCATCTAACCATTTTATTTCAATTAAACCTTTCAAATTCTTAAATTATGACCACAAGTACATATCCCGTCACCTCAACAAATGGTAATGGCGCAGGGAAATGCCCATTTTCTGGTGGTGAGCTAAGGGAAACTGCAGGAGGAGGCACACGGAACCAGGACTGGTGGCCAAACCAGTTAAGGTTGAACATTCTTCGTCAACATTCAAACCTGTCCAATCCAATGGCCAGGGATTTTAATTATGCCAAGGAATTTAATAGTCTGGATCTTAAGGCAGTAAAGAAGGATATTTTTGATCTAATGACCCAATCGCAGGATTGGTGGCCTGCAGACTTTGGACACTATGGCCCCTTCTTTATTCGAATGGCATGGCATAGCGCTGGCACTTATAGGATTCACGATGGTCGGGGCGGTGCAGGTAGCGGTACCCAACGTTTTGCACCGATCAACAGTTGGCCCGATAATGCCAACCTCGATAAAGCCCGCATGCTCTTATGGCCCATTAAAAAGAAATATGGCAGGAGGCTTTCCTGGGCAGACCTGTTGATCCTGGCTGGCAATTGTGCCCTCGAATCCATGGGCCTGAAGACATTTGGTTTTGGTGGCGGTCGTGAAGACGCCTGGGAATCGCAAGAAGATGTTTATTGGGGTTCAGAAAAAACATGGTTGGGTGATAATCGTTATACTGGCGACCGCGAATTGGAAAATCCGCTTGCTGCAGTCCAGATGGGTTTGATCTATGTGAACCCGGAAGGTCCCAATGGGAAACCCGATCCACTGGCTGCCGCGAAAGATATACGGGAGACTTTTGGCCGGATGGCGATGGATGACTATGAAACTGTAGCCCTGATAGCAGGCGGCCACACGTTTGGCAAAACACACGGAGCTGCTGATCCTGGAAAATATGTTGGGCCTAAACCGGCTGAGGCTGGCATAGAAGAGCAAAGCCTTGGATGGAGAAACACATTTGGAAAGGGAAATGGAGACGATACCATCACCAGTGGTTTGGAAGGTGCCTGGACCACCACGCCTATCAAATGGAGCAATAACTACTTCGAGAATTTGTTTGGATATGAATGGGAACTCACGAAGAGTCCCGCCGGAGCTCATCAGTGGAAACCCAAAGACAACGGTGGTGCGGGATTGGTTCCGGATGCGCATGACCGTTCCAAGCGCCATGCGCCATTTATGCTCACAACTGACATCTCTCTCAGGGTAGATCCGAGCTACGAAAAAATTTCCAGGCACTTCTATGAGCATCCGGAAGAATTTGCTGATGCGTTTGCCCGTGCCTGGTTCAAACTCACGCACCGCGATATGGGACCGCGTGCCCGCTATCTGGGACCGGAAGTGCCTGCCGAAGAACTCATCTGGCAGGATCCGGTTCCTGCCATCAACTATAAACTGATTGATGATAAAGATATCGCGATGCTGAAGGCAAAAATATCGACATCCGGGCTTTCTGTTTCAGAATGTGTTTCCACTGCCTGGGCTTCCGCTTCCACTTTCCGCGGTTCAGACAAACGAGGGGGTGCGAATGGCGGGCGCATCCGTCTGGCTCCTCAAAAAAACTGGGAGGTTAACATCCCCGAACAACTGCAAAAAGTGCTGGCTAACTTGGAGTCTATACAGCAGGAGTTCAACAAAGAGCTGGCAGGCGGCAAAAAAGTATCGCTAGCCGATTTGATTGTTCTGGCGGGCAATGTAGGAATTGAGAAAGCTGCAAAGAATGGAGGCCAAGATATAACTGTTCCCTTTAAGCCTGGACGTACGGATGCCTCCCAGGAACAAACGGATGTGGATTCATTTGCAGTGCTGGAGCCAGTAGCAGATGGTTTCCGTAACTACCTGCAAGGAAGGTCCAATGCGACGGCAGAAGAATTATTAATTGACAAAGCACAATTGCTCACATTAACTGCTCCGGAGATGGTTGTGCTTTTAGGTGGAATGCGAATGCTGAATACGAATTGGGATCGGAGTAAAAACGGAGTATTTACCAATACACCAGAGGCACTTACAAACGATTTCTTCGTGAATCTTCTTGACATTAGTATTACCTGGACTGCTACTTCCGACACAAAACAAGTATTTCAAGGTTCTGACCGCTACACTGGTCAACCTAAGTGGACCGGTACCCGAGTGGATATCATCTTCGGTTCCAACACCGAGCTTCGTGCCATTGCGGAAGTATATGCATGCGAGGACGGAAAAGAGAAGTTTGTGCAGGACTTTGTAGCTGCCTGGAACAAAGTAATGAACCTGGACCGGTTTAACCTTGGTTGATGGGATCCATTCAAAAGTAAACAAAGGAAGGCGGTACCCCGGTGGTCCGCCTTCCTATTTCAGAAGTAACTGTTACTGCGCTGAGATGGAGTACCTATCTGGTTGCAAAACATACCTTGCAAGTAAGCAGGCTGGTTGCAGCTACAATACAAGAAAGAGCTTGGACCGACAAATTCGAATTTGGATAATTGCTCATTTTAGGTAATTAGAGTAATCAGCAGGGAACTGAACTGAAAAATTGTTCTGAATTGCATAGCGTTGTTCGGGCCATTGCATAATCCATTTGATATTCCAGTTGAGTGTACTCCTCGCCTGGCGGATTTGGAAGTCCGATAACGCATCGTCATAAAAGGCTTCCTCTGCAAAAACGGGCTTTTTGTCCTCCCCCACAGATTTCATTTCGTTATAAAGCTCTGTATAGCCTGCTAGTTCATCTCCATATACATCAAAACCGTAAATATCCGGTCGGACCCCGACCTGGTCATAAACCTTCATGGCATTAACGACTTTTCCCGTTGCGTTATAAGCAATGGAAAAGCCAATCGTATGATGGGAACCGAAGGTCTTGACATAATCTGTCCAGAGCTGGGCATTGTATTGCACGGCCTGCCCGTTCGAGTTACCTCCGTTCTCCAAATCCAGGTCAAATAGGATGTCGATAGGTTTTCCCGTTATTTGTTGTTGCACAGTTTGAATCGTGGTACGAATAAAGCTCCAGTTTACGTCATATCTGGACTGGTCCCAGCTATTCCAGCTAATGGAGGCAGAGTTTCCCTGGGTTGCAAATCGCAGGATGATGGTATTAAAGCCTGTATTTATGATATCAATCAGCAGGTTTTTCAAATTGCTTTCCTGCTGGGGCATTAGTTTGCCCAGTTTTGAATTCACTACGTGGGCATTTACAGGGCTGTCAGACGGATTTCCGTACAGACTGAAATCAAGATACCAAAGATCGAGGGCGATTTTTCTTTGACCATTGGCATACATTTTTGCCAATTGCATTTTTACCGTGTCGGGTGCTAAATGATAAGTTCCAATCACAGGCCGCAGGTTATAAGGGATGTTCCAGTCTGAATCGGTCGGGAATTGGAGATAAGTTCCCACTGAGTACATGGCGTAATTGGACCCTCCAGTTTCGAAGCTCGTATCATAGATAACCGCCGGGGTCCCAGAGGAACTGCTATGTGTTTCCTTTTTACAAGCAAAGAAGCTGTAGCTGAGTAGGATAAACAAAAGCCAAGGGTGTTGGCCCAGTCCGTATCTAATTTGCTTCATGAGTAATGATTTAAGTTATTCAAAATGCGGTCAATTCATGATAATCGCCATCGACTTGATCAATTGTTGTGAAGCGCATCATAGACACTTAGCCAGTAGGGGGCGCTCTGTAAGGACTACAAATTCAGGCTGATTTGCTAACACAAAATTTACCTGGATGCTCTGCAGAGCTGATGACGTCGTAAGCAGCTGATCAAACGGGTTAGTGGAGACACGGATGGTTTGCTGGGAAGAATCCTAGCAACTATTCTACATCACAATATTTAATTTAAAATGAAGTTCACTTTGTTTAGTGCAACTATTAAAGTTAGAAAGAGCGATCAAAAAATCATAATTGAAAACTGCAAGTTGGCCGACAATTATTATTGATATGTGCAATTGGATAAGGCTTTAAGAAAGGTCGGCAAGCAAATGCTTCGAGTTTGGTGAATGTTTTTCCAATCATCCGTGTTAGGTCGGATTTGTACCTCATTTGTACTTTAGTAACATAATCTATCGAATTTCAATCGCAATTACATTTTGTATCGGCAAATAAATTCAGAAGTTACTGTCACCATTAAACGAGATATAACCGCATCCGAAAGAATCGAATTTAAGTGTAACCTCGCGTGGGTAAACGACAATTTCAATTGCGATTTTATAGTGAGTGATTAATTTTGTAGCCCAAGGAGTAAAAAGTTCATTATCCATTGGTGTTACTTTTTGTACCAGAATGTCTAATTACACTGGTACTCGTAAACAAGAAAATTTTCATTGGCTCCGGCTGTAGCCGCAAAGCAAGAAATTAATTTCATAGCGTCTAAGCATATTAAAAATTGCAAACAAGAAGATCATTGGTTCGTGGAAACACAAGAAAGAATGGTCGTATTTATTAGATTCAAAAATAGAGAGGGGCATTTCGATTGCTTTTAACGTGGGGAGGTGAATACGGTTTATTTTATTCGCCTGGAATTTTCATTATTTTATTGTAGGTATCATTTGCATTTTTATCCAATTACCATTAACTTTAATCATATTCCCTTCAGACCTCCCCTGTTCATCGGCCCCCAAAACTTATTCCTTCGATTTCCTCATCTCTAAAACATCGCTTATGAACATCTCCTTCGTTCCGTCCGGCGACCGACCAGTAAAGCGCCTACACCAATGGCTCCTCGTCTCTTTAGCTGTCCTCGCATTTACTGCTTGCCGGAAAGAGACTACTGCGCCCACGTCCGCTTCCGTCCCCACCGACCAGGTTCTAACGCCTGCCGGCTACATGCCACGCAGCAATGTCCACTTCATCGCACCGGGCTATCATATCGACGTCAGCAACGGTCGGCTGCAAAAACTCGAAACCGCAAGCGGCCGACTTATTGAGGACTTCGGACCAGTTTCTATCACCCCCGCCCACCATTCGACGGAAGCTCAGGGATGGATCGCTTATGCCTTTTGGAACAATACCGGCACGGCAATCACTAACTTCACCACCAACTGGATCGTTCCTGATGTTCCTTCCAACCAGGGCAATCAAACACTCTTCCTCTTTAATGGCATGCAGGATGGTACCACCAAGAGAAGCTACATCATTCAACCTGTACTTCAATGGGGACCCTCTGCCGCCGGAGGTGGCAAATTTTGGTCGATAACCAACTGGTATGTATCGAGCCATCAAGCGTTTTTCGGAACTCTCGTCTCTGTCAAACCCGGGGCCGCCCTGGAAGGTGTATTAAAAGAAACTGCAGTATCTGGTAGCAACTATAGCTACAACTCGTCCTTTCGCGGCTACACGTCGGCGTCAGCATTGCAGGTGAACAACGTTCCCCAGGCCTTCTGGACCGCCGAAACTCTGGAATCTTATGGTGTTACCGACCCCAGCACCATGTACCCACCCAACAAGGATATAGCAATGACGGCCATCCAGATCCTTCAGGGCTCTACCAACGCGACCATTTCCTGGACGCCAATTCAGGAGGTGAGTGGATCGCCACAAAAAGCCATTGTCGTCAGCGATGCCAGCCCAGGTGGTGAGGTGGATATTTTTTTTAGATGAGAACTTAAAACACGAACTCCGTTTGAGGCTTATTATAAATGCATATTACTTTTTGTATCGGCAAATAAATTCAGAAGTAACTGTTACCACTAAGCGAAAAAGAACTGAATCTGTATAGCTTTACGTGGAAGCTGACCAGCTTCAAATTAGTCAACAAAACCAGCGGTAAGACTTTTCTATAGAATTTGATTGACCCAATAGAATCGGCAGTTTTGACTTTCAGGATCGGGATGTATCCGGTGCGGAGTCAGGACATTAACCACCTACCTGCCGGAGCTTATTTTAAATAATTACATTTACGCGTGACGTCAAAACCATTGCTATGAGCCATTTTGCAAAAAAAATTTATATGCTTTTTAACGGGGCTTTTCTAACCTGCCTGTCTTTTTTTGCATCCGCCCAGACCTTAACCTCCGACGAGATCAAAGAGCAGTTAGTTAAGGATTGGCAACGGGCCAAAACCTACACGCTGGACTATCTAAACGCAATGCCCGCCGACAAATATTCTTTCAAACCGATAGACAGCATCCGGAGCTTTTCTAAGCAGATGCTTCACCTGGCGCAAGACAATTTCGCACCCCTTATCGCCACAGCTACAGGCGCCCAGGTCCCCGAAGCTATTAAGGACAGGGACCTGGAAAACTGTCCCGGCGCTCAATCCAAGGATTCTGTCGTGTATTTCGTCACCATCAGCTATGATTTTGCCATACAAAGCATAAAGGATTTGAGCCCTGCCAAATATGGAGAGATGGTCTCCCTGTTCAAATGGAAGGAGACCCGATTCGCTATGCTGGAAAAGGCCTTCGAACACCAGACGCATCATCGGGGACAGACGACAATTTATATCCGACTACAGGGGATCAAACCGCCAGGGGAACGTTTATTTTAATCCCCATTCATTAGCTGAGTCTAAGTTTCGGGAAGTAACCACTCCACAATTGACCTGCTTTCGCTGCGGGAGAGATTCATTCTCGAGTATTCTAACATGCTTTTTGTTGCTTTTAATTGAGAAGAAAGTTGAGTTCACAAAATGAGTGAGGAATTAACGGTATGTTATAGTCTAGAAAGTATTTCAATTTATCCTTTTTACAATTTACCTCCATAAGACTATTGCTAGTATGCATTTTGATCTGCAATAGCCGCCCATCATAAAATCTTTCTATCCACTGATCTGTTGGAATGTTTTGCCAGTTCATGCAAAATCCATGACTACCTCTATATCAGCCCTAGATCTTTTCAATAGGTGGTATAGTTAAAAAAGGAGGCTGGGAATAAAAACCCAGCCTCCAAATCATAATATGGCAAACGGATGATTAAAGTTATTGTCATCATCATCCCGCTTTCGCCTCATAACATTAAGTAGCCAGTCCTTTTTTTTCATCCTGAATTGCTCGATCAAAACATTTAACCAATTTTTCATATCACTTGACTGTTTTTAATTTTATTAAAATGAGATTAGAAAATTGATGTCAATGTTTTTAAGCAATCTCAATTAATCTCGTCGGTTGCTGCTTGGCTTCTTCTTTCTTTGGGATTAACAAATGAAGAAGTCCATTTTCATATTTTGCCCGAATTTTATCTACATCCAATACATCTTTTTGAAGTTGAAACGTCCGTTTAAATGATTGGTAGCTGAATTCACGGCGAAAGTATTGTTCATCAACTCTTTCGTCTTCGGGTTGGTTTGTTTTTTCAGAACTAATGGTTAAAGTATTACCATTTAATTCAACGGTGAAATCCTTTTTTGACATGCCAGGCGCAGCAACTTCCACTTCATAAGCATCGCCTGTTTCTTTGATGTTCACCGCAGGAAGTGTAGTGTTTGTTTCTGAAAAATTAAGATTCCCCCAGTTGAACAAATCCCTGTTAAATAGGTCGTCAAAAAAAGTGGGGAACAAATTGTTCATGTTTCCATTTCTTTTTACGAGTGTCATAACATTTCGTTTAAATGGTTGAAAAATTAATTTTAAAAGCGTGCATCAAGCTATATGCCAGTCCGATTTTATAGAAAATTATTGTGAAAAATTGTCTTTGTCACTGAAAAAAATGCAGCTATCCCCCTAGGTGGTGAGATTCCTTGCTACATCCATCTGAAAATTTGTCGCCTGCTTATCGCGGGAAAAATAAATTTATTCCTGCAAGCTTTTAGATGGCTGCCAACTTATTTGAGAGGCATTTCGGAACCCAATAGAATTTTAGCCAATTTATATTTTTGGTTTCTAGAATAGCGCTGCAGCCAAGTGAACCCGAAGTAAGTGTAATAACCGTGAACGAAGTGCCAATTCTGTTACTTTTCGTCTAAATTATTCATTTTGAATAATTCCTTCGCAATAAGTTTGCAATTTTCCGCCAGCTGATTTAATGTACAACTTTTCATTTTTAAGTTGAATGGCAGGCTGCCAATGGTTTCCATAAAATCCAGGAATAATAGGTCTTTTTCGCTCGCATCATCTACTCCCGACAATTTATTAAAGAGAGCGTAAGCCCGCTCGCGGTTATTGCCGATAAAGAATCTACCGAACGTGTCCAAACCTTCCGGCGTTTTTAAGGTTACCAGAATATAGAATTGCGTATCCATTAAGTAGATTTTAGAGATTCAGCCTTCAAGGTTTTTGCACAACATTTTTGATACCGTAGCAAAAGAATCGGAAAAAATTTCATTTAATATGTCAATTTTTCAATAGTGAGATTTGCTCTATTGAATTCGTCGCTGCCTGGATTTTTGTTTGCTGTTCTATATTGGGGTAGTGGTTATCTTTTTATTTTAGCCCGGACAGGTCGAGAAAAAAGAGGAAAGAATAATTCCTTCCCTCATTAGTAGATCACGGCTGAATGTCTGGCGGTTAAAATAGAAATGCTCTTAGTTAAATCAAATCAGGCAGTTCAAATAATAGGTTTAACTCTTACCGGTTGAATCATCTATTCAGGGAACTTGTCGCGTTGTACGGAAGTGAATCAAGAAGAAGTGTAGTCAATTTCTATTTCCCCGAACAAACTGTCACCATTAAGCGAAATAAAACAGTAGATTGTTTTTGTAGCTGTCTGTACATCCTGGCCTCACCGGCGTCCCTTGCAAAGGATATAGGTTGAACCTTATGTTTTTTTCCCTCATGTCCAATGAACGGTTCGACACCGCGGGCCGAAGGGCTGCAAATTCATAGGTTCGTACGATCGCTGAATATCGATCGCCAACTCCTGTTATTCTGCAATATTTTTACGATATGCCCCAATCTTTTGAACCACAAAGGCAGGACCTCATATTCCTTATAATACCATGAAATGGGTCTGTTCAATTGCCTGGCAAGTTTTGGATTTTCTTTCAAGAGCATTTTGTTGGCAAAGATCAGGTCATTCAGAACGAGACTAACGATCTTGTCTCTTTTATCCCCGATTGTTTTTTGCACTACCGCAGGGTCCAGGCCTATCGATTGCCAATTGACAAGCAATAACCTATTGAAAAGGTTTATGTACTTAAGCACCTTTTCAGTGATGGCGAAATTCAGGTTCTTATTGTTAACGATATCTTCAAAATACAATTCAACATGAAGTTCGATCTCCTCATCGGAAAGACAGGCTTGCAGCTCTTCGTTGAAGAATGTTTTAAAGGATTCAAAATGATTTCTTCTGTATTCCCTGTATTTTTCGCCATCGGAGTATAAGCTCGAGGTCAGGGAATTCGTATGTTTTCTGTAGGCGTAAAGCAGTGGATGATCTATAAAGGAGGTCTTGAACCTTGGCAGTGCCCTCAACCAAAAATCCATATCTTCCATTCTGAATTTGGTCACATCATAACCTCCCAATTGTTCGTGTACCGTTCGTTTATAAAGAAAACAAGCGCCGACAACGCATTTGAATAATATTTCTTCCGGTACCCCGGCAAATTTTTCAAGACGACCACCTGATTCATTGATAAAATGATACGAAGAGTAGATGATATCGGAGCCTGTGGATCGTATATTGTCAAGCAGCACCTGCAAAGCATCCTTTGCAAATAAATTATCGTCCGAGGTCCAGGTAAAATACTCTCCTCTCGCAAGGGCGAACCCTTTGTTCAGGGACGCCGGCAATTTCATATTCGCCTCATTGCGGATCACCCTGATCCTGCTGTCCAATCTCGAATAATGTTCGATTATAGGGCTCGTGCCATCTGTTGAACAATCGTCGACCAGGATCAGCTCAAAATTCTGGTAGGATTGAAATAAACAACTTTCTATTGACGATCGCAACCAACGGGAACCATTATAGGTGGGTAATATGACGGATATTAAAGGCTGCATAAGGACTCCTCGATGATCGAATTCCATTTCTGATCCCATTGATCTTTTCTGAAGGAATTGACGGTTAGCAAAGCGTTGGAAGCAAGTGTTTTTAAAAGCTTTCGATCGTTTATCAACCGTTCTACTGCATTTATCAGGTCATTGGCATCGGGGTTGATGAGCATGCCATTAAATTTATTGATTATCAGGTTTGGTAAACCCCCGATATTCGTCGCAACGATGCCATTGTTGGTTGCCATGGCTTCAAGACAGGACAGCGAGGTGCCTTCGGCAAAAGCAGTTGGGATGATCGCAATATGGCTTTGATGATAGGCTTCGACCATCTTTTCCATATCAAGTTCATACCAGAAGACTTGAGATTTGAATTTATTGATGAAGTTACGGGTAGCCACAACATCATCACCGTCTGCCTGACCGACAAAGTGCAAATGAAAGTCGGGATATTTCGGTAGAAGGTAAGTGAATGCTTCAATGGCGACATAAAGCCCTCTTGCTTCATACAGGCGCCTTGGATAGATAATAGTGAGGTTGCCGTCAAAATCCTTTTCCACAGCTGTAAATTGTTTCTCGCATACATAGTTTGGTACGTATTCACATTTTAAAGCTAGCTCGTAGTCATAAGTTCTAAGCCAATTGATAAAATTGGTATCGACGCAGATCGATTTTGAACAGGTCTTTAGCGCTCTGAATATTCTGTTGTAATGATGAATATCATAACTGGTAAGCCGGGTGGTTCTGTCATCCCAGTAAATTCCATGGTTAATGCCGATACTGTTGCAGGAATAGTGCAGGTTGCATGCCAGGTCAAGCGGGGATGCGATGACCAGGTCGGATTGCCTGCAATAGGTATTGTATTTTTCAGATATTTTATCCAAGTCAAAGCTCCTGTTCAGCGTCAGCCCAACAATGGGAATGTTGTTGTAATTCCTGAGGAAAAATGAAGTGGCATTTTGGAGAATCCTGACATGTAAGCCTTTCGCCGCGCAGATTTTAGCCAGGTCGTAAACATAACGCTCGGCCCCTCCCTTAAAGAGTACTTCACCGTCCCAATCAAAGAAGTTGACATTGATAATGTCGACCATTCTTTTTTTTACCGGGACCGGAGCGCTTTGTAAAGTATCCATCCGACGATTTAGCCTGGAAACTATGGGTGCGACAAGCGTCTCCCACCGGTTATTGAATGAAAGGCGCTCGTATTTTGATTCCTCAATGGTTGGGGTGGGAGAACTTGCGAAGAACCGGACAAAGTCAACTTTGGCGAATATATTTATCGCATCCTTATACTTCAACAGCGTTTTTGTGGGAGTGGCGACGACGGGTTTTTTGCAGGCGAAGTATTCAAAAAGTTTCAAAGGGCTTACCGCATCGGTCGCTTCGTTGACAATGAAAGGAATTATGCAAAAATCAAACTGATGTATATAGTACTTGAGATGGCCGTAGGACATAAATCCCATCAGGTGAAAGTTCCTGTACTTGGTTAACCTATTGACCTTGGATTTAAGTTCTGCCGCTTTGGAGGGAGAGAAAGTGGCGATGGGTCCAATCATGTAAATGTCATCATTATCCAGTTTCAGCACCTCTTCAATGAGATCGAGATCGAGGAGTTCACTGATCGCGCCATGATAACCGATTGCGTTGCCGGCAGGCCGGTGCCTTTTCAAATAATACTCCCTGGGAACATCGTCCTGGGACATTTCGAAATCCTGTACCCATACGCCATTCTCGATCAGCAGGGCATTTCGGTCGGGTGCATTTCTATGTTCATACAGGGTCTGTGAAGAGTAAAGCGTCAGATCGGAGTAGCTTAGCAGAAAATCATTGTCCTCTTCCATAGCCTGGCAATAGTTGGAGAATATTTTCAGATTATCCAGGACGTCATAGATAAAATAAGCATCTTCGAAATATTTCGTCAGGTACTTGTAAAATGGGTAAGATATATAAATGATCGGTTTCTTGTCTTGGAAATAGGTGAGACATTCTTCAAACAAATCGACCACATACAGGCGGGTGGAGAGTTTTTTCACTTTGGACCGCTCATGCGATTCGGCGATTTGCATCATGAGGCACAAGTAACCCTCCTCGGCCAGCGCCTTTAACAAATGCTCGGGGCGCTGCTTTATAGACAGGTCATAGCTCAACGGATAAAGGACGATACCTTTGCAGCTTTTTTCCTTCTTGAGAATATTCTGCAGGTCCAACATTCTGACTTCCACCGGCTCTTTTTTATACTTGGTGTAATAGCTGTCTTGCGACCGCGTGTCGGCGAGGTAAGCATTTTCCGATTTGCGCTGGACTGTTTTTGCCCGCAGCGTACCTTTCTGGGATTGATGGGAGATCAGGAAATTGCCGTCAACACGCTTGAACATTTGCCGAACGGTATAGCTAAACCCATTCACCTGCCAGCAATTGACAAATCTTTCAAGAGTGCCTAGTAGCCCTCTTTCCCTGAGATGATACTTAAATTTGTACAACATCCTTCGTCCGATATTTGGTTTGGAGTATCGCGGTGATCCGGCGACAGGAATTCCCATCTCCATACGGGTTCACCGACTTAGCCATTCTTTGATATTCTGACTGATCTGTCAATAATTGCTGGCATTTGGAAAAGATTTTTTCTCTGTTTGTTCCGACCAGGACGCTGGTCCCGGCAGCTACCCCTTCCATGCGTTCTGTGACGTCCCGCATAACGATCACCGGCTTTCCCAAGGCAGGTGCCTCTTCCTGTATCCCTCCTGAATCGGTCACTATGAGATACGACCTGTTCAAAAGCCAGATCAGGTAGGGATAGTCGAGCGGCTCGGTAAGGTGTATTCTTTCCGAGTTTCCAAGGATCCTTTTGACCGGTTCCATGACATGGGGATTAAGATGGACAGGATAGATGATGTGCACGGCCTCGTTTTTTTCTACAATTTCCTTTAATGCATAGCAGATGTTCTCGAAGGGCGCCCCGAAATTCTCTCTCCGGTGACCTGTGACCAGAATTGCCCGCGCGCCGTTGGATAGGAAGGGGAATTTGTTTCTTATATCGGCCTGATCCGTTGTCCTAAGCGTTTTCAGCCCGAGGAACAGGGCATCGATCACCGTATTGCCGACATTAAATACCGAATGGGGCTCAACCCCTTCACGAAGGAGGTTGTCATAGGCCTGCCGGGTGGGCGCGAAATGCAGGTCCGCCAGTTTGGTGATCAGCACCCTATTCATTTCTTCGGGGAACGGCGAGTATTTGTTGTGACTTCTTAAACCGGCTTCGATATGGACTATTTTCTTTTTGAAATAGAACCCGCTGAGAGCACCAGCGAGGGCCGTTGTGGTATCTCCCTGCACAATAATAAGATCGGGATCGTATTGACTTGATAATATCCGAGATATTCCCTTGATTGAATCACTGGTGATGCCGGACAAAGTCTGATTGGTTTTCATCAGGCTAAGATCGTAGTCCGGGTTAATGTTGAAGAACTTCAAAACCTGGTCCAGCATTGTTCGGTGTTGACCCGTGACACAAACCTTGACTTCAAAGCTTGTTGACCTCTTCATTCTTAGAATGAGAGGGGCCATTTTAATGGCCTCGGGCCTGGTTCCGAAGATGTATAGCACCTTTGTCATTTGAATAAGTTTTTCATCTTCGACATGAAACCGCGGGACAAGGTTTCCTTGACAGAGTCAAGGTTATCGTTTAGTAGCAGCAGCCTTTCGGCTGTTTTCTTCCTGTCAGCCGACATCTCGCTTTGGAGACATTGTACTGCAGTATCCAGGCCCGAGCTTAATAACCTAAGCTTTTCGGAGTCCTGCTTTTTGTTAGCGAGGACCTCGTTTTGGAGAGATTGTATGGCAACAGACATGACTTCCTTCTCCGACAAACTAGCCGCTAATAAATTGCGGGTCTCATCCAGTTGCTTATTGAATGAATCGCAAAAGAGATCCATCTGTTCTTTCAACCGGCAGATATTCTGTGCGCACTCATTCAGGTGCTCCTGAAGCCTGTTTTGTTCGTTTCGAATAATAGCCGTATCAGGGCTAAGTGCTGGAATTTTTTCAGTAAGATCCGATAGCGTGAGTGCAAGTTGGGTAAGTTCTGAATAGGTCGAATAGATCAGTAATATTTGACGCCCATCCCAATAGCTGGAAGGATACTCTGCAGCGTTCAAAATCGAATAATAGGTCAGGTAATGCGAAGCCCGGAGGGTGGATGGAATATTGGTAGTCTCAAAAGTGTAGAAATGTTCAAAATGCCTGTTATATTCTTCAAATGGAACTAGCAGGACGATAAATTGTTTGGCAAAGCAACTCAGTCGCTCTAAAATTTCCCAGGGATTATCAAAGTGTTCCAGGGTGTTGGAAGAAAAAATGATGTCAAACAAAGGGAAATCCTCACCCTTTTGGATGTCGGCGGCTATAAACTGTATATTGGGGTAACTTGACCGGGCCTCTTCGATCGCAACCTGTGAAAAGTCGATGCCCGTAACATTTTTCAGGGATAGTAGCTCACATAAGATCCTGGTGCCATTTCCCATGGCACAACCCCAATCGCAAAATGAGGGCTGATGTTGTTTGACGTAGTGAATAAACCAGGGGGGAAGGCGATCTACGGCAATTCGGGAAAAAAATTGGGACTGCTCGACGCCATGGTTATCTTTCCAGTCAGTAATAAAACGTTGATCCCAATACTGAGTAGAGTTTATTTTTTCTGAATGCGTAGTCTCCATTTTGATCGTGTTGTGCTAAAACTATGCCACCGGTCTGTAATTCAACGGATCAGGCATTGGCCCGCGAATTGCACTTTGAACGAAATGTTGGTTCCGAAGGAAAAATTCCTTTTTTGGCTGACGGTTGCATTCTTTGCCACGCTTTTTCTCCCGCCTGAAATGCCGGTCATAAATAATATTTTAATCGGCGCAATATTCACGGTGTGTTTGGTCTTTAACCCGCCGGCAGAAAAATGGCTGTTCCTGCGTAACCGGCGCGCCGTGCTTTTCATGTTATTGTTTTTTATCCTTCAATTGATCAGTGCGGCAACCTCAGCAGACCACGCGCGGGCCTGGTCCATTCTGGCGATGCGTTCGCCGCTCCTGATTTTTCCACTGGCATTGGGGGGCATATACGTTAACTCCCGGATTAAAAGCCGGATGCTGTTTGCTTACGCGGTGATTGTCCTGGTGGTGTCCGTTTGCTGCGGTGCGGACGCCGTTCGTAGATCGTGGGTGCACCATGACATGCAGTGGCTTTATGACGACAGCCTGACAAAGGCCATCGGCCGTAGTTCCGTTTACATGGCGCAGATCGTCGTCATCGCCATTTTTTGTTTTGTCTGGCTCTTGCACAAGGGGATCATTAAAGGAAGAACAAGACTCCTCGCGGGGTTTGGAACGATCTTCCTGGTCCTTTTCCACTTTTTGCTGGCCAGCCGCACCTCACTCTTCGTCCTTTACATAGCCGCCATTGGCTATGTTTTTCATCTAATGACCCGGGGTTTCAGAAGCGCAATGTGGCTGATAGGAAGTGGCCTGTTAGTGTCTATCACGCTATTTTTTACCTTTCCCAAAACCATGAACAGGATGCGGCAGCTGGAGTACTTGCATTTTGATTATCAAAGCCGCGGACTGGAGAGTCATTACAATATGGCTGTGGACTCAAGCCAGTGGAACGGCGCAAATTTCCGGCTTGCCGCGTGGAGCTGTGGGTGGAGGGTGGCGCGACAACACCTGCTGGCAGGGGTGCCGCTGGGCGACAAGCAGACAATCCTCAGGCAGGAATATAAAGCCCGGGATTTTATGTTTGCCTATGTCCGGAACCGTAACCTCCATAACACCTGGCTTGACGTGCTAGTCAATACCGGGATCGCAGGGAGTGCCATCTTCCTGCTCGCCTATCTTGTTCTACCGGTCTGGATAACGATCCGCCAGGGAGACTGGCTTGGGCTGGCCATCGTCGGCGCATTCGCCGCGGCTCTGTCGACGGAAAATTGGATCGACAGCAGCTTCGGTTCCGTATTGCTGGGATTCTGGTTGAGTCTGGTCAGCGCCTGGCAAACATTGCCGGCGGCCCGGAAAGCGACCCTTCCCCGGGAGGAGCCAGCTGTTCATTGTCCCTGAGATACAACCGTATCGCCTCCGTTGTATCCCCCAGGAAGACAAGGTTGCCCTGCGAGAGGTAGGCCGTTCGGTGACAGTATTTTTCGATCGTGGACATCGTATGGCTCACCATGATCACGGTACGACCCCTGATCCAGCTCGACTCCAACACCGCCTCAGCCTTTTCCTGGAATTTCAGATCACCGACAGCGAAGATTTCATCGAGGAACATGATGTCTGCGCCTGCGTTGACGGCTATCGAAAATCCAAGCCTCGCCGCCATGCCCGACGAGAAATACTTGATTTTGGTATCGACAAATTCCCGCAGCTCGGCAAATTCAACGATCGATTCGAAGATGGCATCGATCTCTTTGACCCGGAGCCCAAGGACCGAACTGGAAACGTAGATATTCTCGCGTGCCGTCAGCTCATGGCTCATGCCGATGCCAAGTTGCAAAAGCAGGGTTGTACCATTTGTCTCGATCTTTCCTGTCGTAGCCGGGTAGACGCCGGCAAGCAACTTCACAAGAGTAGATTTGCCGCAGCCGTTGCGACCAATAAGCCCGATACATTCCCCTTTTCCTATCTCAAAGCTCATCGGCTTCACCGCCTCCAACTGTCGCCTCCTGGGCGGGTTGAAAAGATTGAACAACCGGTGCTTGACGGTATTGTGGCTGTCCTCGGAGATGTGGAACGTCTTACTGATATTTTCGGCCCTGATGGCGATCGGTGTTTGCATGTTTAGAGTTTCTCTGCAGCCTTTGAGCCGAATTTATCTAAGAGTAGAAAGCCCAACATGAGAATAGCTATAGCGTAGAAAAAGTTCCATTCCAGTAAGGACATGTCAGGTGGCAGATGTTGCATCATGACCCGGCGGGCGTTGATAATGATCCCGGCCATCGGGTTGCCGTAATCGAACCCCGGCAGATGATCAAGAAAGGTGCTTAGCTTATAGAATATCGGCGACAGGAAAAAGAGGAACGACACGGCCACCTGCCAGATCTGGTTGATGTCCTTTGCCAGGATATAGATATTGGATAGGATCAGCGATAGTCCAAGGGAAAGGATGAACAAATTCGCAAAAATGGGCAGGATCCAGAAGTTTTCGAGAGAAGGACCCATCGACTTATTTTCGAAGAAATTGTAAAAGATCAGGAACATGACGAAGTTGAAGAAAAGACCAATCGTGTTGCTCATCAGGGTGGACACGTAGATCTCCATTTTATTCATATTGCTATATTCATAGAGATATTTCTTTGTACTCAGGATTTGGATCGTCCCAGAGGTCGATTCAACAAAGAAATTCCAGATGATCAAACCGATGAATAGGTAGGACGCGAAGTTGGGGACATTCTGGCGCAGGATCACCTGGAAGACCACGTAGTAAATGATGAGATCCATAACAGGTTTCAGCAATGCCCAGAACAGGCCCAGTTTGTTCTCGTAATACCGAAGTTTGAACTCGATCCTCGCGAGAAGCCATAGCCGTTCCAATTTATGTGGACTGATCAGGCCGGATGGGAATGCGTTTGCCATATCCATTGGTTTTTTTCTTAATGAGGAGTAAAAGCTTTTTTAGGGCGGGATGTCGCCGGGCGATGCGCTTCAGTTGGTTGACCCAGTTCCGGCGTTCGGGAGTGCTGCTGACATGGAGTTCGATCGTCGGATTGTCAAAGAAGTATCCGGGGCCGTTGCTATTGAGCAGCTGGATCACTTCTGATGAGTAGGGCTGGTAAAAATCCCGGTGTTTTTCAGTGATATAACTATGGGCGAGCAGCAGCTTGTTACGATTCATCATCCGGATCATCGATCGTCGCCGCACCCGGTATCGATGCAGGGGTTCGGGAAGCACGACTCCATTCAGGCCCTGGCTCGCCATATGAACGACACTTTCATAGTCCTCCAACCCGAACTCAAGTTGTCGGTCATTGAGACCGGCCCCGAGGAAGGCCGCCGTTTTATATACCAGCGCGCTGCTGTTGACGGGGTTGTGCGCGAGCAGATAGGGACATTCTGGGGGGAAAGCCGGACAGACACCGCCGGATTCACCAAAATATTCGATCCATGAACCTGCGAAAAACACATTATGATACTGGGCAAGTACCCCAATCGCGCGCTCATAATATTCGGGCAGCACGGCGTCGTCGGCGTCAAGAAAACTGAGGTAGGCCCCTGCCGCCTGTTTTGCCCCCATGTTCCGGACATGGGCCAGTCCGTGGTTGGCGATATCAATAACGGTGACCAGGGGGTGCGATCGCCAGCGCTCAAGCGCGTCCAGGCTGCTCGCTTCCGTAGACCCGTCGTTGACTATAATTATTTCCAGCGCCTTCCAGCGGCTGTTGAGTATGGATTGTATGCATTGGTCGAGATAAGCGCCCAGGTTGAAAAAGGGGACGACCACCGATAGCACGTTGGGAGCAAGAGATTTTTCCGGTGGGAGAACAACGGGTTCCGGCCGCAGGAACGGGAAGGTTGACCGTCGCCGGTACCCCTTGCAAAGTTCCTTGAGCAGCCCGATCTTTTTTGGTGCGATTGTCTCATAGTCATAACGGTCCAGGGAGGCCCGGGCGTTTTCGCCGATACGCAAAATTTCTTCATCAGCCAGCTCCAGCACCCGGTGTAGATTTTTTTTGAAAGATCCGGGTTCCTGGTGATCGAAAAGGAAGCCGTTTTTTCCATCCGTGATGATTTCTCGTTGTCCTCCCTGCACGGAGGCAAGGACCACTTTTGTACAGGCCATTGCTTCAAGACACGCGAATGGCAGGTTGTCAACAACGCTGGGGATGAGCACGACATGAGAATCGGCTAATGCTGAGTGTACATCGGCTGGATCGATCTTCCCATGCAGGATCAGCAGTTTCCTGCGG
>PSRA01000194.1 GCA_003175695.1 Bacteroidota bacterium | reverse complement strand
CCCCGTAGCTCAACTGAATAGAGCATCTGACTACGGATCAGAAGGTTTCAGGTTTGAATCCTGACGGGGTCACTTAAAAACTGGTAAGGGTTTCAGGGAAATGAGACCCTTTTTAGTTTCTTTCATTTGCACAAAATTTGCACAAATTTTATTTCATGAATAACTCCGATATCGGCAATTTCATCCGGCAGGTGAATCACTGGTATTGAATACCAAAGTTTTTGTTAACGATTTGGCATGTGCTCTTAATGAATTTATCGAAAATTTGAGAAACGACAAGGACACTCAAAAAAATGCGACGAGATGGTCGAGAAGATATAAAATTATTACGCTTAATCAAATAGAGGCACCTCCTCAGGGCAATGTAGAATTTAGTTGCTAATCACGTTTCTTCAATAGTTTCATTGATCACCTTTTTTTTATTGCTTCCCTCATCCCCCTCAGCCACTGATCAACGTCTGAATTCGGATTATCCTGCCAATACTGAGGCGCATTTCAGTGAGAATATCCCGACGTGACCCAGTTCGCAAACGTGCTGTCTGGATTGCGAAAACTTGCCTGTTGAATTAGAGTCATAGAATCCTTTGTCAGTAGCTTAATTGTTGCATTCCTCATGAATATTAATGTGTCGGTAGGCAATGAATATGAGATTATGTCTATTTCCGGCGAGACAGCCCATATCCCATTTAAAGAAGGCCCGCAAGAACCAGTCACTAAATATTTATTTTCGTGAATATTATTTTCCAGGAACTTAATAGTATCTGTCAATATGCAACCGGAAGCAGGAATTCGAACAACTTGGTAATTCGAACCCGATATGGCCAACGTATCTGTATAGCAAAGCACCCAGGGTGCGGCGTAAAGGAGGGGAGGGTCTGTGTATGATCCAGGAGGCAGGGATTCCCTGCAGCCTATAATCACCAAGGTAAATAAAAAGATATGCCCGATCTTACAGCAATGCATAAGTGCTATTTTTTGCAGTTACAATTTAATTGAATTAAATACAATAATGCATCACCTGAAATAAAAACGATGTTAATTTCCAATGCTCATTAAGGGCAAACATTTAGAACACAAAGAACTCTCCGATTGTCCGAAATAAAAAACCCCGGTATGGAAATACCAGGGTAGGCTTGAAACATTACTATCAAATCACTTAAAAACTCAACAATGAATCTGAACTATGGAAAACCAGCGAAGAAAAAATTTAAGATGCCCCATACTCGATGGCTTCTTTTGCCAGTATCATCAGATCAGCCCGACACTCTGCCCTGAACGTGATCAGGTTTTGCTGGAAATCCGTTGAATTGAATTCCGTGCTCCAGATGTTGAACTTATCATTTTGCG
This sequence comes from Bacteroidota bacterium, assembly GCA_003175695.1. Taxonomy (GTDB): domain Bacteria; phylum Bacteroidota; class Bacteroidia; order Chitinophagales; family Chitinophagaceae; genus Puia. The sequence goes on along the minus strand of PSRA01000194.1, from coordinate 22,910 downwards.
CGATCGCCAGTCTGGTGAAATCACCAACAAATACTTTGTTTGCCTGCACAAGTGGTGATTTGAAGAGTTGCAATCCCATGAAAAATACCTGGCCGTTACCAGCCACCCTCCAGCCTAACAGTACGCTGTAATCGTTTGGTTTGGTTTTGAGGAGTGCAGCCCACACCGCGGGTGTGGTCAGGATGGCATTGGCTACGCAACAACTGCAACCGTTAGTTTAAATGCATTTTTTATGGTGAAGAAACGATTCAATGGTCTAACGGTTGGTAGTACAAATTATAATGTTTCTGAGAGAAGAAAAATTGAGCAAAGGAGGTACTTGAGAAATAGCGGGTCCGCTCTACTTCTAAGAGAGGATCACAAAGATTACCTAGGTTACTCGAAGGGCACAATGTTGCGTACTGTGCGTAACCTTGGTAGTCTTTGTGATCCTCTCCATGGTGAAAAAAGATGCTGGCACTTCAAGTTAAAACTACTTAATCTGCAGCATGACTATTGACAAAGGCGGTAATTCAATTACTAGCTGATCACCTTGCCTTTTGAATCCCTTGAAATCTGCTGTCTTTACTAGATCCGGTTTTTCAAATGTATTAACGTCATTGACATGCAAAGAGGTCAAAACTTTCCCTGATATATTTTGAGACTTGAATCCGCTCAAAGAAGTGCTCACGGGATAACCATGATGCGGGTCAGTATTCACCAGTGTAATATGAATTACCCCATTTGAATCTTTCGAAGCTGTGGAACTGATAGCTGGGATTTTATCATTCCCAAAATTATAGGCCGGACTTGAAAAATTTAACTTCAACCTCACAGCATCCTGGTGAACCTTGTACAGATCGAAAACATAATACGTGGGAGTAAGGATCATCTTATCACCCTTCGTCAGAATCAAAGACTGTAACACATTAACAGTTTGTGCGAGACAGGCAAGCCTGACTCTCTCCGCGTGATTATTAAATATGTTCAGCGTACTTGCAGCTATGATCGCATCACGCATGCTGTTTTGCTGATGTAGAAAAGCCGGGTTCGTTCCGGGTTCTACATCTGTCCAAATACCCCATTCATCCACGCACAAGGAAACTTTTTTTTCAGGATCATATTTGTCCATAATTGCACTATGCTTTTCAATCAGTTCATTCATGAACAAAGAATTTTTTACCGCTTTAAAATATTCGTCCTCTCCAAAATTTGTAGCAGAACCCTTGTTCTGCCAGTTGCCTGCCAAAGTATAAAAATGCAGGGAAATCCCCCACATCATGTGCAAAGGAATATTCTTCATGCATACTTCTGTCCAATTGTAATCGTCCACATTTGAACCGCTCGCTATTTTCTTTAATGAGGTCCCAGGATAATTCTTACAGAATTCAGCATATCGCCTGTATTGATCCGAGTAGTAGGATGGAATCATGGCACCCCCACAACCCCAACTTTCATTACCCACTCCCCAAAAGCTCACTTTGTACGGCTTCTCGTGACCATTTGCCCTTCTTTCATTGGCCAGTTGACTATTTCCATCAAAATTCAGGTACTCGAGCCAGTTAGCCATTTCCCGGGGGCTTCCGGTGCCCACATTTCCTGCGACATAAGGTTCGCAGCCGATCAATTCACATAACTGAAGAAATTCCTGCGTGCCGAAACTATTGTCTTCCGTCACCATGCCCCAGGTTGTATTTACCCGTTTAGGTCTTTTCTCGCGAGGTCCAACGCCATCTGTCCAATGATATTGATCTGCAAAACAGCCGCCCGGCCAACGCAATAGTGGACATCTGATGTTCTTCAGTGCGTTGACTATATCCAACCGAATCCTGTCTTTAGCCGCTACCTGCACGCTGGAGTCAATCCAGAATCCATCATAAATACATCTTCCGAGGTGTTCCGAAAAATGACCATAAATGTTCCTGCTGATTTTTACTTCCTGTGACTCCTGGCTGATCTGAAGTTGAACAGGATTTTGCGCATTTACAAATGCAATAAAGAGAACAGAATTGAATAGAAGGGCAATGAAACTTTTCACGTGGTTGATTTGGAAGGGAAGATACAAAAAAATTAATGTCAGAAATACATTTAATCTACACTTAGTCGGCCAGGTTTATTTCGAAACGGAGAATTTATACTTCCCTATTCCAGCTAATCCTGATTGGGTTAACCCCTGGACTACCACTAGATAATTACCCGGAATATCAGACGTGTAAAAACTAACCTGCTGGTTTTTACCAGAAGATACATGCAGATCGGGCGTCCAGTACAATACCGTCCGAAAATCCGGGATCCTGCTCTCTGAAGAAGTGATATTGTCATACACTGGAGAGAAAAATTCTCTTTGCAATTGAAGACCCGGGTACTCTACGATCAGCGCATTAGGATCAAGCTGAAATCCAGAAAGGTTTCCGTCATATGTTGTGAAACTTACAATTCCTTCATTCATCGTAGAATCCAGCAGGAATTTCCTTGAAACCACCTCGATTTTTCTAACCTTGAGAGGATCGAATGACATGACCTTATTCAGGTCAAATACGGGAACGCCATCGAGGAGGACCAACGGGTTATTCTCAAAATAGGCTTTATACGGTGTGTTGAGCACATCAAATCGGAATTGATCGTTCTGCTTTCTCACTCTGACGTCAAATACATATTCCCGCATAACTTCTTCCATGGTGACAAATCTCGTGTAGTCGTCCAGGTTATATTTTTTATCCGGCGGTCCATAGAAAGCTGTTGAATCCTTCAAATATGGCTGAATGAAATGTTCCTTTTTGCTTGCTGCAAAATTCTGCTGCACCTGGGCATTCCTGCTCCTAAATACTAGCTGACCCGACCAATCCTGTGAAAAGTTGAATGGAGGCAGTTTGTTTGAAGAGAATTTTTCCGAGAAAGGGCTTGACAATTCAACACGGTAAATGCTGTCCTTATTTGTGTGTGTCTGTGCCACTAATTCTGCTCCTCCGAAGAAATTCTTCAGGTCAAATCGAATTTGACCTTTTGAATTACTCGTAGAAACATTCAGTTGGAACCTGTTCCCGGGCGCAGTAAGAAATGTAGTAATGCGATCCGCAGACAAGCCAGAACTTTTTTCAACAACTCTTCCGCTCACAATATGTCCATCATATTCTGGCAAAAATTCCTTTCCCGTTCTTTTTTCCTGCAGGATATCTGCCCAGCGAAATCTTCTCCAACCATGGGTGAGCATCAGATTATCTATAGCTTCATCAACTTCGGTTCCTCGATTTCTCAAATAATAATTAGGTGATTCAATCGATCCTTTCAGATCAGAACTTAACCACAAATAAGTTTGTATATCGGCCGCATCGTCCATCGTTAGCGAATCCAATAAAACAACGGCCATGGAAAGACTTGCACTAGCGGGATTTAAAGTCGTGTTTTGAGATGAAATGTCTAGATTTACCTGCTCTCTCCTATTGTATTGTTCTTTACCCGACTTAACGGCAATGGCCAGGCTATCTTGCGGCCGGATAAAGTATAACCTTTCGCAAACCGGGTGTCCCTCTTTGTCAAAAATTGTCAGTTGAGAAATACCTTCCCCCAATAAATGCTCATCAACCTGAAACTCTGTCCTTCCATTTTCCAAACGTGCCGCCCGAATCAATTTGATAACATGCCGGGTTTGCGCAAATAGAAAAACCTGATCAGGTTCCCCTGGAATATTTGTCGAAACTTCGACCGATAGTTGATCATTATCTTTCTTCTTTACACTCATCACGTATCCGGATGGATATATATTGGTCAATAGAATTTTCGTCAATTTTTTGTCACTGGTTTCAACAACGGCAGAATAATTCTCTCCGGGATTTGGTTTGAAATTAAATTTTCCAAGACCAAATCGTAAGGAGTTAAACCTCACAACCGTATCATTCTTTTCGTTTATTATGAAGCCTGAACAATCCTGCCCCTTCCCTGCTCGGTCTGCTACACGAAATCCAACTGTGCTTAGAATGCCATAGACCATGCTGCCGCCCTCAGGAAAAAATTGGATATCGTAGTCCGGTTCCCTTTCCTGCACCCAATCTGGTCTTTTCCCGGGATTGACAATTGATATGTTTTTTTCAAAGTAGAATTCGGGCTGAAAATTTTTCATCCAGCTGGTATAACCTCGAATTGAATAGTTACCTGAGTTGGCGGTATACGGAATGAGAAAAGAGCCGCTCCCGCTGCCATCCTTCAAGGCAATTTTTGCCTGGAGAAGAGGTTTTTGATCCGCTGAGAGGACTTCCACATAAGCAATCTTGCTTAAATTCAATGGACGGTTTGAATATCCGTCAACGCAATAAACTTTGAACCAGATAATTTCTCCTGCCACATAGAACGACCTGTCAGCATGAACAAATATCTTCTCCTGCAAATTCCTGACACTGAAATCTTCAAATTTTGCCTGGATATCACGGGCAAATGGACTTTGTGCACGAGTACTCAACGTATACCCCAAAGCTGCGACCATCAAAGGGAAGCATTTCCATATTTTCATTTGCTTGTTCATCCAATTACGTTTTGTAACAGCATTTTAAAATTTTTCTCACCAAAACAATGGCCTCTTATTTGTTCCACCCCACCATTGGCAATCAAGACAAGATTTTTTGCTTCCATCAAATAACGGTTTGTCAATGTATTTGTAAAATAATATGGGTAATAGGTTGTATCATTATAATTGAAAAATAAAAAACTGGCAGGATTTTGACGCGTTGGATCCGCTATTAATAAATCCGTTTACGACCAGGTACTTCAGGTTATTCTTAATTACAGATGGTTCATAGGGATGCCGGCAGGTAAATATGAGTGGCATAATTAAAATGGTCAAAAGGTTTTTTAAATATTTCAATGACATCAGGTTCTTCAATTAAATCTGAAATTGCATAACCATATTTTACCAAAATGATGGCCGGTGGCTCGTCCCTCCATACCAGCGGCAGTCGAGACAAAACTTTTTAGCCACCATCAGGGTATTACTGGAAAAATAATATGGATAGTAAGTCGTATCATTAAAATTGAAAAATAAATAGCTCCCGGGATTTTGGTTGGCGGCGATCACTTTACATTCCAGGGGAATGCCCGGATAATTCCAGTTCGCCAACTGTGAATGATCAATAAACATTCTTTTAGTTGCAACGGTGCTCGCACTTACATATCCAATGACAGGTTCATTGGGATCGGTGTCACAATGAATATTGCTGAAGAGCTGGGAAGGTTGCGGATCAAATATTGTCCCCATCGACTGAGTATTATTCTGCATATTCAGCCTGTACTGATAAGCCTCCTGTGTGAGCGCATATTGTTGAACGAGGATGCAGTATCTAACACTGATTTTCACGCTATTTTGCTCGACGGTGGTAACGGGCTGGTGGCTTATAACGTCAGAATGCAATGCAATCGAACTTCCCACATTGATGGTATTTGAACTGGAAGTTTGCCAGCAGGAATCCGTCTGAGTACTTGCATCCTTTACTGTGATCCTGTTTGGATTCGCAGAATCCAACCCATATGCTCCGCTTAGGGTCGATTTGTATTCCCATGTTTCTACAAAATCCCAATGGTAATACCATGTATTATTTTGCGGATCATGCGTGTTTACGAAAATATGAACATCATTGTCCTGCTCCCAGGTCACACTATCGACAGGAGGCGTTTGCTTTACTGGCACATAATCTGACGTGTAGCTCTTACCGTTGTTAGTTTTGATGTGAAGACGATAATTCAGTGAAGGGTTTAAATTAAGTGGGTTTGACAGGTAAACACTGTCATCCTGCTGATTTAAAATATAACTATCGCCTGCGCTACTTTCAATCATAACCAGTGCTCCTGATTCAGGCGAAGAAACGCCGGAATCAGAAAGATTTTGAGTTCTGCTTAAGATGACCTTAGTCACTTCATTTGGCCCGCTATTAATATATCCATTTACAACCAGGTATTTCACGTTATCCTTAATTACAGATGGTTCATAGGGATGCCGGCAATTAAGTAAAGCACCCAGGGCAACAAACAAGATCAAATATTTAATATGGCTGAGCTTCATCAGGTTCGTTCAATTAAAATCTGAAATTATAGGTGACGAAGGGAACCGGGGTGTCGAAAATCGACATCTTATATCCTTTGGTTACTCCATTCACCGTTGTGAAATAAACAGAATAAGCGTTTTGCCTGCCTGTCAAATTGTATACTCCAAAGGACCAGGAATTATGAGTAATTTTCTTCACTCTGTGGTTGCCTTCAATATTAAACGACAGATCCGTCCTGAAATAATCAGGGATCCTGTATTGATTTCTGTCTGAATAATAAACCCGTTGAGCGCCATCAAAATAAAATGATGCAAGGGGTAAGGTAACTGGGCGGCCAGTACTATATATAACATTGACAGATACACTGTATCGTAAAGAGAACCGATAGTTGCCGATGAAATTTACATTGTTGGGTTTGTCATAATTGGCAGGATAATATTGACCCTTGTTGATTATTTCGCCTGCATACGGGTCATCTTGTGCCAGCAAGGCACGGGAATAAGTGTAACTTAACCAGCCATTCAATTTTCCAGCTGTTTTCTTTACCAGGAATTCAATTCCATAGGCTTTGCCTTTTGTATTGATCACATCAGTTTCAACGTGACTGTTTAAGACCAGCTTCGCGCCACTTCTGTAATCAAGATAATTCCTTTGCTCTTTATAATATACTTCAACCGACGTTTCGATCGTATTCGACTTGAAATTTCTGTAATAACCCAAGGACACCTGGTAAGCAGACTGCGGTTGTATGTATGAATCGCTGAGTTTCCAAATATCCGTCGGCGAAATGGCAGTTGTATTCGACAACATGTGAATGTATTGCCTAAGTGTGTTGAACGATGCTTTGATGGAAGAATTATCAGTGAGGATATACCTGGCAGCAACACGATATTCAGTTCCCTGGTACGTTTTAATATTTTTACCTGCTCCATAATATATTATATCCTGGATAGTGCTTTGTTGTTTAGGCAGACCAGGCACATACTGGTATACATCGCGCGGGCCAAGATAGTTATACAAAGAATATCTCAACCCAAGATCAAAGGAGAGTTTTGAACTTACGTTATATCTGTCGCCTAGATAAAGCGTCGATTCCAATGCCTGTTCTTTCGGAACTATATTGGCTGCCACAAGTGAACCTTTTCCTTCAGGAGTAAGAGATCCAGGATGAAGCATATAATAAATGCTCGTTAATCCGAAATCAAGAGTGTGCCTATTGCTCAATGCATAGTTAAAATCCGCGCGAAAATTCACCTGATTGATATCAAAAGCAAGTTTATACCCATTCACAGGAACCTGAGTGCTGGAGACCGAATATTGATAGTGATCGATACCGGTAGTAAGAACTCCATACAATTTATTATTGAAAACATGTTTATACTTCAGATTAGCATTCATGTTCCCATACTTGTATAATGTATCACTATTTAATCGGAATTGATCGTGGCTCAGGTATCCCGACAGGTAAAGACTGTTCTTTGGGTTGAAATTATGTGTAATGTGAAGATTTACATCATAGAAAGAAGCATCACTATTGCTATAATTTGTTGGAATCGCATGTAGCAGCCAGTTAGAATACGTAGTCCTTCCGCCAATGATGACTGATGTTTTATCCTTAATAAGCGGGCCTTCGATGGTTAGCCTGCTTGTCAGAGGGCCAATGCCTCCGACTCCTGTCCATTTTTTGTTATTGCCGTCGCGTGAGGCCACATCGAGTACGGAAGAAAGTCGCCCTCCGTATTTTTCAGGAATGGTGCTTTTATATAATTCAACAGATTTTACGATGTCCGGATTAAATGCAGAGAAAAAGCCAAACAAATGCGTAGGATTATAAATGGTCGCATCATTGAATAAAATCAGGTTCTGATCCGTGGAGCCGCCTCTTACATTGAAGCCTGTGCTTGCTTCGCCTACGGAGGTTACACCCGGGAGCGTAAGCACCACTCTGAGAATATCCGGTTCTCCAAAGGCGACTGCAACTTGTTTGATCGTTTTAATATTCAGTCTTTCCACTCCCATTTGCAGATTTCGTGTCCTGGAATTTTTTTCTGACACCACTGTGACCGCTTTAAGACTCACCACCGCATCTTCCAATTCGACGTTGATCTTACCCTCAGAGTAGAGCATGATCTGACGTTTGGTGTCTTTCATGCCCACACTTGAAAAATGCAATGTGTGCCTGCCACGGGGAAGAACGATGGAATAATAGCCAAACTGGTCAGTCAAAACGCCTACCGAAAGTGTATCGACATATACCGATGCCCCGGATATTGCTTCGCCATTCCTGGCATCTCGCACATAGCCAGCAAGTGTAGATTTGCCTCCTGCAGAATAATTTGATTTTGTGCCAACGACTATCAATTTGTTTTCGAGAGAGGATTGCAATTTTACTGTGTTGGTGGCCGGTTCCTCAAATAGAACTGTTTCGGCATTGTGCGCTGTGTCGGCAGTATTTTTTTTGAAGAAATTGGAGACAATTTCCGCCCGGACCGGGCGTTTGTTGACAACGATGTACCCAAGGGAATCAATCGAATAATAAAAACCTGAATTATGAAATACTTTTAGCAGGAGTTCTGAAACAGTAAGATTCCTGGCAGTCACGTTCACCCTAAAACTATCTAATTCGGAACTGTCGTAGAAGAAATGAAAGTTGCACTGGCTTTCGACCTGAGCGACAAACTGATCGAATCGCAGATCGGTAAATTCGCCACTGATCCGTTCTTTTTCCTGGCCATTCACAGAAACAACGCAGAGCAATCCAATCAATAAACTAAGCAGAAAGCGTTGGCGGAGCCCACCCATTTTCATTCGTTTAGTTGACTATAGTATTCAGCCATTTTGACTAATACCATTTCACGATCTTTTTTAAAATTGAAGCCATTCTTTTTATAGAATTTCTTCATGATCTCTTTTTTATCATCAAATAGGTCGAGCAACTGACGCTTGGAATCTATGTTGTAAAATGTATTGTTCTTTCTGAGGATGTACGAGTCGTATTGTTGGTAATGAGGAGCATCTTCTGTCTTGAAAGCCTCGGTCACTCTCTTCATTCGCTTAGCCAGTACCGTTAGTTTACCAGCATGTAGCAAGTCATAGAATCCATAACCCGGAACATCCCCTTTTGTGGTTCCATCGTTCTCGAATAATATGAAAGTATGGTTCAGGATAGTAAAATACCGAATCTTAGAGGTGATAAGACGGAGGCTAAAATCCTGCCCGGGGTTGTTGATGAATACTTCATCGGCGGAAAGGTCATAGGATAGGGCTACGTCCAGGTAGACGGTGCCATCGTAGCAAATTTTGCCAATGATGGGCTGGTTGGAACCGAAGAAAGGAGTTCCCTGAATGCCGTGGTTAGTGTAGATATATTCGTTGCCATTGTACAAATGGGAGGTGGTACCCATTGAAGCTAAGTAAAAATGGATATTGCTATCCACTGACCGTTTAAGCAGTTGGCTATCGGTCGAATAAGCTTGGGCATTTACATCCCGGGAAAGAAGCAACAAGCCATTGATCCAAACCAGGAACAGCACAAATCGCCTCAATTTCTTGAATGACAAGTAGTCCGTTTTATTTGTGATCAGTTAGGCTCTCAAATTACAGAATTTGGAAGATAAAAAATTCAAACGGCGCGGTAAAATTAGGATGGATGGAGCTCCAGGAATTACATTTTATTATGAAGGGATTGGTGGCTACTGCCAATTTCTTGCACTGGATACATTTTTTTGAACTTTCTGTGATGAATATTCGAAAGTGATGAGTGGTTGAATGAGCCTGTTTCAACCCTTGGCTTTGCGAAAGAAAAGGTTACAAGGAACGCTAACGACAATCATCCGATGGCCGCAAATATAATTGAAGCCGGGAAAAAAGCAAATCTCTAGGCCACAAATCTATACCCCACCCCTGACTCCGTTACCAAATACTCCGGCCTGTTTGGATCCACCTCAATTTTCTTTCTCAACTGAGCAATAAATACTCTTAAATACTGCAATTGATCTGTAAAATCCTGTCCCCATATTTCCCTCAAAATATAATGATGGGTCAAAACTTTTCCTACATTTTTTGCAAATAGCGCCAGCAACTCATATTGAGTGGAAGTCAGCCTGACCATCTCATTATTTTTCCTGACAGTCCGTGATAGTAAATCGATCTCAAATCCTTTGCAATGTAAAACGGGGCTCTCCCCTTTAGTTGAATTGGTACGCAAAGCAGATCTTATCCTGGCTAACAGTTCTCCCGTGCGGAATGGTTTAATCAGATAGTCATTCGCTCCACTATCCAAAGCATGCACAATGTTCTCTTCGTTATTGTAGACAGAAAGAATGATTACAGGTCGGCCGCACCATTCGCGCAGCTTTTTCAATGTGGTTTGACCATTTTCATCCGGTAGGCCAAGATCCAGGATTATCAGATCGGGTGGCTTGGTGGCTGCAGCTACCAAACCGTCCCGGGAAGTAGAGGCTTCGGCGAAAGCATATCCATTCGATTGCAGAGTTATTTCAAGCAGCTTTCGAATTTGTCTTTCGTCGTCTATAACCAATATTTCAGAAGGGTTCGTCATATTAGATTAAGCATAAATTTTCTCTGTTGGGATACGAATGGTGAATTTTGCACCGCCAAAATCTCCTTTACTAAGATCCACTGTGCCTTTGTGAGCTTCAACAAAACCTTTGACAATAGATAATCCCAAACCAGTTCCACCCTTCGTCGCATTTTGAAGTCGGTAGAATTTTTCAAATACTTTTTCCGTCTCATCTTCCGGAAAACCTACTCCATCGTCTTCAATGATCATCCTGAGAGCCTCATCGATGGAGTCTACCTGGATAAAAATCCTGGATTTTTCCGGGGTGTATTGCACAGCATTGTTCAGCAGGTTATACAAAACATGAACCATAAGACCCTGGTCCATCTTAAATAATGGGAGGTCCTTTCTGATTTCAATTTCCACCTGGTGGGTTTTTAATTCACTGTCAAGACGATTTACCACATCATATATCAGTTCACTTACATCACACCAATCCTTTTTCGGCTGGATGAAACCAGATTCCAGTCTCGACATATTCAGAAGATTTTCTACATGTTGATTCAATCTCATCGACGCTATTGAGATTTCGGACAGGAGACTATTCTTGTCGGTAGCGGATAATTTTGAAGGATCATCGAGCAGGTTGTCGGTCGCTCCAATAATAGTGGCGATAGGCGTGCGGAATTCGTGCGATAATGAATTCAATAATGTATTGTATAATTTAAGCGTTTGTGCTTTTTCTTCCTTTTGTCTTGCTATTTTTTCAATCTGCCTTATTTTGTAAGTCATGACACCACTGATCAATGCTATGACAAAATACATGGAAAGCATAATCTTGTCCTCAGTATTTCCAACCCTGAAATTGTAGCGGGGAACAAGAAAGAAAAAATCCCAAATTAGCGCACTCAATACGGCTGCAGCTAAAACGGGTAAAATGTCGAGAAACATTGCGATAAAGGACAATGTCAACAGGAGAATGAAAGCGACAACTTCAGATCCTATATATCCGGAAAATATAAAGCAGACAGAGGAAATGAAAAATACGAGCAAAATACTTATCAGGTATTGGCCGCTTCCATTAAATTTCCACCCCAGGAAGGATCTGGATCTATCAGAAAAATCGGTCGATATCAAGGTCATTGTTATATTATTATAAAAAATATATAAACTGTATTGCGACCAATTTCCACTTTAACCTTAACTCCTAAGCAATATATTTCATTTCTTGCGAAAAAATATATATAACTTAATATTTTTTTAAACAAGAAATTACATGTTATTTTATTATATATTAATCCGCAGCTTAAAACCAAAAACAAAAAGGAAGCATCCACGCTTCCTTTTTTTTACCCACTTAAAACCAAAAATCAAGATTTAAATTATTTCGAAAACTCTGCTTCTTTTTCTTGTAGACCATCGGGACCGGCTACCAACAAAGTTCCCTGCACATATTTTTCCGCATGTTGGCTCGCATCCAAACCTTCTTCTTCTTCAGCCGAAGTAACCCTGAGTGGAAGTATGGCATTAATTACTTTGAAAATTGCGAATGATACGATGAAGCTGTACGGAACTACTATAAGCAATGCTTTTAACTGAGTAAGGAAGAAAGCGGGATTACCGTAGAATAATCCATCTGCACCAGCAGCATTTACAGCTTTTGTTGCGAACAATCCAGTCATCAACATGCCTACCATGCCGCCGACGCCATGACAAGAGAAAACATCAAGCGTATCATCCAATTTAGATTTGGAACGATAGTAGACGGCGATATTTGAAATAACTGCTGCAACAACGCCTATGAATATACTTTGAGGAATTGCTACAAAACCTGAAGCGGGCGTTATTGCAACCAGGCCAACTACCGCGCCCACGCAAAATCCAATGACAGTTGGTTTCTTTCCTTTTAATACATCAAAAAACATCCATGAAAGACCTGCTGCGGCAGCAGCTGTGTTAGTAGTAGCAAATGCAGAAACAGACAAACTGCTAGCGGCTCCCGCAGATCCTGCATTAAAACCGAACCAGCCGAACCACAACAACCCTGTACCAATTAAAACGTATGGAACATTTGCTGGTGGAATTTCCTTTTGCTCCATATGAACTTTTCTGCGCTTCAAAACCATTGCACCTGCAAGAGCTGCACATCCGGCAGAAATATGAACAACGGTTCCTCCTGCAAAATCCAAAGCACCCATTTGAGCAAGAAATCCCTGAGGATGCCAGCTCCAATGTGCCAAAGGAGCATATACAAACAAACTGAATAAAACTATAAACAGTAAGAAAGATGTAAACCGAACCCTTTCTGCCACGGCACCTACGACGAGACCTGGCGTAATGATCGCAAACATCAACTGAAATAGCGCAAACAAGGTTAAGGGAATTGTTGGAGCAAGCGACCAAGGCTTCCCTGAATTCACATCCTTAAAAAACAAGTGCGACATCGGATTGCCAATTATTCCATGCACGTCCGCACCAAAAGAAAGACTATAGCCAACAATTACCCAAAGAACACTTATCACGCCAGCTGCAATAAAACTCTTGATCATGGTGGAGATTACATTCTTGCGCGTTACCATGCCACCATAAAAAAATGCGAGACCAGGGGTCATCAGGAATACCAAGGCAGTTGCGACGATCATCCAGGCAACATCAGCACCATTGTACTTGCCATCATCAAAATTGGGAAGAGTCGGGATAAAAATTGCGGCAAGCGAAATGATAACCAAAACCAAAAATGGAGCTGCTGTCTTGGAAGTCAATTTACTCATAGTGGAAGAAGTTTGACGTTAATAAATGTTTTTTTATAATATGTGCTACCGGCATGCAAATTATAAAAAAAAGATAAAGAACATCAAATCATTTATATTTATTTAAATGTAATATGATTAATTTGAATGGATATTTAACCAGTTATGGATTAATAATCAATCGAATAACACCTTTTGGTTTTTATATATTTTTTATTTTCGCGTTTACCAAATTGGGTGAAAATGGAGGATGAGAAGTTTTTTTGAAAAAAGGTGCAAATGATCACGATAGACCTTTGCGTCTGCTTTGCTTCTTGCGTGAAAGTTAAGAGTGAGTCTCAACAGAAGTTCTTTCCAGGAAATCTTTCAACGACTTGTCGATAAGGTGAGTCCAGCCTTCCATAAAATTCTTCTTATCGAAATCAGGATTGTCAGCAGGAAACGTTTCAATCCCTTCATGTGTCAATTTTACTCTGGTCTTTCCATCCTCTTGAGATAACTCCCATGTTACAACTGAATAGCCAGGCAATCCATCATATACCCAACTATATTGAATTTTTCTTCCTTCTACCACCTCAGTTACTTTACACAAATGCACATATGTTCTGTCTTCATTACCTCCTTTAAATTGAAATTCAAATCCAACTTCCGGCCTGAATGACGCAATGTCAAAATACCATTTCTTCATTTGATCCTTGCGGGTAATGGCTTGCCATACCCTTTCAATAGACGCATTGAACACACGCTCAATAATAAATGGTTCCTTTTTCATTTTCTGTTTGTTTTTTTGGATGAACGTTTCCTTTTCCTTTTCGCATCCTTAGCCAGGTATGCTTCTAGTGAATCCAATTTCTGCGACCAAAATTTTCTATAGGGATCAATAAATTCAGATACCGCATGCAATGTGGACAAATCCGCTCTGCAAAATCGTTCCCTACCCTCCTGCCTGACAATAACCAGGCCGCACTCGGTAAGGATCCTGATGTGTTTTGAAATGGCAGGACGACTCATATCAAAATTCTCCGCAACTGCATTCAGGTTGAGTGACTCATGAGCCGTGAGTCTTATGATTTGCCGACGGGTTGGATCTGCAATAGCCTGAAAAACGTCTCTACGCATGGAATTAATTATTTAACCGATCGGTTACAAATTTATAGGAAACCGAACGGTTACGCAAATTTATTATCGAAGATCCTGCCCGGACAATTGACTATGCCATGATCTTCAAAACCTTTTATTATCTTACCAACAATCTAACTGACATGAAAAAACTCCATATCCTCGGCCTCACTGTGCTGCTATTGCTTGTCTCATTGTTGCCCACCCATGCCGAAAAGCCCATTCCAGATACAGTAACCATGGGCATGTATATCACCAGTATTCACGATATCGATTTTAGACAAAATGAGTACACCGTCAACCTCTGGCTGTGGATCAATTACAAGAAAAGAGAATTCGATTTCCAACAAAATCTTGAAGTGCCGCAGGCTAAGTCGTTCACCAAATTGTATGCTACCATTGATTCTTCGAGCGGAACCTATAATCTGATGATGAAACTGCAATGCATCATGAAAGATTCCTGGAGAATAACCAACTTCCCGTTTGACCGCCAGCGCTTGAGAATCTCATTTGAAAATTCCCAATTTGATACCCGTTCAATGGTCTTCGCAATAGACACTGCCGGAAAACATTTCGATCCGCATTTTACGCTAAGAGGTTGGAATATTGACAGCTTTGCCCTCACAACCGGAACTAAAGTATATGAAACTTCTTTTGGCGACACAAGCCTTGATAAACCTCGGACTGAATACAGCTCTTACCGCTCGACAATCGGCATCCGGCGGGACGCAAGTGAATTATTCTGGAAAATGTTCCTTGGGATGTATGTTTCTTTTCTCATTTCTTATATCTGCTTTTATATCCACGCAGACAATATTGATTCGAGGTTTGGTTTGAGCGTGGGAGCGTTATTTGCTGCAATAGGTAATAAATATATTATTGATTCGTCCTTACCCGAAACAACAACTTTCACGCTGGTTGATGCATTGCATGGCCTTACTTTATTTTTTATATTACTCGTCATTACTGCGTCAGCATATTCTTTGAAGCTGGTGAAAGAAAATAAGTTCAGGGAATCGATGCGCTTCGATATGATTACCGCACAATTCTTACTAGCATTGTATATACTGATCAATGTGATACTTATTACACGTGCAAGAGGTTAAGACAGAGCCGAGAGCGGTGGGTTTATCGCTCTCCGCTCTGTCACTAAGTCCTCCGACCCTCTGCGGTTAAACAACCTTTGAAAAACATCCTGATTGTATTTAATTTCGGAAAAATTTAAACGAATCATGATCGGCAAGAAAGAAGCCATAGCGGGCTGGGGCAATTTTCCTTTTTCGGAATCCTATGTGATGCAGGCTAGAGATGAAGGCGATTTGTTGAATGCAATGAAGGAAAATAATCTGATTGGACGAGGGCTGGGAAGAAGTTATGGAGACCAGGCAGTAAACGATCAAAACCAGGTTGCTGTACTTACGAAAATGAACCGGTTCCTGGATTGGGATGCAACTGAAGGAATACTAACCTGTGAAGCTGGTGCAAGTCTGGAAGAAATTATTTCGGCTCTTGCACCCCGCGGGTGGCTGCCAATGATTTGTCCGGGTACTAAATTCGTCACAATTGGTGGCGCTATCGCCAATGATATTCACGGAAAAGCACATCATATCGATGGATCTTTTGTCAATTGTGTTCTCTCCTTCTCAATTCTATTGGCAGATAGAAGAATATTGCTGGCTTCAAGGACAGAAAACCCTGATCTTTTTTGGGCAAATTTCGGGGGACTGGGACTGCTGGGGATAATTCTAACGGTGACGATTAAACTAAGAAAAATTGAATCGACCTACTTCAGGCAAAAATCAATGAAGATCAAAAATCTCGATCATATGCTGGAAGCATTGAACGAGAATGATCAAATGTATAATTATTCTGTTGCCTGGATTGACGCGCTGGCAAAAGGAAAGAAATTGGGAAGCGGGGTGCTCACACTTGGTAATTCCGCGAAACTGAACGAACTGCCGGAAAAATTGAAGAAGAATCCATTGAAAATTCATCCACCATCTAAATTGACTGTCCCTTTCTTTCTACCCTCCTTCACTTTGAACAATTTGACGGTGCAAATGCTAAATCGGGTGATAGCTTTCGTGCAAAATTCGCCAAGAGAATTCGTCCATTATGAAAAATTCTTCTTTCCACTTGATGCCATCAATCACTGGAACAGGGGCTATGGCAAGAGAGGATTTATTCAATATCAATTCGTCATTCCGGAAGAAAATGGAAAAAAGAATTTAGTTGAGATCCTTGAAATGATCGCAGACAGCGGCTGCACACCGTTTCTTAATGTATTTAAAAAAATGGGTGAAGCCCAGGGAATTCTGTCATTTCCTTTCAGGGGATATACATTGGCGATAGATTTTCCTGTCACGAAAAGGCTGCTCGGGTTTACTCCGAAACTCGACGCAAAAGTGCTGGACGCGGGTGGCAGGATCTATCTCGGCAAAGATGCTGTTCTGAATGAAGATATGTTCAAAAAAATGTATCCGGAATACCAGCATTGGATGGATATCAAGAAAGCTTTTGATCCTGGTAATCTATTTTCTTCCAATATATCCCGGCGCCTGGGTTTGACACCAAAAGCTGGGTAAAAAATTGCTCATATAGTAATGATGATTTAAGCCAGCTTTCCCCATCGACTCCGGATTACAATTAACCGCCCGCCATTTTTGTAACCTGTAGCATCATCTTTGATCTAATTTGTATTATATCACCAGCTAAAAACAGGTTATGAAAATCTACAAGTTCGCGCCAGCATGGGCGACCATTTCCATTACCCTGCTTCTTTCATCGCCAACATACACTCAAAAATTATCAGATCCTGAAGTTGCAAACGTGGCAGTAGTTGCGAATCAGATTGACATTGCCTATGCGAAAATTGCCAAAGAAAAATCAAAGAATGCCGACATCCTGCAATTTGCTCAAACCATGGAGAATGATCACAAGGCTGTCATCGACCAGGCAGTTGCATTAGTGAAAAAATTAAATGTTATGCCCAGCCACAGTGACATGAGTAAAAAACTTTTGGCAGACGCGGAAGAAACAAAAAAAATGTTGAACGGGAAGTCAGGCGATGATTTTAACAAGGCATATATTGATAATGAAGTGTCCTACCATAAGGTCGTAATCGATGCCGTTCAAAACAAATTGATCCCAGACGCAGAAAATCCGGAATTGAAAAATTTGCTTGAACAAGTGCTTACCACTTTAAAAACGCATCTTGAACATGCTGAAATGGTTCAAAAAAGCCTGCACTCATGACAAATAGTAACCTTATAAGCGGTGGCAGTTTGCTACTGCTTATATCCATCCTAATTGGTTGCTTCCGGAAAATACCTGAAACCCATACAGTCGAAATTTGCCAGATGAAATTCACGCCCGGTCAATTAACTCGATCCGGGCGACTCTGTGATTTGGGTGAATAAAGACATTGTCACGCACGACGTAACGGCGCTAGACAACTCCTGGACATCCGGTGTTATGAAAGCAAATCAGCAATGGGGTCAAAAGCCAGTTAAATCTTCGGCCTATTATTGTAGTATTCATAAAGTCATGAAGGGGTCTATTACTGTCAGGTAGAGTTTCTTGGGCGACCAGATTTGCATTTGTTGTAGATAAACGGAGAGCTGAGTACATTGGATCTGCCGACTAAATATTGTTGTACATTTACAAAAGCTTATCCACTTATGACCTCCGCAGAAATCATGTCCCAGCTCAAAAGCATGGGCAATGAAAACATCAAAAAAATATTTTTCAAACACGGCATCAAAGAACCCTTGTTCGGAGTCAAAATAGAACATTTAAAAACAATCCAAAAAAAAGTCAAACGGGACTATCAATTGGCGAAAAATTTATTTTCCACAGGCAATGCAGATGCCTTCTACCTGGCAGGATTGATTGCCGAAGATACTAAGATGACCAGGACTGATCTCCAGGATTGGGTCAACCATGCTGTCTCGCAAAATATAAGTGAATACACGGTTGGCAGGGTAGCATCTGGAAATGAAAATGGATTTGGGCTGGCCCTTGAATGGATCGATTCAAAAAAAGAGCATATCCCCGCCTCAGGCTGGTCAACTCTTGCGAGGATCGTTTCTCTTAAACCGGATAATGAACTGGGCATTCCCTTAAAATCTTCTCGGTAAAGTCGTAGATGAAATTCATTCAGCGCCTGACCGGGTCCGTTATACCATGAATAACTTTGTCATTGCCGTCGGATCATTTGTTTCCGGCTTGGCAACGGAGGCACTGGAAGCCGCCCTAAAAATAGGTGTGGTTTCTGTAAATATGAATGGCACTGCATGTAAAGTACCCATTGCAGCTGATTGTATCAACAAAGTAAAAGCCAAAGGCCTCACTGGAAGAAAAAAGAAAACAGTCAAGTGTTAGATAATAGCCTGTTCTTCATAAAAATTATCAAAAATGGCAAATGAAGTGAAGACGAATATCGCACCCTGGTTGAATGTTCGAAACAGCAGGAAAGCAGTTGAATTTTATATTTTAGCATTCGGCGCAATAGAAAATTATCGCCTCGATGGAGATGACGACACGGTTGTATCACGATTATCAATAAATGGAGCTGAATTTTGGGTAAGCGAAGGAGAAGGACCGGGCGCGGAAGCCAGCGTTCGCATGATCCTGACCGTTCCAGACCCCGATATGTTATTTGAACAGGCCGTGAAATTCGGCGCAAGTGTCGTTTATCCCGTAAGCGAATCTCATGGATGGCGAGTCGGAAGGATCGTTGACCCCTATGGACATCAATGGGAGATTGGAAGAGAGATTTAAGGAAGTTCCGTCCAGATTACTTTTTCAATGGGGTCACCATTTCTCCATTTCCCTCCGAAGCTTTAGCGTAGGTGGGTGGGTAACCTTTCGTATTCTTTGTGACTCTCCAATCAATTTTCAAGCAACCATTCTCTTTACATTCTCGTCTTACTCCCGAAACCTGACCTCATGAGATATTTCATTTTACTGTCGATTGCATTCCTGGCAATTTTTATTTTCTCCTGCAAAAAAGGCAATACGCCCAAGTCCAATAATTTTACGCGGACAATTCAGTACGTGTTATATACTAATGAGGATTTTTCAAATGACCAACTTATTATTCATTTCACTCTGACTATGCGCAGTGGCGGTACCGTAGTTTGGGATTCTCTCCTGCCCCCCATGGAAATAAGTCAAATCCCGGACTCATTACATAAAATTGTAATAAATAAAACAGTGCCATCAGATATTAAAAGCGATTTGCTCATCGGATTCCTATATGAAATAGAAACAGTGGGATATTCATGGCATTTAGATAGCTGCCATGCGAACGAGACATTTAAGAAAATAGAATATCCATTTGAGTGAGAAGGCAAACAAGTCGTCATTTGACAGTCTTTCAACTTGCGCGAGCAAAATCAGAAAGTATCTGAAAAACTGACCGCTAATAACTGTCAACTTGTTATTTGTGGCGAAATGATATGTATTTCCCGCTTCAAAACCTGAGAGCGGCTGAACACATCAAGATACGGACTGCGTTCATCAGCATCATCCAACATTCTCAATAGATCTTCTTCGCTCGCTTCGCTTTCGACTATTACCTTATATCTCACTTCCATGTAACCCGGGTCAATGTCCGCCGTTCCAAGCAGTCCCCCATCATCATAGTCTGTCTCCACTTCCACAGCGAGTGAAGTGATTGGTATGTTCATGCTGGCAGCCTTCATCATATAGCCGATCGCAAGACAACTTCCCAATGCTGCACGTCCGTACACTCCGGGTCTGGGTGCAGATCCATTACCGCCAATGGACGGAGGCATGTCAGCCGTAAATTTCCAATTCCCTTCTTCAATTTCACAGGTAAGTCCATTCGTAATTTTAGTTTTTGAAATCGCAGTGCCCTTTCCGAGGTTTGGTTTTAGGGTAAGCGCCTGACTGCTGCGTTTGATCGCGAGCTTGATTTTATCCATTTGCGACATATGAATTGCTTTGGTCCTAATCAACTAAATTATAGAGAAGAATTGCGAAGAAGTAGACGGTTTATCTAGTGGCAGATTTCATTGAACGAGCGGCTTGGTTCGCGCAGATACACCAAGAGCGGAGAAACAGAGCAGAAAGTGCCTAACCTTCGCTTTCTGCTCAGCTTCTCCGCTCTAATTGTCAAACTAATTGATCCCCCTCTCCTCTGCATAAACATGGAGACCACTAAATATATGAATGACGAAAATCGCCCTTACAGGAACTCTATTTCACCTGTTTGAATATGGTAATACGATCCTTCTATCTTGATCTGACCAGATTCTTCCATTTCTGCCAAAATTGGACTTTTCGATTTTATGGTTTGAATTGTGTTCAAAACATTTTGCTTTGCCACGTATTCTACATAATCATCATTCTTAGACGATTTATCACCTTTAAAATCCTGCGACTTGTCAAGTGCCGGTTTTATTTTCGTCAACATGGCTGTAATATTTCCCAACTTCACGTTGTCGATAGCGGCCCTGATCGCACCACAAGCTTCATGTCCAATAACCAAAATTAGTTTTGCACCTGAAACTTTACAGCCAAATTCCATGCTTCCTAAAATGTCCTCATTGACAAAATTGCCCGCAACTCTTGCAACAAAAAGGTCACCAATTCCTTTGTCAAATACATCTTCAACGGGTATTCGGCTATCAAGACAAGATAGGATGACAGCTTTGGGAAACTGACCTTTCGCAGCATTCCTGACCATAGCTGAATGATCTCTTTCAGTCAGATCGTTTGCGAGAAATCTCAAATTTCCATTTTTAAGAGACTGAAGCACTGAGTCTGGTGTAAGCGCTTCCTGCTCTGCGGCAGTTAACACTTTTTCACGAAGTATCATAGCTGGTTTGTTTAATTTGTGAGTGAAGTTGTGTGTAATTGTTGAAGTCTCGCCCGGCCGATTGGTTCATGAAGTCAAACTCAAGAGCAGCCAGGCACAATTGTCGGAAGCTTCTAATGTTAACCCGATTGCATATTATTTCTGTTTTTGAAGGTGAAAAATGTCAACTCAATTCAAAAACTAATCAGGCGGGGTTTAATACAATTTTTCAAATTCCAGGAGACGTACATCCCTATTGGCGGCCGAATTTTCAGACATTCATCGGAATTTTTCTAATCCGACTGATGCGGCCATTTCCGGGAAAATGGCAAAGAAATATCCAAACTTAGATTCCAGTTTGAAGGAATTTACAACATCAATCGTGCCATTTGAGCTATTACCGAAAACTCTTGGGCAGCCAAGGAAGGCTTGAGAAAAAAGTATTAGAGATGCAGCAAATACCAGGAATAAAATCGTTCCGAAAGTCTTTTTCATCTCCCAGGATTTGGTTTGAATTGTATGCAAGTTAAGGATGAATTCGAATCACGAGTCCAATCGAAACATTTTTTATTAAGGTGCTCCCCCGCCGGAGCATCGAATAACAAATACTTATTCAATTCGCTTGTCAGCCTACAGAGAAACGAACGGGGTCCGAATGAAAACTGGGTGCACGGCCGACCGGCTCAAACTTCCGTCCACCTTGATAAAAAAAATTTTTGGCCTTCAGTTTAAGAAATCATTAAATCTCCTGAATGGTGAAGAGTTAGGTAATAAATGTGGGATTAGGCTTTTCAGCGATATTATTTCCCTTACTCATTTTTTGTAGTTCTTTATTCAGGAATGAATTGATATTCACCTTCAACGTGCTTATAGCCATTTTTTGTTTTGATATAGCCCCATGTCCGTTCATAGTCCTGCGATGCGAAGACACTACAACCGCTGCTTATTTTAAGATCAAACATACTGACCCTGGCAGTATCGGTTTTATAATTTGGATTTTTTTTCCATCCCCGCATCTGCCACCTCGTTTCATGAATTACGACACCATCCCCTTTAATGACTCCGCCATCGGATAACTTAATAGCAATTTTTCCAAAAGTGGAGTCGGCTTGAATCTGGATCCAAGAGCTGTCAGCAGCAAGACAGGGGGATTCGTCTTTTACCTTTTTCGTGGCTGTAGATTTATGGGACTGGCAGAAAACAGAAACTGGCAGAAATAAAAGCAATAAAAATTTCATTTTATTTAGGGTTTTAGATCGCGTACAAGATAATAATTATCGAATATATTGTTCCAGATTTAACTTTTTTGATTTTAGGTTTCGGCAAAATATCGGCCGCAAATAAACCATAGCTGATTTTAGTCTAACTTTTCCACTCAATGAATTTTTTGAGTTCTTAAAACCTGATATGGAATGTGCATCCTTGCTGTTACGGGGCACATTTCGATCTTTAAACGAATAAAGACTTATTCATCATGCATGGCAACAAGAAATTTTTCAACAAATCTGCCAAAACCGGTACTGTTTGACCGCAGAGATTCTCTCCCCGACTGAGGGTCCGGTGCGCTGCAGAATTTATTCGAATAAAAAAGCGAAGCAATAATTGCTTCGCTTGTGACCCCGCAGAGACTCGAACTCTGGACCCGCTGATTAAGAGTCAGCTGCTCTACCAACTGAGCTACGGAG
>PSRA01000247.1 GCA_003175695.1 Bacteroidota bacterium | reverse complement strand
TCAGCCACTAAATTTATTTTCTGTCTTTTGTAAGACCTTCAATTACCGAGTGTTTCAGGCCTTTATTTTAATAGGGAGAATAAGGATGGGACTCCTAAATCCAACACGAAACTAGGAAAAAAAAACAAAATTGATAAAATTGATTTTATTTAGCCTTTCCTTATCCCACTCTAAACGCAACGGATATTTGCCTTTGAACACAAGTGTCCGATCGAACCGGGGTAAATTTTCTAGTTTTATAGCATAAAATCTTTTAAATGAAACTGCTTCTGTATTGTTTTATCCTCCTGGCAGCTGTATCCTGCAAATTAATGCCAAAGGATCAACCCGTTAGGGATAGCCGAAGATTGGCTTCCCTGTTGGATAATTACTTTGATGACAGAATGAAATTCTTCCCCTTAGAAGCCACTCAAAATGGGGATCACCGTTATGATGACCAATTACCTGTTGACTTCACTGATTCATATCGTGCAAAATTGCTTGCTTTTTTTACCAGTTACCTGGACCGGATCAATGCCATGAACAGGGAGCTCCTCAATGACAACGATAGGATCAGCTACGACGTTTTTAAGCGTGAAATGGAAATGAGTATTGAGGGATTGGGACTCGGCTTCGTTTCCAGCAATATTTCAATGCCCATTCTTTACTATACCCCTTTTAACCAGTTCACAGGCCTGCCACTGGTTTTGGGCCAATTAGGAGGAGGCACTGGCTTTCAACCCTTTAAAACAGTTCAGGATTATGATAACTGGCTAAAGCGCGCGACTGCCTTCAATTCCTGGGCCGATAGCGCGATTGTATATTTCAAAAAAGGGATAGTTGTCCACTCTGTTTTGCCCAGGGCTTTGGTCGTCAAAATGATCCCCCAGATGAAATCTATGTTAACGGACGATCCGACCAAGAGCCTTTTTTATGGACCCATTAAAGCAATGCCGGACTCCTTCGATAATTCGCAGAAAAAAAGACTAACAGAAGCATATACAAAACTCATCCAGGAACAAATCTTACCTGCCTATAAAAAGCTCGCTGCTTTTCTGAGTGATGAATATCTTCCTCAATCAAGAACTTCAACCGGCATTCATGATATCCCGGATGGTGACAAGCAATATAACTACCTGGTGAGATTTTGGACTACCACCAACAAAACTCCTGACGAGATATACAACATCGGTCTTGCCGAGGTAGAAAGAATTCGCGGCGAGATGGAAAAAGTAAAGAATTCGACCGGCTTCAATGGTGATCTCAAGGCATTTTTTGAGTACATGAAGAATGACAAAAAATTTATGCCATATACCGAACCGAAACAGGTGTTGGATGCATTTGCCGCTATTCAGAAAAGAATTGAGCCGAATCTGAAAAAAATGTTTGGCCGGGTTCCTAAAACAGGCTTCGAAATACGTCAAACTGAAGCATTCCGGGCTGCCAGCGCTTCTGCAGAATATAACCAGGGATCACCTGATGGCTCACGGCCAGGTATATTCTATATCCCGATTCTCGACGCAACTAAATTCAATGTTACTTCAGGAATGGAATCACTATTTCTGCATGAAGCAATTCCTGGTCATCACTACCAGGTTTCACTGCAGCAGGAAGATACTTTACTGCCAAGATTCCGGCGCTTTGCATGGTATGGAGCTTTTGGTGAAGGATGGGCACTTTATAGCGAATCACTAGGAAGAGAACTGGGACTTTACACAGATCCTTACCAATATATGGGTGCATTGGGAGATGAAATTCATCGTGCAATAAGACTCGTTGTTGATGTTGGAATGCATCAAAAAGGCATGACAAGAGAACAGGCGATTCAGTATATGATGGATAATGAAGCCATCAGCGAACAGGGTGCCACCGCCGAGATAGAGAGGTATATGGCAATTCCGGCCCAAGCCTTAAGTTACAAAGTGGGAGCCATGAAGATCAGGGAGCTCAGAACCAGATACGAGAAATTACTGGGACCCAAGTTTAGTTTGGCAGCCTTTCACGACGAGTTACTTAGAAGTGGATGCCTGCCTCTTGATGTGGCAGAGAGAAAAATGGATGAGTGGGCACAAAGACAGAAATGATGAAGACATTTTTCAGGCAAAGGCGCAAGGTAAGCGCACCTTTTCCTTTGCGCCTTTGCCTACTTTGCGTAAAACGAGGAATCGAAGGATTTTCTAAACATTATTCTTGTGAATATCATGTAGGCGGAATAGTTTTCCGTCTTCATATAAGGGCAGAACGTCTGCGGCATCTTCAGTCAAACAATAACGAATATCTTTTTCCAGTCCATAACCGGTTAGTCTTAAATAGTGAGATGCATTGTGCTTTTTCATATACCCGTACAGATCTTTTTTTGCGTCGAGATAAATTGTTTCTGCAATACCGGATGAATCGCAGTTGATCGTAAAATGATCTTTGATACGATGTATCACCGCACCTGCAAAAAGTGTATCCTCTATGTTCACCCGATCCTTCCACGCAGCGCAAGCAAGAATTACATTTTGCTTTTGAGCAACAAGGTAATCGCAAACCACAGAGAGATTAGCAAATGAGCCGGTGATAATATGTTTCGCTCCCTTATCAAGCGCCATATGCAGCAATTTCGTTCCGTTTGTAGTTGTCAGCACCAGGATCTTGCCTTCGATGAAAGCCCTTGAATATTCAAAAGGAGAATTGCCATAAGAAAGTCCTTCTGCGATTTTACCATCCCGCTCGCCGGCCGTTACACAGTTGATTTGTTTTCCTAACTCAATGCATTTGGCAACACTATCGACCGGAATAACATATTTTGCCCCGTTATACAAAGCAGTTGCAATAGTAGAGGTTGCTCTCAAAACGTCGATGATAACTACCACACAGTTATTCGCATCATACAATTGAAGCAAGGCCGGGGAAAGAGAAGTATGTAAACTGGGTTTTGAATTTGACAAGGCCATATTGAGCGCAAAAGTAACGGTTCGGGTATAAATTAATTCCCTATATAAGTGTTAACACCGGTTGGAATAAAAAATAATTATTTGAACGAAGAAAGAAAGTGATCACTGGGAATTGCTCATCTATTGAGCACGAATTTCCATTTTTCGGATTCCGCATATTCCTTGATCACGGAATTCCTTTGTTCGAGAAGATTCCTTAGATAACGTTGCAGATATATTTTTCCCGCTATTTTTCCCACCTTACCATACGGCATTTCAAACGAAAATAAATCAATGAGAAAAGTGCCATTTTCGATTTGCTTGAAATGGTGTTCGTGTTTCATACTTTTAAAATCGCCTTCCACCATTTCGTCGGTAAATGAATAGGGCTTTTGCATGGCGGTAATTCTTATTTTCAGAATCCGCATTTTCATCAGGTGTTTTGCCTTCCAGGTTACCGTATCATGCAATTCGATCAGACCGGTCGTTGTACCTGCAACAGCCTGTTCGTCCGTATTTGCCATGGATTTTTTATGCAGGTCAATGCTCCTGCTCAGGTCAAAGACTCTATCTGCGGGTGCGGTAATAAATGTGGTGAGATGGATATTGGGCATTCTGAGAGTCTATTAGGCAAGCGTATAACGATCAAATTCCTGAATCAATTATTGGCTGAATGGGTTTTTATTAATGAAATGGCAATTTTACAACTTTAGCCTGCAGCAGCTTGTCACGGACTTTGATCATTATGGTTGAATGAATTGCCGTAAATATGCTGCTCACATATCCTAAACCGATTGCTTTTCCGAGCGAAGGAGACTGAGTACCTGAAGTCACTTTCCCTATCTGCATTCCGGAGAAATCTTTTATCTCGTAATCGTGTCTTGGTATTCCCTTCTCAATCATTTCAAAGCCAACGAGTTTTCTTTTTAACCCTTCTGTTTTTTGTTCCTCAAGAATTTCCATCCCGGTAAATTCCTTATTGAATTTGGTAATCCAGGCAAGCCCGGCTTCCAGCGGCGAAGTGGTGTCATCTATATCATTGCCATAAAGGCAATAACCCATTTCCAATCTGAGAGTATCTCTTGCGCCAAGGCCAATAGGCTTAAGACCTTGTTGGATTCCGGCATCAAATATGGCATCCCAGACCTTATCCGCAGAGCCGTCTTTATCTTCGAAATAAATCTCCACACCTCCGGCTCCGGTATAACCTGTTGCGCTTACCAAAACATTGTCCACACCTGCAAATTTGCCCTTTACAAAAGTGTAGTAAGGCAGATTCAGAATATCCATATCCGTCAAAGGCTGAAGGATGCGGTTGGCATGCGGTCCCTGGATGGCAAGTAAGCAGGTCTTGTCAGAGATATCGTGCATTTCCGCTCCGCTGACATTGAATTTTGATATCCAGTCCCAATCTTTCTTTATGTTCGCCGCGTTCACGACGAGCATATATACGTTATTGGCTTCAATACAATAAACGATCAGGTCATCTACTATGCCGCCCTTTTCATTGGTAATGCAACTATATTGTGCCTTACCATCGGTAAGTTTGGAGGCATCATTGCTGGTTACACGTTGAATCAAATTAAGTGCATGAGGTCCTTTGATGATGAACTCACCCATGTGGCTAACATCGAATACACCGGCATTCCTGCGGACAGCCAAATGTTCGTCATTAATACCACTATAGCTGATCGGCATATTATATCCGGCAAATTCAGCCATCTTAGCTCCTAACGCAATGTGCTTACTGGTAAATGGTGTATTTTTCATCCCTGCGAAAATATGCTGTTTAACTCAAAGAGGCAAAGGAGACGCAAAGGCGCAAGGTATTTCGCTGCTTCTTTTGCGTCTTTGCATGAAACAAAAAAGGGCTCCCTACATTTGTAGCGGAGCCCTGTGTTCCAACTTCAACCCTGCCTGCCAATAATGGCGGGCAGCTTCTTTATTACAACATTCTGGTAAATATCGATATCGGAGAATAGGATTCAGAAGAAGCCTCTTTCATTGAACATTGTTTAACAGGCAACGCAGAATTTACCTGACCTGATTTTTCATTTCGCGGGATTATTTCTACCGAAGCCATTTTTGCTGTTCCATTTGCGGTCCCCTTCAATTCGACTGTTCTTTTATCTGAAGTATTTCTGGGCCTGACAGAATCCGCTTTTTCTTTATAACGGTATCCCTTATTCGATTTTTTATCTTGCTCCCCATTTTGCTCTTCGTCATTGTCATTGGTTCTTCCATGGGTTTTCTCCAAACCAGTCTCTGTCATGACATATTCAACATTGGTCTGATAAGGATAC
Organism: Bacteroidota bacterium; assembly: GCA_003175695.1. Taxonomy (GTDB): domain Bacteria; phylum Bacteroidota; class Bacteroidia; order Chitinophagales; family Chitinophagaceae; genus Puia. The sequence goes on along the minus strand of PSRA01000247.1, from coordinate 2,229 downwards.
TTATCATTCCAATCATCATTCCATTCAAACGTATATCCCCGATGCCTGTTATTGACGTTTATGTCGAACCATTTATAATCGTCCAAACTTCCGTCTACCTGAACTTTTTTACCCACCGGCACTTCTAAAACCATCAGCACTTGTTGATTCCTGAATTTTTGATTTGGTGTGATAGCAAAACCTTGTGGCAAATACAATACGCTGTCGGATTGCCTGGGGTTGAATTCAATCTGTCCTGCGAGATTTCTTGCGGTAGTTGGGTCGTTACCACGGCTGAATTTTATCCTATGAAGGTGGAATTCTGAATCGTTACTCTTGGCAAGCTTCAATCTAACAGTGTTCATCATGATGCTATCAGCATTCACACTATAGAAGGGGGCTTTCCCTTCATCCCAATTAAAACCAAACCAGTCGCTTCCATAATAGCCGGTTTTTTCAGGCTCCAACCGAATAAGCATTTTTGAGTTGGTGGGCTGAGTGATAGCCGGTTCGTCTTCCATGCTTGCCCTTGTTCTGAAATTGCTGACCACCATACTAATGAATATGATGAAACAGATCAATCCAACGGTCCATAAGCTTCCGAAAGCATATCCTAAGTAATTATTCCTTGTGCGCACGCCCATAATTCTTCTGATCAACCAAATGATTAAGGCAATAACAGGTATACAGAAGAAAAGGATGAAACTGGTCCAGGCGAGGAAGTTCTGCCAAAATCCGGTAAGCACGTAATACCTGAATGGAAACACGCCGGCACCGCTAAAAACCACTGCTATCAAAACCATAATCAGTGCGAAACATATTATCCCTGCCAGGAATAAAAAGAAAGCTTTGAACAAAACACCAATAGCATGTCCAATCCCGCTTCCTGCTCGTGAAGCTGCCGGGCCTGCCTCCGCTGCGAATCTTCTTGCTGCGTCTGACACCTCTTTACTAAATTGTTGGGTTTTGTCTTTTAATTCATCTCCCATTTGTCCCGCACGACCCTTAAAACCTTCGAGGTCGCTCTTAATAGTATTTTTTATAGATTCAAGGTCCACCTTCTCTCCGCGCATCTCCAGTTTTTCGGAAGCAGTATTTGCTTCCGGCAACACGATCCACAATATGATGTATGTGATGAACAGCGTTCCACCAAAACCTCCCGTTATAAATATGGGGCCCGCATCCCAATCATGAAATGCTTGGCGGAAAATAGATGTGATAATTCCAAGAATAAATGGGCCTGCGAAGATCAGTCGTGGAATCCAAACGTCTATATGAAAATAAGCTGCAAGTCCACTAGCCACTCCGGCGATAACCTTGTTATCCGGATTTCTATAAAGTCTTTTCCGAATATTGGTTACTATTGATTTGGATGGAAGAACGATCCACAAAATAATGTAGAGCAATAAGCCACTTCCAAAACCTCCAAAAGTTATCAGCGCAAAAATGATGCGGACGATGGCTGGATCTACCCGAAGATAAGCTGCCAATCCTCCACAAACACCGCCCAGAATCTTATCATTTTCCGAGCGAAACAGACGATGAGGTTCTTCTGTTTTTTGAGACTGTTGATCCGAGCCCTGTGAAGAACTATAGGTTTTTTCCGCGCTGGATGAAACTTCATCCTCTTCAAAATCCTCGGGCTTTCCCATGCTTAAAATGATGCTGTTAACATCATCATCGGTAATGCAGGTAGATCCTTTTTGTAACCTTTCGGAAAAAAGTTCGGCAAACCGGTTTTCAATATCATTGATTATCTCATCGCGACCTTCTTCGTTAGCAAAATGCCTTCGGAGACTCTCAATATATTCTTTTAAAATATCGAAGGCAGTCTCTTCTATCGGAATAACCCTGCCGTGGAAATTTATGTTAATAATCTTTTTCATTGCATGCGTATTTGAAGGTTGAAGTTTAAAAACTCGGATTTTGATTGGTAGTGTCGGGCATACTATCTGTTTTTTTTGTCAGAGAATGGACTCCATTTGCTAATTCGTTCCAGGTGGCTTCCAGCTCTTTGAAAAAGGATAGCCCCTTTTCTGTGAGGGAAAAATATTTACGGGGAGGGCCGGAATTACTTTCTACCCAGCGATAAGTCAGCATATCCGCGTTCTTGAGTCTCGTCAGCAAAGGATAAAGCGTGCCTTCCAGAATTTGCAGGTTGGCAGACTTCATCTCTTCAACAATATCACTGGGATATGCTTCCCCGCGCCGGATAATGGAGAGGATACAAAACTCCAGGATTCCTTTGCG
>PSRA01000056.1 GCA_003175695.1 Bacteroidota bacterium | reverse complement strand
TTTCCCAGAAAATCACGACGGGATTCCATAGCAGGAAGTTTTGGTTTTTGAAAAATGATTGAAGTGAGAATAAATATAGGGAAAGTATTTATGAATAAATCCAAACCCAAATGAAATCAGATTTTTCAAAAGAACAAGAATTCTTCTGGACATCAGTTCAGGTCAGATTCATCAATTCCTGATAAGTTCTTCCTTTTAAAGAAATTTTCACATTTATATCTTTCAATAACGTTTGTGCATTGTATGAGTCAGTATGACTAATCAAATCATGTTAGCGGTATTGTTAAACTAATAAGCGGTAAACCATAAGGTCTAAACAATCAAAACATTTGCTCGCATTTGGGCCACCGGCCAAAAAACAGGCAACCTCTAATTTGCAATCTCAGTACTGATTACTCGAAGTGATAAATGGATTTGTTCCTCACTCTGTGCAATACGCGCGTGTGTACGGGGTGAACTAAATCTGGATTCGCATTTTCAAACAAAAATCAAAACGATGAAAATTTTATCGAGACAGAATGTTGGCTTCCTAGTAATGTCAACTTTAATTAGTATTTCTTCATGCAAAAAAAACGGGGGATATGGCAGCAACGTGCCGGCGCCTCCTCAGCCAGATAAGGATATTACCATCAAAACGGATGCAACGTTCGGAAAATATCTAGTGGATAAGCTGGGAAGATCATTGTATTTCTTTTCGAATGATGCCGATGGTAAGAATCATTGCACAGGTCCCTGCGAAGTTTTATGGCCGACCTTCAATCTAGACAGTTTGAATGCCCAAAACCTGGGGGAAGGTCTGGTTGCTTCTGATTTTAGTCATATAACAACCAACGCCGGTCGCAATCAACTTACATATAAAGGTTGGCCGCTTTATCAATATGCTCCCCTTACCAATGGTACCAATGTTCAGGAAAGTCCGGGGCAGACGGGAGGGGATGGCTTCTTAAACATCTGGTTCATTGCCAAACCTAATTATACGATTATGATCGTCAATACACAGCTCGTAGGTAAGGACGGCAGGAATTACCAATCAGATTACACTGTGGGCAACCAGGCTACCTCCTATTTTTCCGACGGCAAGGGTGTGACACTTTATACATTTTCAAAAGACAGTGCAAACAATAACAATTTTACCCTTCCCGATTTTTCAAACGATCATGTTTTTCCGATTGATCAGGAGGAAGACTTGGTTATTCCATCGATTCTTGATAAGACAGATTTCGGCAAGATAAATGTATTTGGAAAGAACCAGGTGACATATAAAGGTTGGCCGTTGTATTATTTTGGCGGGGACAGTACTGTTCGCGGATCGAACAAAGCAGTCAGTGTCCCAAGGCCGGGAATATGGCCCGTACCTAACAAAAATATTACTCCGGCTCCCTGATATTGAATAATTGAGAGAGAATTATTTTGTTGTCTCACAGATTGTTTAAAGGCCGCTTTAAAAAAAGGCGGCCTTTAAACAATCTTTCAACCTTCATGTAAACAGGGAACTGGTTTTTTCAAGACCACGCAAGCTAACTAATGATTCAAGACTCCTTCGGGGCAATTTGTATCGCTATGTTTTTTTTTGAATGGAAGAGGGAAAATATGAATACCTGCATAAAAATCAGTCCGCTCAAAATCCGATAAGCCCAGTAAAGATGCTGGTGCATCACCGCCAAAAAAGATATAACCAATCCTGAAAGCCACTCCGATCCTGGATTGCCAGCGACCATAGTAGATAACAGAAAAGGGTAAGCTTGCTTCAAACCAATTTGTCTCGTACCTCGGTGTTATTGAATATTGGTCGGGTCGAACGATGCCGACGCGATTGCCATGGCCTAATCCCTTAATGATGGTTGCATTTAGGAAAAAATCTTTCCAGAACTGCCAGTCGGCCTGCACACTGATCGCGGAAGGAAGAGCCATGTTGAAATGCTCTGTGATGAGCGTGCGATTTGAATCTGTTTGCGAGGCAATGGATCGAAGAGTCGGGTTCAAGCCTTTTCCGGAACTGTTATCATCTGGCTCAGCCTTATAGATAGCACCACTTGTCTCAAAATGATAGGCATGGCTATTCCGATTAAAACGGATGGAGCCAAAATCAATCAATGAAAGACCCAAGCGCAAAATATATTGTCGTGGATTGTCAGCATTCAATTTTTCCCTACTCGACTGATTTCCGCAATGTTCAGGATCACCAAGAATAGTATAAGTGACCCCGATGCTCCCGCTAATTCCAGGGCCATGGTGCAGATTGTCGAAACTGACCGCCCGTCTTCCGGAATCATATTTTGTAAGGCCATAATCGAATGAAGAAGAGTTGACCTGAACCGTTACAGAATCCAGGACCTTGTAGTTAAGATTAGCATTTTTCGCATATGCGGCACCGAAACCTTGCAGAAAATTCAGACTTGCGCCCGCTTTCCATTGACGATTTTTCTTGGTTGAAATTATTTTGGCGTAGTGCAACCCATATTCGAACCAACCCGCGCTATTAATTTTTGCGGATTGATCGTGCCACTCCCTATTCCAAAGGTCCTTTTCATTAAAATCGGTGAAAGTGTTTTGGGCGAGATGACCGGTGACATCATGAACATTGATGTATGACCTTATTGCGAAAGAAAACCCGATGGATTGCCCCTTTGCAATTTGTTTGAAGAAGGAAGGGCCAATGACTTCGCTGGAAAGTGCGATGTTGTATAATTTATTAGGTTGTTGAATATTGAAATGGGTATAAAACAGGTCTTCATGAACGATTCCATTAACGATTTTTCTAAATCCCAATGGTGGCACTTTACCCTTAGGAACGTAAAAGAAATTGTTGTCGAACAGTGTGCCCACGGAAAAAGCATTGATATCCCATGGAAGGGCGGATCCTGCAATGGAACTGGGATTGAGGAATGCCCCTTGAATACCTGCGTAATTGCTGTTGCGAACACCGAGGAATTCCTGGGCTTGAGAATGGATGAAGAAAATCAATCCACATAGGAGGATGCCAGCTCTTTTGATCATACGGGCGACTTATGGGCGACAAGGCTGCAGGATCTTTAATTATATAGCAATGATCATACCCCGGCCGGTTTATCGCCTCTCCAATGCGATGTGGGGATAGCTTTGCTCCTTTGTCCGGCCGGTGGTGAAGAAACAATCACCAGGAAAAGGAAATAACCAGCTTACCGCATCCCACATTTACTGAGCAGGAAAAAATAAAGAGATCAATAAATATCATCGAGTCCATATTTCAATCATTTGATACCTTAATAACACTTGAGGTGGCCCAAACTGGACAAATTCCAGAAAATATTTTCCTTTATTGTCCCGATTGATTCACAGCACCTGCGTTCTTTCTGGTAAAACTTAACAATTACCTTTGATGTTTAAGGAATTGCTTCCTCCGCTGATGCCAGAAATTATTTCGCTTAAATATTATGAGCAAGAATCCGTATTTCTTCCCAAAAATTTATTGCGGGAAGCAAGGAGGCAAAAAAATATAAAAGAATGCAAGGTGCCCGCTGTTTGCCTTCTCGATCGGATGGCGATTTAGCCGGTTATCTCATCCGAATAAACCTGGCCATTAAGAATGAATGCTGGGCTTGTGATCATTCTTCTCTTTATTCTTTCCACCTGGACAGTTCTGAAATTGGCATTGTTCCTTGTGTGGTGGGGCGCATCTTATGCGGTTCTCGTGCTCCTGTATACCAAAGAGTTCTACTTCAAACCGAACTCCTTCAATTTTTCCGCGGTCTTCGCGAAATCAGTATATCGTATGCCATGAATGCCCAGGCTGCGTGCCACTTGTACAAACATGGCCCTATCCTCGATATACATTACGTTTTCCGGTGCAGTTTGTGCAATATCTAGCGCAATGCTAAAAATGTCAGCATCCGGTTTTCTGAAATGGACAAAACTTGAAACAATAAAGAAATCCGCAAATTCATGTAGTTTGAATTCTTTGATTCTATATTCCGCCAGCTCCCTTCCTTCATTACTTAGTACAGCGATTTTAATCCCATATTTCTTTTTCAACTGATGAAGCAATTGAATCATGCCAGGCAAAATCTTCGACTGCTCGCGCATGAATTTCCAAAAATGGCTCAGGTCAAAGCTTCGTCTCTTGTAGAACACCACATGATTCAGGTATTCTTCCAGTGTTATTTTCCCCACTTCGAGCGTATCAAAACAGAGATGATGACGTTCTTCTGTCTCCTCTGCGTCAAGTCCAAATTTTTCGATCGCTCTTTTTCTGCAGTTTTTATCCCAACCATTTGTCAGGAGAACGCCTCCGATATCGGTAAAGATGGTGTTGATTGTACTTTCTTTTTTCATCAAAGATGGTTTTGCTTTCTGGCAAAGTTAAACGGCCGCTCCCGGTTAAAGGTGTCTAGCCACAGAGGCTGCGGAGGACACAAAGATTGCTTTCGGGCTGGCCATTTTAACACACCTCCATAAGTCAAAGGTTATCAACAACATAATTATGAAAAGACACATGTGCAAAAAATTTTAGTTTGTGATACAAACTATATTAATATATTTGTATTGAATTTAAATTTTTCTCTCATGGATACCGAAAAAACGCTGTCGCCGCAGGAAAGCCTGGATATAATTGCCAATGCCATTGCAAAAACAAAAGAGAATATTCGTGAAAACAGTTTTGGTTTTCTGCTTTGGGGATGGTTGATCACCATTGCCAGTTTCGTATTCTTTATTCTTCTTAACTACACCAGTTTCGAATACTTCTTCATCCCCTTCCCTATCCTGGCCTTTCTTGGAATAATAACCACCATCATTTATTTCAGAAGAAGAAATATCAGGTCGACTATTACCTACAGCAGCTCCTTTATCAATAAGCTTTGGATAGTCCTGGCCGTCAGCTTCATCCTGGTTGTATTTATAAATGTGATGCAAGGGCAGTTTCCCTTTACTTATACTTTGATCATTGCTGGCATTGGCACCCTCGTCACGGGATGGACAATGAATTTTCGGCCACTCATGATCGGTGGAATTATTTTTTTAGCTTCCGCCGTGGCGAGCATTTATATTGAGGATAATTATAAACCGCTATTGCACGGCCTGGCTTTCATAGTTGGTTATTTAATCCCTGGCTATTTATTAAGTAAATCGAAATCCTAATGGGAGACAAATTTTCCGAGCTGGACCCTGTTCTGAATACGCCTGTTCGCCTGGCGATTATTTCTATGTTGATCAAAGTAAAACAGGCAGACTTCAATACGTTAATGGAGGCAACAGAAACAACGCAGGGAAACATGAGCCACCAGTTGAAGAGACTGCACGCCGAAGGATACATCAGCATAGAGAAAACTTTCAAGGGAAGTTATCCGCTGACAACCTGTTCTATTACGCCTAAAGGAAAAAAGGCTTTTGAAAAATATGTTGACGTGATAAAAAAGTATTTGCACCTGTAAAATTTTTTTTACCATTTTAGTTTGCAGCACAAACTAAAAGACTATACAAACTGAAAATAAAAAATCAAATGACAACTCAAACAATTCGCCATAAGGGTCCCAATCTGGGTCTGTTGGCAGTAATTTTCGCCGTGCTCTTCTGCACTGGTCTTTCTTATGTTATTGCTTTTAGGGCAGGTCTTCCTCATTATCCGGGTCCATGGGAGTCATCCGCGACGATCGTTCAATATTTTCAAGGGCAACCGCAGAATGTACTTATGTGTTCGTTCTTTCACTTTTGTTCCGCGATTCCTTTGGGAATTTTTACGGCAACGGCAGTCAGCCGCCTGGGGTTTTTAGGTTCCAGGGCGGCAGGTAATAACATTGCCTTGTTTGGAGGGTTCTTAACTGCTTTCGGTGTCGTAATATCATCCCTGATTGGATGGGTGATGGCTTACCCGCATATTGCGGCAGATGAAAATGTGATTCGCACTCTGTATTATGTTGCTTTTGCAATCGGAGGCGTCGGTTACTCTGTACCGCTAGGCTTGTTGATCGCAGGTATTTCGGTTACATCATTTTTCTTGAAAGCTCTTCCAAAATGGTTGTGCATATTTGGAATTCTTATCGCGTTGATCGGTGAATTGAGTAGTCTCTTCATGCTAGTGCCAAAGTTAATTTACCTGATTCCGCTTACGAGATTCCCGGGGTTTATTTGGCTGATATTGGCTGGATTTAAGTTACCAAGTACGGTAGTTAGACCTTCTGTTGTTGCGAAGAGTCTTGTTTAGCTTGTTTTAAGCAAAGACGCAAAGACAGTACGGCGGACGTACTGCCTTTGCGTCTTCGCATGAAGCTTGGTTATATCAACATACAACGCTCAGAACCAAGATAATCTCAAGAATACCTTTTTTTATGATGGCAGTTTGGTTTCAGAAATTCAAATCTTTCATAAAATTATTAAAACAGATCCACTAACGTGTCTTCCATTTTGCCAGGTTATTCTATCTCACAGGCAGCCACATTTGCCTGGCCTGCGTGGTGGTTCTGGCGGGCATCTGTGAGTCCGGTAGTTTGTGGCATTATTCCTGCTGAAGTAAAATTTGATACATGTTGATCAGAAATGATCCAGCTCATAAAAGGAGACATAACAAAAATTGAAGTAGATGCCATTGTTAATGCTGCCAACACTTCTTTACTTGGCGGAGGCGGCGTCGATGGCGCAATACATCGGGCCGGAGGAAAAGCAATTCTCGAAGATTGCATTAGAATAAGGAACAAGCAGGGAGGATGCAAAGTGGGAGAAGCTGTAATAACTACTGCGGGAGATCTCCCGGCAAAATATGTTATCCACACGGTTGGACCCGTTTGGAATAATGGCACAGGCAAAGAAGAACAGCTATTATCATCAGCATATTTGCAGTCACTTATCCTGGCTTCAGAGAATGATGTCCGGTCTATTTCCTTTCCCAATATCAGTACCGGCGTTTATCGTTTTCCAAAGGATAAAGCTGCCAAAATTGCCATTAAAACAGTTTCTGATTTTTTAACAACACCAAATAAAATTGACAAAGTGATTTTTGTGTGCTTCGACGATGAAAACTATTCTATTTACAAAAAGCTTTTAGAACACTAATAAGAAGGGCGCAGAAAAACTGCGCCCCTATTGTCTGAACTAACATGGATCCCTATTTGTCTTTTACCAATCTCAGCTCCGAAAGCAGGTCTTGCCAATACTGCACTTTTCTTTCTATCTCCGGCAGGTCTGGCAAATTGTTAGCCTTGCGTTCATATACAGGCAGGTGGATGGTATTTCGTCCGTCAAAGAATTCGATTTGCAAATAGATCGTCTCGAGAAATTCTTCCAGCTTCCTATATTTCAATTGACCAACATAAATATTACTATATACTTTTTTAATCGAAATCTGACGGGTTGCATTCAATTGAATCTGGATGGATTGCCGGATCTTGTTCACCATCCTCGTTATATTTAGTCGCCTCCTGATGCTATCCAGGCTCAGAGAAAGGTTCCCAAATCTCTCCTGCTTCAAAAAAGGCGACCCGAAATTCATCCCCGATATTGATACATCCTGGTCCATGCCGGTCTTAATAGTTTCTTTTTTCATTTTTCATTTTTTAATGAACTATAAATTCAGTTGGAAAGGCTAATCAGAAGTTCCAATGTTTTTTCTTCTAAAGAATTTGCATGCCTGCTCTAAGTCTCGAACCCCGAATGCTGCTTCCCGAAAAAACAATTTGATACTGCTGAATAATACAACCCAAAAGATAATGCAAGCGTATGCTTTATTCCACGAATAGTGGTGCTCATGTAGATTATTTTTTGGTGAACGTTACATCAGGACCTCCTCCAAATGCGCGAAGGGCCTTCAAATGATCCTGTCAATAAAATAAAATAAAATTAGAATGGAGTCAGATGAAATCAGGCGGTGGCGTCGGCACTTTTAAGTAGAAAGTGCGCGTAAATGAAAAATCTGAGATAGTGCGCTGCGGGGTAAGTATCTCGGCTTGCAATGGAGACAATTGAAATGACGCGATATCCGCAGTAAATTCTTTGACTTCGGAACCTTTGTCATTTTCTGTTCGCGAAGAATCTTTTTCGGATGCCTGTTTTTGCCAGGAAACAAAACTACCTTCCTTCAAGAAAGTTGGAAATACCGTTACAGAAATCCCTCCCGAAAAAATGGCGAGAAAGATCAGTGCAATGAAATATTTAATGGCTGAAATCTTCATGATTGGCTTATACAAATCTACCTTTTCTTTCTTCGCACACCATTAAGGAAATGTGAAAAATGGAAGCAATTGTATGTGGGAATGTGTTGAAAATACACCACGCTTTCAACCATCCTTTCGCATTGATCAGGATTTGGAGCTGAATAAGCGTAGCACAGTTGGATTCAACTGAATTTGTGCCCATGGGGAACGGACCGCAAATATTGATTTCTGACAAAATTGATAACAAGATGAAAATCAGGGGCAGCGGCAAGACAAGAATCAATTTGAACTGCCCGGCAGATCACGATGTTTCTCTTGTACAATCCATGCTCCCCTTACATTTGCATATATGATGTTGCAGGTCATATCATATCAAATAGCTGACAGCATTGATATTAAATCAATAAAGCTCTCGTTTACAATTGAGTTAATCCATTCAGACGCAGACGAATTATTCTATCAGTCGGGCCCCACTCAATTTGTTTACGTTTTCAAATACGGAGTAGTGTGTTTTTTGAATATCGAAGAAAAAAAGATTGATGAGGTACTCAAATTAATTTTTCCATATTGCAAGAATTTGTTTAGCGAGAAACTAAGTGAAGAGTTTCAAATTGAAGTTGGTTCAAAGGAAAATAAATTTGGATACAACAAAATTGAAATCACGGATGCTAATGTGGAAATATTCAGGCTGATCATGCTAAATGTTTCGCAATCTGTATCGCTCGATTACTACTCTGATTTAACCAATAAATTACTTGCAGAAACTAACTATCACACAGAGGTGTTGGAAAGAAAGGGTAGGCTGGATATTTCAGGACGAACTTTGATCAAATATATCGGCAGGACTCTCAACCTGACAAACCGGATAACCGAAAACCTCTACATCTTTGACTCACCACCCGAAACATGGGAAGACGAAAATTTAAATAAGATCGATATCGGACTAAAACGCACGTTTGATCTCCAGGAGCGTTATCGCAATATTCGTGAAGGGCTGGGGATTGTAAAAGATAACCAGGAGTTACTCAAGGACATCATGCAATACAGGAATAGCAACCTGCTTGAATGGGTGATTATTGTTCTGATTTTTCTGGAAGTCATGAACCTCATATTTGAAAAGATATTCAAGTCCTGACGTGACGCGGGCGTTCCCGCAGGGCGCAGGCATCGTGATAAAGCAAGCCCGAGTGGCCTGCGCGAACACGCGTGCAAGAGTCACCGAGCATTGAGTTGCCAGGTTTCATTTGGACTGTCAGCCTTTATTAGTGAGTGGTAAGCACAGGCCGATAAAAGATTTTGCTACTTGCATGGGCCTTCTCAATCAATCCTACATTTGATCAGGAAAGGATAATGCAGCGGCCCCGCCGCTGCAGCTTAATGGTTAATGGTATTTGATCAGATATGCGGAAATTCAGATTCGTGAAAGGTTTCGGGTTCATCACAATTGCCTCACTTACGAATCAAGCCTAACCGGGGAAATGGCTTCCGTCCAGGGCAAACCGCGTGGTTTGGACTTTCTTTCCTTGATCTCGCGGGATAGGCTAACCGACATAAGGTTGCCTTTGGTGGCCATCTTCTTAAAATACAATGCCAAATTGAGTCAAAAACAATCCCTTGGACTTCACAATTGTATTTTTTTTTAGCACAATCGTACCTCTGTTTTGCGTCACTGGCTAAAAAGACTAATTTGCAATATAACCCTCTCTCGTGCCTGTCAAAAAACTGCTTGAAAAGATTGAATTGGCGGACCCGCAAGAAGTGGACACCCTGGTGGAAAACAGGCGTGTATTTACACTTGAAAACTGTGAGCTGAATATCTACGAAACACAGCAACAGTCATTCTCTATTCCATTAACATTCCGTGATCTGGTAATCACAAGCATGATATGTGGCAAAAAGATTATGCACCTGCCCGACCAGCCAGCATTTGATTATTTGCCCGGAGAAACGGTGATCCTGCCCGCCAACCAAAAAATGGTAATTGATTTTCCCGAGGCAGAGCCTGGCAACCCCACGCAATGCATAGCACTAACGGTAGAAGCAGGTTATATCAGGGATACCGTCTATTACCTAAATCAATATTATAACAGCGCGACTGATGAAAGAAATAACTGGGACCTGCGCTTCAATCAGTACCATTTCTCGAATGACAATGAAATTTCCGATCTGATCAACAAGATCATTCGCATATGTAGTAGTTCAAATGGGGCAAAGGATATTTTTGCCGATTTGAATTTAAAAGAATTACTGATTCGGCTTATTCAGAGTCAGTACCTCGTGCAGGTGACACTTGAGCGAGAGGGCAATACGAATCAATCACGTATGCATTACCTGCTGAATTATATCCATGAGCATCTGTCGGAACGGATTTCCGTTAATACTTTAAGCAGAAAGGCATACCTCAGTCGGAACCTGTTTTTCAAATGGTTTAAAGAGCAGTGCGGCCTGAGCCCACTTGAATATATAATCAGAGAGAGAATAAAACTGGCTAAAAAATTACTCGGAGACCCCAAAAATGACATCCGTACTGTTAGCTTCCTTTCCGGATTCAACGACATAAATTATTTCACCCGCGCCTTCAGAAAAATAGAGGGAATTACTCCCGGCACTTACCAGAGTTTGTTGACCGGGCAATTCGGTAAATAAACCACATGGGACACAGGTACACATAGAAAGGTTGCAATTTAGCTGCCGATCAAAAGGCTTTTTCCTACATGCACCTATGTATCTGTGTGACCATGTGGTGAAAAAAAATTACATCACCCCGGACAAAATGAAATCCCGGCTCATCTCGTTTGATGCAATCAATGTTGATGCTGGTTTTTCACAACAGCAGGGTCAACTTTCAAGAAAGCTTTATATTCCCCTAATTTTTTCAGCAGATCCTCATTGTCCGCTACAATCTTAGCCTTCTCTGTTTCGCCTGCCGCGATAATGATGTAATTGAATATAGAATGAGCCTTATCCAAAACAGGGCCACTGTTTACAGCAAATGGCTGGTATCCTCCCGGGACCCATCCTCCGCCAATATCTTCGTCACTTAAATAAGGAGCATAAAACATATAATGCGGCATGACCTGGTTTTGCATTTCATTACCCACATGATTACGCAACAAGGGAGCCAGCATATACGAAACCCCGACTCTTGAAGCTGGCTTATACCTTCCGTCTTTTACTCTTTGAATAATACTATCTCTTATTTGGCCGGGAGTAAATTCTCCTGAAGCCCTCATCGCTGCAACATCAAAAAATGGGGGCAGGTATGCTTTTGATCCTGCAGAATCATAACTGACCGCTTCATACGTATCCTGGCGAAACTCTGCCCATTCCCATTGGGTACGGTTTACAAAAGCCGAGAAACCGTTTGTTCCAGTTCGCCCCACATAATAGCCCTTTTCGGGATCCAGCAGGTATACTGTTGCACTCTCTCTTAACCGGGGCGGCAAAGCACTTAATGCAAATTGGGTTTCCAGATCAACGGGCATTTTGTCCACCATCCGGCTCTGATCCTGCTTCGAAAAGCAGGCGGATAAACAAGAGACCAAACCCGCGAGAATGAATTTTGACCGTTTCATGATTAGGTTAGAATTGGTTATCTACAAATTGCGACAGGTAATGGACCAGTCTTTCTGCATTTTGCTGGAGGCCCGTCACTACTCCAAAAGCTTTTGCGGTCTGAATTAAATATTCCTTGCTTTCAAAAAGCATGTGCCAATGAATAAATGTTTTATCACCCCGACTTTCAAATCGAATCGTTGCAATGCATTTAAAATTGGTAAACTGTTCATACGTGATTTTTTTCTCGGGTACAATTTCTCGGAAAACACACCTGATATTATAATCTGTTCCATCAGGGCCATGCATGATTAAGTTCCATTCGCCACCTGGTTTTAAATCCATCTTTTTAATTGTATTCGTAAATCCATCAGGTCCCCACCAAAGAGCTAAGTGGTCAGGATTTGTCCATACTTTCCAAACCAGTTTTATAGGGGCATCCAATAACCTTGAAAAGATTAGTTCCCTTTCTTCGGTATTACTTTTTACGCTTTGCATTTTTTGGTGCACTTTTTATTTTGAGCAAATAATTCTCCAAAGAATCCAACCTGCTTTCCCAAAACTTCTTGTATTGTTCCACCCAGGCAGATATTTCCCTGAGAGAATCCAGTTTTGCCTCGCAATACCTTTCCCTGCCTTGCTTCTTGATAATGATAAGTCCGCAGTCAGTCAGGATTTTCACATGCAATGAAACTGCCTGCCTGCTCATATCAAATTTTTCCGCAACAGAATTGAGATTAAGAGACTGTTTTGATACCATGTGAATAATTTCCCTCCTGGTTGGATCTGCTATCGCTTTAAAAATGTCTTGGCTGCTATCCATAAATATGCAAGTCTTTACTTGCAAATATATAGGCAAGTCTCTACTTGCGCAAATATTTTTAGAATTAATGAACAAATGGGCAGCTTAAGTCCAGCCACGAGTCGCCCCCAAGGCTTTTTTTACCACAAGTCCCCCGATATTAAAGAGTACTTTTGAAAGGGAATTTGAAAATGAAGCAAAACCCAATAGGCGGATTGCCAGACAATACGGCATTGAGAACAGCCTTGTGGAGGGCTTTGCATGTACAGGTTGATGCGATCCCACACATACTTGAAGATGAAGTTGGCTTGAAATTGATCTCTCCCAATGATGATTGGAAGGAACGCCCTGACATGAAATTCACAAAACGCCTTCGGGCCTCTATCGTGGCCCGCGCCCGTTTCATTGAAGACTTGATAATTGAACAGACAAAAAAAGGAATTACTCAATATGTCCTCCTTGGAGCGGGACTCGACAGCTTTGCCCAACGCCGACCTGATATAGCTTCCAAACTTCAAGTGTTTGAAATTGACCAGCCCGATACACTAGCCTGGAAGCAACATAGATTAAACGACCTTGGCTATGGTGTGCCTGGATATTTGCATTTTGTAAAAGTGAATTTTGAAACCAAATCCTGGTGGGATCAATTATTAAAAGCCGGATTCAGGGCGAACCAACCTGCCGTTGTTGCTTGTACCGGGGTTAGTTTATACCTCACCAAAGAAACAATTATTACCACTCTGCATCAGCTCGCGAAACTTGCACCAGGGTCAACACTTGCAATGACATTTTACCTTCCGATGGAACTTCTAGAAAAGGAAGACAGGCCAATGCAGGTACTTGCGGAGCAAGGTGCACGGAAGGCAGGAACGCCGTTTGTTAGTTTTTTTGCTCCGGATGAAATTACAGCGATGGCACGAGATGCAGGGTTTAAGGAATCAAAAACGATCTCAACAAAAGATATGGAGCAGCTGTACTTTGCCGGTAGAGCCGATAAACTCCTGCCTGCGAGCGGAGAAGTCTTCCTGGTGGCCACGACATAAAACAGGGCTATTCCCACGCTCCTGGCGCGTGCCTTCCGCTGGGCGTCACAACCCTGGGCCTCCCTGCAATTTATTTAGATATGTACATTCTATTGTAAGCATGGATATTCAAGAAGAAGAAATACTTGTTATCAGGCAAGTCAGACAACAAAGCATGCCAACCGAAGAAGCTACATTGACAGCTTTGGTTCAGTCGCAAATTAAACCTCCGCTTCCTTATTATATTTATTTCTATATTCCAAAGGCGACATTCCGGTAATTTTCCTGAACACTTCTCTGAATGCCTTTTTATCTGAATACCCGACATCATACATTACTTCATTGACATTTTTTCGGGTTGATTCAAATGCTTTCTTTGCGGATTCAATTTTCACCCGCTGAGAATATTCTGTTGGTGTATTCCCGGTTGCTTTCACAAACCGTCGGTCAAAATGCCTTCTTCCAATGGCAAATCGGGAAGACAAGTCCTCAATAGAAAATTTTTTGGTCATGTTGCTTTCTATATAAACCTGTGCTTTTTTAATTACATCATCGTCATGATTTTTTTGTGTAGAAAAAATAGCGAATGCAGATTGGCTTTGCCTGTCTATTTCAATCTGAAACACTTTGGAGCAATAAATGGCAGTTTCCCTGTCATAATATTTTTCAACCAGATAAACCATCAAATTTAAAAATGAATAGGCCCCGCCATTGGTATAAATCCCATGCTCATCCGTAATTAATTTTTCTTCTTTTAAATTTACTTCTGGGAACAAGTTTCTGAAAGTATCAGCATGAGCCCAATGAGTGGAACAGGTTCTCCCATTTAGCAAACCGGATGATGCCAGCATAAACGCGCCAGAACACATGGTAGCTATTTCAGCACCTTGTTTATATCTTTCACCAATCCATTCAATGATCTTTTGATTGCCCCTGGCCGCTTTTTCATAGGTGCGAATCAGTGAGGAAGGAATAATAATCAGGTTGGTCCTGGTGATGGCTGAAATATCGACCTGTGGCTGAACTATGATCGAGCCGTCATAATACTTTACTTTCCCCGGAATGCCCGCCAATTCAATTTTGGGAAATTCCTTCTTCCCCGTTTTCTTCCAATAGAAATTCGCTTCGGCAAATATTTCACAAGCGCCTACTATGCATGCCAGTGTACTGAGATTTCCCTGTCCGTCTGGAACGATGATAGTGATATGTTTCATTGCTAATATATTTTCTTCAAAGGTAATTAATCCTGAAGTCCAAATCAACCCGCCATAAAGTCCAACTAACACACCTCCAGATACAAATGTGGACTTTAATTTTGTCCGACATTAGTCATCATCAAAATCTTATTTCATGCAAAAATTAAAAAATAAAGTCGCGGTTGTATATGGAGACGGCAACATAGGCACCGCAATTGCTAAGGCATTTACCAGAGAAGGCGCAAAGGTTTTTATGGCCGGTCGGACAGTATCGAAACTTGCAAAGATCTCCGAAGAGATCAGACACAATGATGGCGACATTGAGACCGCGGAAATAGACGCCCTCGACGAATCCGCTGTAGTCAGGCACCTGAATGAGGTCATCAAAAAGGCCGGGAGAGTTGACATTTCTTTTAATGCAATCGGGTTACCCCAAACTGGAATTCAAGGGATTCCTTTAACTGAATTGTCAGTAGATCATTTTTTACTTCCAATCACCACTTATGCCCAGTCTCACTTCATTACCTCAAAAGCAGCAGCACGTCAAATGGTGAAACAGGGCGCTGGAGCAATTCTCATGCACACGCCCAATGCAAGCCGCTTAAGCCCACCATATGTTGGTGGAATGATACCTGCATGGTCTGCCGTAGAAGCATTGTGCCGTTCCCTTTCTGTCGAATATGGCGACAAAGGAATCCGTTCCGTTTGTTTACTCACAACAGGCATTCCGGAAACGTCCTTAATTGATGAAGTCTGGAATATTCATGGAAAGGCACATGGAATAAGCTTTCAACAATTTCACCAGGCAATGGAAGGAGCAACTCACAGAAAGAAATTGACGACGCTCGCTGAACTCACAAATGCAGCTGTATTCGCAGCATCCGATGAGGGCAGTGCCCTAAGCGGAACAATTTTCAATCTTACGGCAGGTATGATTGTCTACTAAAAATTATCAAATACAAATTAATCGATTATGAAAAAGAAAATTATTCTAATTACCGGGACTAACAGTGGCTTCGGTTGGCTCACCGCCCAAAGTTGCGCAGCCTTAGGACATAAAGTCTACGCTACCATGCGTCATGTGACGACAAAAAATGCTGATAAAGCAAGATTCCTTTCAGAGGATTCCAATATTGAAGTATTAGATGTGGAAATCACATCTTCAAATTCAGTTGTTGATGCAGTAGCATCAATTATCAAAAAAGAAGGCCGGATAGACGTACTGGTAAATAATGCCGGCGTCTATGCAACCGGCATTGCGGAAACTTTTACTGAATACGATTTTGAAAAGGTAATGGACGTGAATGTAAAAGGGAGTTGGAGAACGATCAAGGCCGTCCTGCCACAAATGCGCAGGCAAGGAGAAGGATTGATCATAAATATTTCAAGTGCAGCGGGTCGTTTCTCTACTCCCTTTATGAGCATGTATAACAGTTCCAAATTTGCATTGGAAGGTTTGACAGAAGCCTTGCATTATGAAGTAAGACCACTTGGCGTAGACGTCGTAATGATTCAACCGGGTGCGTTCCCCACCGAGATTTTCGGAAAAATACTTTCGGGGTCAGATACCGGCGTAATTGAAAGTTATGGCGAACTAGCGAAAGTTCCTGAGCTAATAGGTGCAGGCGTGATGCAAATGTTTGAAGCAATAAAACCCAATCCGCAATTAATAGCAGACGCTGTTGTACATCTAATAAATACGCCAGCCGGCAAACGACCATTGCGAACCGTCGTAGATGTAGCTACCGGTAACCTTGTGGAAGCGGCGAATAAAAATGTAGGAGAACAATACGCAAATTTCCTGGCGGCATTTGGTATGCAGGGAATGTTGCATTAGGCATGGCAAGAATTAAAAATCAAAAAACTTAAAAAAATGAAAAATCAAGATCTCAAAGAATTGACAAAGGACCAACATTCAAGGTCATTGGACTTCACATTTACTTTTGAATCATCCAAATCTCCGAATGAAATTTTCGAAACTTTACTTGATG
The DNA here is from genome assembly GCA_003175695.1 of Bacteroidota bacterium. Taxonomy (GTDB): domain Bacteria; phylum Bacteroidota; class Bacteroidia; order Chitinophagales; family Chitinophagaceae; genus Puia. The sequence continues at coordinate 8,391 of PSRA01000056.1, read as the reverse complement.
CCAGGGGATGGTGGTCCGGTTTGTATTCTGAAAAATTCAAGGGGAGCACCGACAAACTGAATGAGGACTTCACTTTCAACGCGGGAGGTGGAGCACATTATACTAAACAGAGATTAACCGAACTGGTACCTGACAAAAAAATTGTCTGGCTGGTTGTCGAAAGCAACCTTAATTTCCTAAAAGATCCGGAAGAATGGACAGGAACAAAAATATGCTTCGATATTTCAAAGAAAGAAAATAAAACGGAAGTAAGGTTTACTCACGAAGGCCTCGTTCCTAACCTGGAAGCTTATGATGGCTGTGCAAATGCCTGGACGAAATATTTGCAAAAGCTTTCAGGAAACCTTGGATGATTTCTTTCTTGGCCTAAAAAATAGTACCTACAATGAAGGTGACAGTTGTCCGTCGACACTTGTCAGAATTTCGGAGGCAACTTACTTCTGGAATCCTGTCAACTGTAGCCGACAACTGTCATTTTCTTTTGCGCAAATAGCTCTAAATTTCGCATACAAAGCAATCAAAAGCTTATTATATTTACAAACAATCAATAACCCCGCCCATGCAGTTTGAGAAATTGCGCAGTTTTGTCCTGACCAAGCTTGAAACCGAACTTCCCGAACATCTTAGTTATCATAATGTCGACCATACAGTACATGTCTTAGAAAATGCGGAACAACTTGCCGCTGACGAAAATGTGAATGGTGAAGAGCTGAACATGTTAAAAGCCGCGGCGTTGCTGCACGACATGGGTTTCCTCGAAGTATATGTAGGCCATGAAGAAGTCTCCTGCAAATTCGCGCGAAAACTGCTCCCTGAATTCGAATACACGAATGCGCAAATCGACCGGATTTGCCAGCTTATCATGTATACCCATCTTCCTCAGAAGCCTCTTGATAAAACGGGAGAAATCTTGTGTGATGCTGATTTGTATTATCTAGGGACTACTGATTACACCAGTTATGCAGAGAATCTTTACCAGGAATGGCTCAATATAGGATTAATCAAGGGCAGGCAGGAATGGACGGAAAAACAAATTAAATTTCTCCATTCTCATCATTACTTTACCGCAACGGCCTTAAAAAAGCTTTCGGTTACACAGCATCAAAACCTGGTAACTCTTCAAACCCAGGAAGGAAAAATAAAATCCGTAACAGGCCACAAGGAATTTCAATTCAATGACCTCTTGCTGCTCCTTGGTGGTGTGGTCATAGCAGGGTTCGCTCTTCAGGGCTTTCTAGTTCCAAACAATTTTTTTGACGGCGGCATGACGGGTATATCACTTCTCATTCATGAAATCACCGGCTACCCTTTGGCTTTAATAATATTGATAGCAAACATTCCTTTTGTGATCATGGGGATATACGTCGTGAGCTGGCGTTTTGCGTTAAAGACCTTACTGTGTATTGTGATGCTGGGTCTTTGTACTTATTATATCCCCTACTCGCAAATGACGAATGACAAACTTTTAGTCGCCATTTTCGGCGGCTTTTTCCTGGGGCTGGGTGTGGGATTGACTATGCGTGCCGGCTGTGCAATGGATGGCATTGAAGTGCTCGCACTGTATACCTGGCGGAGGACCAGCTTTACCATCAGCGAGATCATTCTGGCAATAAACATTTTAATCTTTTCTGTCGCAGCTCTCAAGTTTGGCCTTTCATCTGCCCTGTATTCTATGCTGACTTATTTCACAGCGTCAAAAACCGTAGACTATGTTATCGAAGGAATAGAAGCGTATACTGGCGTAACAATAATCTCCGGAAAAAGTGACATCATCAAGGAAAGAATAGTCCACGAATTAGGCAGGGGTATCACCATATATAAGGGTGAACGCGGATTTCTTCCTGGTAAATTTGAAATCAGCAGTGAAGTTGATATTATTTTTACAGTCATTACCAGGCTAGAATTGAGGCGGCTAAAAAACCTGGTCTATGCGATCGATGCAAATGCATTTGTTTTCGCCAATACCATCAAAGAAGCGTCTGGCGGGATCATCAAACGCCGGCATATCCACTAGTATTTGTGTAAGTTTTGGCAGAAGGATCAATAAGAAAAGATTCCTTAACAACTTCACGTTCGACAAAATACATATCGATCTCGCCTATATTTTTTGCCGAGATCTTTCCTCGATAAGTGCATTCGTATTCACTCTTGATTAATTCGTAAATGGCATTCGAAACATTTACTCTTCCTGGTTCGCCGTTGCTCTCCATCCTGCTGGCGATGTTGACGGTACTTCCCCAAATATCATATGCATATTTTTTCTTACCCACCACACCTGCAACAATCGGCCCTACGTGCACCCCTACCCTGATATTCCATGGTTCAAGTCCCAACTCAACCCTGCTTGAATTTCTTCTGGTGATATATTCCTGGATTTCCATCCCTGCTCTCACCATATTGAAAACATGATTTTCTTTTTCGACGGGAATTCCGCCTGCACACATATAAGAGTCCCCAATCGTTTTGATCTTCTCCAGGCCATATTTTTCAATAATATCATCAAATGCTACGAAACAGGTATTCAATTCAGATACAACTTCCTGCGGAGAAAGGTGATCAGCGATTCGGGTGAAACCCTTGAAATCAGTGAAAAGTACTGAAACACTTTCATAGAATTTCGGGGTAGCCGTGCCATTTGTTTGTAGCTCTTGTGCAACTTCGTCTGGCAATATGTTTCTTAGCAATTGTTCAATTTGCAGTTTCTGACTATCCAGGATCTTGTTGACTCTCACTTTATCGCGGTAATTCCGGTAAATGATAAATGCGATGATCATGATTAATCCGAAACCTACAATGAATGCATTCTTTGCGAATTTTTGCCTTTTTAAATCCAATTCCTGTAATTGTTTCGTCTTTTCCAGTAGATTAATTTCGCTCTGCTTTTTCTCAATTTCAAAGTCAAATTCGAAACGTGCGAGTTTTTGGTCAGTTTCCTTGTTGTATATGCTGTCCTTGATATCTAGTAACAGGCTTTGATACTTGAATGCTTTTGGATAGTCTCTTAAACCTGAATAAGTTCTAGCAAGGCCCATATATACGTCCTTCAAATCATAAGAAGATTCAATTTCTTGAGCGAGGCCTTCCGCCTCATGATATTTTTGAAGTGCCGATTTAAGTTCGCCTTTCTTCAAATAGATCGATGCGACTTCCTTCAAGGCCGAAACCATAAATAATTTGGAACTATATTTTTGGGCCGTATCGTAGGCATTTTGCTGAAAGTAAAGTGCTGAATCATTATTTCCCTTCGATTCAAATACTCTTCCAATATCGTATAACGCATAAGCCAAATCCGCAGTCCCCTTACAAACTTCTACTTCCTTCTTAAAATAATATATTGCTGAATCAGCATTTTTTTGATCGAGATAAATTTCTCCGATATTGCCGCAAACCGCCCCAAAAGTGTAATTGTCATTGATCTTTTGATAAATTGGTAACGCCTTAAAATAATACTTCAGCGCCTTATCGTAATTAATAAATTTATGCTGATATGCAGCTCCGATGTTATTATAGGCTTTCCCGATCAATGTCTGATTTCCTGTAAGTTCTGCATTGCGAAGAAATTCAAATAAATGCTCCAGTGCTTTGGTGTCATTGCCTTGATTCAAATAGACAATACCTATATTATTCTGAATGCTTGCAATTCCTTCTTTATCGTCGATCTGCTTTAAGATTTTCATGGCACGGTTCCAGCTATCCATCGCCTCAACATAATTTCCTTGGTAATATTTGGCCCCGCCATCATATTTGTAAGCATATGCGATTCCTCGCAAATCACCAGTCTTCTCAGAAAGCTCTTTGGCTTCTGCAGCACTTGAAATAGCCTGGAGCGGATCGACTGTGACCGATAAGCTTGAGATTTTGAGAAGAAGCGAGATTTTGTTAGTATCGACCTTTTCATTTACCAGAAGCCCTTTTAAACTGTCCAAAGTGGCGTTCTGGCCTGTGCATGTAAGCACAAACGATCCTGATAAGATAACCAGGACAAAAAGCTTGTAGTTAATTCTTCTCTTTATTCTTTTAATGTTTAGCCAATCGGATTTGGCCCATTTCTTTTTCCTATCATTTCCATCAAAATCATTCATTCCAATTCTGTTTTGTAATTCACTCAAAAGCTTTTCCTTACATCTTGACAAACTTCACCACCTTGATTTCATCTTTCAACCTGATAAGGATCAGGTAGGCTCCCGAAGACAAATTGCTAACATCTAATGTTATGATATTGGTACTTGCATTGACCGTGGGTTGCAGTCCCATTTGTTTTCCAGTTATGTTATACACCTGAATATCCCTTTGCATGACCGTCGCAATATTTCCTAAGTAAATATTCAATCTGTCGTGGGTCGGATTGGGATAAGCTACAAATGGACTGATCTGAGTTGGATCTGTTGTTGATTCTTGCGTTATACCATCAACTGCCATCGCACTGATCCCACCGGTTGCAGCGGGCGAAACATAATTCTTCGGGCACCTTGACGAAGTTGAACTGGCGCTGGAAGACGTGGCCGTGTTCTGACCAGAATTCCTTGTAGTGAGCGTCCAGGTTAATTTAAGACCATCAAAGTTGATGTCAAAATATCCCGTACCTGGCACGAATAGCTGCGGTTGAACTCCGCTATAACTACCCTGTGCAGCTATTATGTTGTTAGCGCCGATCGGTACATAGACTGCCGTGGAGTTAGGATTATTATAAGAGAAGTGAGCAACGTACTTAAATCCGCTCGGACTATTATTCACTTGTTCGACGCAAACGAGACTTGGCTTCACATTTTTAGAATCAGGTCCTGATGGATTAACATATAATGATCCTTGCTTATAAGTGATAACGTAATTGCTTGGGATAGTCAATGTCAACCCAGAAGGCACAATGGTGTAAACTCCCGGCGCCCCACTATAAGTTGGATTTACGGTGAATACTGGTGGCGAAATAATGGAAGTCGAAGAATCACCATTCACGAAACCAGTGTAGGTAGCCGATAGTGTTGGCAATGGATCACCACCATTAATAAGCTGATTATTGGCCAATACTGTTAACGGAACTGCATTAACGGTCAGCGTTCCATTAATGTTCTTAATTACATAATTAACCGGTGAATCCAACTGGACTGATCCAACAATATTATAGGTGCCAGCATTCAGTATGGGATCCGAAACCGTATTATTCGAAGCGTTGGTGGTCGTGTAGGTTGTTGCGCCGTTGATCACACTCGCCGAATCATCACCATATGTGAACCCGGAAATTTTCGAAGTAAAGGTCGGTCGTGGAGATCCGTAATTGATTGTTTTACTATCCGTCTTTAGGGTGAGTGTATCTGGTTTAATAGTCAGATTTCCGAAATTGTAAGTTACCTGGAAGTTTGAAGTCAGGAATGCCGCCGGCACTACATAATGGTGTCCTGCGCCGATACCGGTAATCACGTTAATCGGATAGATCTGTGAAAGATTTACATTACCAGATCCTAAATCAGTTGAATCGATAATGATAAACGCATTAGCATTAGTCGTGTCGTTAACAGTCGTGCTATTTACCATAGCAAAATTATTCAGGACCGGTTCATTATTAACCACACCCGCACCAGCCAGGACTGCCCTGGAAGCCAAGACCGCTCTGGAATTGATAAGATTGGTTACAGCAGAATTGCTTTCATAATTGTATATCGATTGAGGAGATATATCGATTAGCCTGGTTGTATCATACACTACATTCCCGGCAAGTACAGCTCTGGATGCGAGAACGGCTCTGGAAGCAAGGACTGCCCTGGAACTTACAAGGGCCGCAAGAGCTGCAAGATCTGTCGTGCTCAATGATCTTCCATTAATGGACATTTGATCATTAATGAATCCAAATGCAGTATCGACTATGCTACCCTGGTATGCAGAGTCCAGAGAGAACAAAAACTTTGCTTTTGTTGTGTCTGCGATTTTGCTATTATCATAAGCGTAATTGTATTGAATGTTTCCGATTTTTTGCCCATAAGTTAATGAAGTATCCTTCGGAGTTATAACCAATGGCATGGGTGTCACACTGAGTATCCCTGGTATTGAATCAAATGCATATAGCTCGAGAATGCCTGCGTCGATTGGACTATGGGTTGTGTCAAATTTCCTTAGCCGCGGCATTATGATATAACTACTCACGTTGCTCATCGCCGAAGCAGTAGTCCGGAAATAAATTGAATCCAGCCCGATTTGCTGAGCCGTCAAATTATTATTGGTAAGATAGGTGGCAAGTAACGTATCATTGACTGTAATCGTTGCCGTGAGCGTCGGTAGTGAATCTCCGAATTTCTTTGTTTTATTATCGGCGGTGATTTTTACGACTTTTTTCGGAATGGTAAAGAAAGATATAGCGTTAGACAGACCACCATCCGTTCCAAGTGGAGTTTTGGGAGGCGTGTACGCTTGAATTGCCGGATTTCCTGTAAATGGCGGAATCTTGGCCTGAGCCGTGCTATCATTAATTGTCGTGGTTGATATGGGCTGCCCTCTGAATAAAACTTCCGTATTTGGACTGAGGTAATTTCCCTTAACCGTTACAATGAATGAATCTAATCCGGGTGTAACTCCTGGTGGCACTACAAGCCTGATAAGGTTAGGGCTCGCAGCAGCTAAGCGCTCCAAAACGGAGTCCGCTCTTAACAACCCATATCCCCCTGCGAAATCAAATCCGCCAGCGTTCAAAGGAAGTGCTGTTTGTTGCAATAATGTTCTCAAATCAGAAGGGCTCAAATTCTGCCCGTTGTAATACCTCATTCTGGCCTGCTTCAAGAGAGCTGCCAATGCTGCTGCATGGGGAGCCGCGCATGACGTCCCGAAGAAATTTGGCAGACCATCTCCTTCAAGATCTATAGATGCAAAATTTACTGTTGTGTTCACACCGTCCGGACCCACGAAGTCAGGTTTATTTCGCACAGTTCCGTTAACTGGAGTTCCACCGATAGAAGAAAATGTCTCTAATTGTGGCGGAGTGACACCGAAAGCAGGCGTCTTCGTATACCTGGCAGCACCTATAGTCATGGCACCTGTCGCATTCGCCTGGCCGACAACGGTAGATGTACCGCTATTGAAGTTATTGATGGTTGCATTACCGCGGAAGATGACATATTTTAAGTTAACCTTCCCTGTTCCGGCTGCCCTGATGATCATGATATTCGTTGTAGTATTGGCCGTTACAGTAAATGGCAATACTTCGAGTGGATCTCCGCCAATATTGTTCCTGTTGAATCCAAAAAGCGTGACGCCATTGTTATCAGTCAAGTAAATATCGAGGTCGTTGACCGTACCGGTTGTAGTTTGTCCCAGGGAATAGATACTATCCTGCCATTGAAGAACAATGGTGTAAACTCCTGGCGTCAAAGAAATATTTTGGAAAATGCTGCCTCCGAAATCATGCGCATTACCCGTAATTCCAGCAGGGGCGGTAGTCGGATTAAATGTCGACTGGTAAGATTTATTTCCAAAATTTCCTGCAGCTGTAAAATAAGAAACGCCTTGTGCGGCAGCTGCGTTAACAGCCTGCGATACCACTCCGTCCTGAAAGAAAGGTTCAGTGATAAAACTAATATCATCTACTATTACACCACATCCATCTTGCTGCAATTGTGCAATGCCTTGTGCCATATCTCCCGGTGATACGCAACCTGAGCGAAACGCAAGTTTAGCCTTCGGTGCAATATCATGAATGATCTGCAGCATGGCACGTCCTTCGTCGTGAGCCTGGCCAAATGGGTATTCCTGCAAAACTTCTACAGGAGCCTGATAAAGTGGATTCGGATTTGTTGCTCCTGGCAAATCACCATTACTAACATTTATACCTGCCTGGTTTCCTGGTAGAGTATTATAGCTGTCGGAGAGAACGCCCACCTTTACGCTATCACCGTTTAATTGATAACCATTTCTTACGAAGTCAGTTCTCATCGCATGATCGCCTTGTGTCATCGCAATTCCTTCGTTATTGATAGGGGGAAATAGCGGTCTGCAATAATCAATGAGTGTGGTGAGCAGGTTTAATTTAGCAAGATTTGAAATAGGGAATTTCCCAGTTATGATCAGACTATTCTGCCCGTTATTAATAATATTAGTCATTCCATAATTGCTTGTTTGCAATAAACTAAGCAGGTTCTGGTATTGACCCTGGAGAGCAATAACCTCGATCCAGACGCTATCGTTCGAGAGCAGAAAGATTGTCTTGGCTGAATCCTTCACGTTCCCAAAATTCTGGGATAAGGAGTTCAATTCTGATCCGATTAACGTCGTCACTTTGCCTTGCGGCGAAGGTGGGTAATATGGGAGAATGCATTGAACAAAGGTGACGAGGGCGGTGTCTGTTCCGACACAACCTCCAACGGGGTTAGTTACATATAAAACGTAAGTTCCTGCAGCATTTACGGTCGG
>PSRA01000067.1 GCA_003175695.1 Bacteroidota bacterium | reverse complement strand
CACCAAAACATTATATAGATGAAAGTTACGGTTGTAGGTGCCGGAGCAGTGGGTGCTACCTGTGCCGATAATATCGCACGAAAAGAATTGGCTGAAGAACTGGTGTTGCTTGACATCAAGGAAGGACTAGCCGAAGGAAAAGCGCAGGACATGATGCAAACTGCAGCACTCCTGGGTTTTGATACACGAATTACCGGAAGCACGAATGACTATGCAAAAACCGCAAAGAGCGATGTTGTTGTGATCACTTCCGGATTGCCGCGCAAACCCGGGATGACGAGGGAAGAATTGATTGGCACAAATGCAGGAATTGTGAGAGGCGTTGCAGAAAATATCCTCAAACATTCACCCGATGCAATCCTAATTATTATCAGCAATCCGATGGACACCATGACCCAGTTGGCACTAACGTCAACGGGCCTTCCCAAAAACAAAATCATTGGAATGGGTGGAACTTTGGATAGCGCACGGTTTAAATTTCAACTAAGCCAACACCTGGGATGCAGTCCGGCGGATTTGAATGCATTAGTAATCGGCGGCCACGGAGACACAACCATGATTCCGCTGATCCGTTTCGCGACATGGAACAGCATGCCGGTTACCAAATTCCTGAGCGAAGAAAAACAAAAGCAAATCGTTGCCGATACGATGGTGGGCGGTGCAACACTGACTAAATTAATTGGCACCAGTGCCTGGTATGCGCCCGGTGCTGCTGGCGCGGCCCTGGTGGAAACCATATTGCGCGATGAGAAGAAGTTATTCACCTGTTGCGTTTCCCTGAACGGTGAATACGGTCAAAAAGATATTTGCCTTGGTGTTCCAGTGGTGATCGGGAAAAAGGGATGGGAAAAGATTCTGGAGTTCGATCTCAACGCTGATGAACAAGCACTATTTAAGAAAAGCGCAGACGCTGTGAGAAGCATGAATGATGTATTGAAGACCTTGTAATTTCAAGAGTACCGCACAAGGACGCAAAGCGGGCAAAGGCGCAAGGGTAACAACGAGCTACTTTTGCGCCTTTGCGCTTCCTTTGGGTCTTTACGTGAAATCCAATAATTTTCCTGCCATAAAATTTAGAAAAACGAACAACATAGTGTAAATTTACCATCATCATTTCCGATATATCCTTCCATTTAGTCCGTTATCCCCTCAGAAAAGTCGTTTTTGATCGTATCGCTATGATACAACAATTACTCTATGCGAAAAATTGGACTTTTCGTACTTACTGCTTTATTTCTGTTACAATTGCAATCCGTCGGGCAGACTTATGTAGTATTCAAAAAACATGATCCTAATAAGGATCCGAATCTCAATCCTTTCATCAATTTTCAGATCAATCCGGATAGCAATTTTATTATCAACCCGAAGTACAATTGGAACATCAATCCTTTACACAGCGACGAGGTCAACCCTTCCCAAAACAAGAACATAAATCCAATGACCAATCCCGGCCTCAATCCCCAATCAAACGAGGTCCTGAACCCCATTTTCCTGAAAAGTTTGTTGCCGGCACATCCATCGTGGAATGGATTATATCTTTTCAATGGCAACAACGAAGTGTTTGGATACATAACGGTGGCTTCACAAGACGTGATGGACAGCTTCGATAACAGTGGTACATGGAATGGCTATTTTGTACGGGCAGGCAGAGGGATCTATAATTATTTTACAGTTGTTGGAGTGTGGACAGGCATGTTCTTATGTGACGATAATTCAGCCGGCTACAATCTGTTTGACAAGAACGGTAAATGGACGGGCATACATATCAAATAGCGATGCACCCTGTCGCTCATCCAACAAAGAAATAATTTGCTAACCAGAACGTTTAATTTGGGCAATCAACCTATATTGAGCCACAATCACAGTAGTGAAGGTGTCTGAAGAATCTTGAAATATATTTGTGCTTCAACGGCCCTTCCTAAGAAATTTAACCAACTTAATCCACTGACGCTTAGAACCGCAAAAAAATTTTGATGAAAAGAATTTTACTTTTAGCAACTGCTGCCTTGTTTGTATTAAAGACTGTTTGTCATGGTCAGGCTTTGGATTGCAAGCATGATCCAAAACTCGATATCAATCTCAGCCCGAATTCCAATGCGAGAATCAATCCGGAAAAGAATTCGAATATCAATCCAAAATTTAATTGGAACATCAATCCGGCCCATAACAATGATGTCAACCCTTCATTTAACAGTACAATCAATCCGCTCAATCATTATGAATTGAATCCGGACATGAACAAGGGCCTCAACCCTATGTTCCATAATGAGTACCATCCGAAGAATCCGGCCTGGAAAGGATTGTACATTTTTAACAAAAATGATGAAGTAGTTGGATATGTGTCAGTTGCCACGCAGCAGTTGATGCTTTGTTTTGATTCCGCCAGTGAATGGACAGGCTTTTTTGTTAAAGCCGGAAATGGCATTTATAATTTCTTCGACATTAAAGGCGAATGGACAGGAAGATATTTATGCTTTGATTCCGTAATCGGCTATAATTTTTTTGACAAAGATGGAAACTGGACAGGCCAGCATGTCAAATAACACTTTCTTTTGACAGCCTGTATTGTATTTTTTCTGCAATGACTTTTGGGTCAATGAGCTCCATACACTTGAAATGTCCTTTGGGGCAAACATCATAACCAATTTTGGAGCAGGGTCTGCATGACAGGTTGCGAATTTCCAGGATATCATAAGGTGGTTTGTCGCCACAGTTTCGCAAGAAATTATCTCCGTAATAGGGATACATACCGAAATCAGGCACAGTATTACCCCAGACTGAAATAACGGGCCTCTTGAATGCCGTAGCGATATGCATAAGGCCTGTGTCATTAGTTACAATCAGTTTGGATCTGCGAACTAAATCAGCGGATTCATTCAAATTGAATTTTCCGCATGCATTATATATTTTGATCGTATCAACTGCTGCCACTCTTTCGCCTTCATCCGCGTCTTCCAACCCCCCTAGTAAAATGATCGGATGATCTATCAGCTCGCAAAGTTTCCTCAGTTTTAGAAACGGATATTTTTTGGTATTCAATGCGGCACCGATCACTATGCCTATATATCCTGCCTGATGTGATGTAGGAATATCTTTTTCTTTGATCCTGTCTTCTTCACCAATAAAATAATCCAGGCCGGCACCATCATTTTTTACTCCGAAAGATTCCACCGTCTTCATATAACGATCAACGATATGAAGGTCTGGTAGCGTATTCCATTTAAAGCTTGTGTACACCCATTTTCTTACGTTCAGTTTGTCAACGGAAAATGACTTTTTGCCCAACGCCTCTTTCACCTTGAATGAACGCATGTTATTGTGCAAGTCAATTATATAGTCGAATTCTTCCAATTGCAGTTGTGCAATCACCTCCTGCAGGCTTTGCTCGAGGTAATGGACCTTGTCGATATAAGGATTGGACGATACTGTGGGACTATAATTTGATTTAGTCAGAAAATGAACTTCAGCGGTGGCTATCTGTTTCTTTAAGCAGCGTACAACCGGCGTAGTTAGTACGATATCGCCAATGGATGAAAACCGAATGATGAGAAATTTCATTAAATTCTATTAAAGTCAAAGCCAAAAGTCCGAATTGATAACGTGTTCGCTGATGGTGTACAGGAAACTTTCAGCTTCCGACTTTCCGGTTACGCGTTGTAAGGTTGCAAATATATGATTAAATGCCCGAAAGGCTGTTGGGGCGTGGACTTCATATTTCAGGAGCTGCAAATTCCACACCCTCTCCTTCAACATAATTCAGATCCTTATCATAGGTCTCGTCAGTAAAATAAAATGCAGTCAGGCCAATTGCCATCACGATAATGCCGGTGATCATGCCACTTTTGATAAGAGACCACCCCCAGTTTTTTTGAAACACGTCAAGAAACATCATATTGACCAGGGGAAGTGCACCTCTAACCATATTGGGTACCGTGGTAGCTGCTGTGGCCCGTAGGTTTGTACCGAACTGCTCCGCTGCCATTGTAACGAATATGGCCCAATAGCCCGTACTGAACCCAAGTATGGCACAAAACCAATACATGGTTATATCTGAATTATTCAGGCGACTGAAAAACAAAATCAAAGACAAAATGCAGATGACATAATATAATAACAGTCCTTTTTTCCTGCTCTTGAAATACTGGCAAACAAACCCTACGGCAATATCGCCCAGTGAAATGGCGGCATAAGCAAACATGATGGATCTTCCCGAATCAAGCGTCGTTGAACCAAACATAGCTTTGGCAAACCGATCACTTTGATTGACCAAAATTCCGATCACATACCAGGTCGGCAAACCTATCAGAATGGACATTATATATTTCCTGAAACGATTGGCATCATTGAAAAACATAAAGAAATTACCCCTTGAGACATCTGCTTTCTTTGCCTGGAGAAACATACCCGATTCGGCTACACTGATCCGTAGGATCAAAAGAACAATACCTAACCCGCCGCCGATTTTGTAGCATAGCCGCCAATCATTGGTAAACTTATAAGTGAAATAGGCTGCCACAGCACCACTCAAACCGATCCCTGCCACCATGGACGTGCCAATACCTCTCTTCTCCTTGGGCATGAGTTCACTTACCAGTGTAATGCCGGCTCCCAATTCTCCGGCCAGTCCTAAACCTGCTACAAAACGAGTAGTCGCGTATTGGTCAACGGTAGTAACAAGTCCGGTCAGGAAATTGGCAACAGAATAGAGAATAATCGAACCGAACAGAACCGATAGTCTGCCTTTTCGATCACCCAGCACGCCCCAAACAATGCCACCAATGAGCAGGCCCGTCATCTGCCAATTAATCACTTTTGTACTGTCAGACAGCATGGTCAGATCTGTTGATCCGACACCCAGCATGCTGGACCTCTTCACAATGGTGAAAAGAAGAAGGTCATAGATATCTACAAAATAACCCAATGCGGCTACGATCACCGCGATATTCAATATGGATACGTTTTTCTGAATTGGTCGATTCATTATTTTCCAGATGAGTTTTCTTCCATGTTGGACGTGGCCCTCTTGCCGAAGAATAGTTTATACAGTACCGGTAGCGTGGTAATAAGAACGATTCCAATCACAATCACTTCGAGGTGCTTCTGCATGTCGAAGCCAAATTTATTAATAAAGAACTTGTTCAAATAGTGGCCGCCCATGAGCATTGTAAATACCCAGGCGACACAACCGATGACATTATAATAGACAAACTTCTTGCGATCCATTGAAACAATACCCGCCACAATCGGTGCGAAGGTTCTGATAATTGGTAAAAAACGTGCAAAGACTATGGCCTGGCCGCCATGCTTATCATAAAAGGCTTTCGCATCGTAGAGGTATCTTTTCTTGAAGAAAAAAGTATCCTTGCGATGAAACAGAAATGGCCCGCTTTTCTTTCCGAACCAGTATCCGACAATATTTCCAAGAATGCCACAAAATGAAATAAGTATGAGTAGTATGAAGAGATCTGCCAAATCGCTACCGGTTCCACCTGGAAGCAGCCTGTCAACCAGTTTTCCGCTGTATATGCCAGCCACGAAGAGCAGGCTATCTCCGGGAAGAAAAAATCCAACCATCAAACCCGTTTCAGCAAACACTATAAAAAGTAAAACCCAAAGCCCGCCATTATTAATATAAAATTCCGGGTTAAGCAGATCCTTTAATGTAATTGTCAGCAATTGAATCATAAAAGCCAATTTTTTGGGGGGCTATAAAATTCCCAAGTTAATCATTTGTACAAGCATGAAAACCTAATCAGGCAGCCAATCCGGTTTTTACTTCAAGTCCCAGCTCACCCTCCCATTTACTTACGACCGTAGTAGCCAGTGCATTTCCCAATACATTGGTCATGCTTCTGAACATATCACAAAACGTATCAATCGGCAGGATGATAGCAACACCTTCCGGCGGAATCTGGAACATTCCACATGTAGCTGCAACGACAACCAGGGAGGCCCTGGGGACACCCGCTATTCCTTTGCTGGTCAGCATGAGGACCAATAACATCGTGAGTTGCGTTCCGGTATCCATGTGTATCCCATACATTTGGGCGATCGCAATACTCGCGAAAGTCATATACATCATACTTCCATCAAGATTAAAACTATAACCTAGGGGAAGAATAAAAGCCACGATATCTTCACGGCATCCAAATTTTTCCAATTCTGAAGTGAGTTTTGGAAAAACGGCCTCACTGCTCGTCGTACTGAATGCAATTAACAAGGGTTGCGCAATGCGTTTGACCAGGGCCGGTAGCCTGTTCCTTAAAATGATCCATCCGACCAGCAACAGTAAAGCCCAAAGAAAGAAAATGCCTATGACAAAATAAATCAAATACAATCCGTAAAATCTGAATACCTCGAGTCCTTTTAAAGCAATCACCGAAGCAATGGCGCCAAAAACACCCAGTGGTGCAAAAGCCATCACATAATTGACCATCTTGAGGATGATGTGTGATATCGCGTCAAGGGCCTTAACAACAAGTTTGCCTTTTTCGCCAAGGGCCGAAGTCGCGATCCCAAAAAAAACACTAAAGATTACAATTTGAAGAATGGAATTGGTTGTCATTGCTTCGATGATGCTCCTGGGAAACACATGATCAATGAATGTGGACAGAGAAAATTCCTGCGTTTTTTTTACGATATCTTTTGCAGCAGCAGCATCTATATTATGCAAATCGAGTGATGTTCCGGGATGAAAAATATTAACCAGTACCAATCCCAACAAAAGACTAAGTAACGATGCACTAAGAAACCAAAGTAAGGCTTTGCCACCCACTCTGCCCACCGTGGCCAGGTTTTGCAATTTTGCAATGCCCACTACTAATGTGGAAAAAACAAGTGGGGCAATAATCATCTGAACTAACAGGAGAAAAATCTTTCCGAGAAGATTTATGTTAGCGGAGAACTTCTCAATGAAGCGCGGTGAGCCAAATTCATGAACGATATAACCTGCCATTCCTCCAAACACCATCGCGATCAGAATCCATCCGGTGAGGTTAATCTTTTTCATAAATTTTTACGCAATAAGGATGCAAAAAATCGAAAAATATTGACTTAACAAAACTTTGAAGCTTAAAATATAACGTGCTGTAAAAGAATTGAAGAGCAAATATTAAATATTTGTTTACTTTGGGACCTAATCCCCCCCATCAATCAAATCAATACCATTATGAGCTTGTTCCGGAAAAAATCAATTTCAATCTTACTTGCTCAGGCAGCAGAATCCGAGAAAGGATTAAAAAGAACACTTGGAGCCTGGAGTTTGGTGGCTTTGGGAATTGGCGCCATTATCGGTGCAGGGCTTTTTGTAAGAACAGCCGCAGCTGCGGGAATGCATGCGGGGCCCGCAGTAACAATTTCCTTTATTATTGCTGCAATAGGTTGCGCATTTGCCGGTTTGTGTTATGCTGAATTTGCTTCGATTATTCCCATTGCCGGCAGCGCTTATACATACGCATATGCCACCATGGGTGAACTGATTGCCTGGATAATCGGCTGGGCGCTCATATTGGAATATGCATTGGGAGCTGCAACAGTATCTATCAGCTGGAGCGAATATGCAAACCGATTGCTAGGAGGATCGATCCCTTACGAGTGGTGCCACTCACCACTGGAGGCAATCAAAGTGGGCAGTGTGCTTCATCATGGCATTATTAATGTGCCCGCACTTTTTATTCTGATATTATTATCACTGCTGCTGATCAAAGGCACACACGAATCTGCGACAGTTAATGCTGTTATCGTAGTGCTGAAAGTGGCTATTGTTTTAGTTTTTATTTTTGTTGGATGGAAATTCATCAATGCCGGCAATCATACGCCGTATGTGATTCCTGCTGACGCCGCACCAGCAATGAAGCCTGATGGTTCACTCTATTCGTACGCTCCGTTTTTTAACCATGGATGGGGGGGCATCCTGACTGGTGCAGGGATTGTGTTCTTTGCCTTTATTGGGTTTGATGCCGTTTCTACCGCAGCACAGGAATCTAAAAATCCTAAAAAAGATATGCCGATTGGTATTTTAGGATCGCTACTTGTTTGTACGATATTATACATCCTGTTTTCTTTTGTGCTCACAGGCGTCGCACCGTATACCGATTTCATTAAGTCAGGAAAAGAAGCTTCCGTCGCATATGCCATCGATCATTACATGATCGGTTATGGATGGCTCGCTACCTTGGTGACCATTGCCATCCTGCTGGGATTTTCGTCGGTCATATTGGTGATGCTGCTTGGTCAATCAAGGGTATTCTATACCATGTCGACAGATGGATTGCTACCCAAAGTATTTTCGGACCTTCATCCTAAATTCAGAACACCGTATAAAAGCAACCTCATACTTTTTGTTTTTGTAGGTTTATTTGCCGCGTTCCTTCCTTCCAATATTGCTGGTGATTTGACTTCGATAGGAACCCTGTTTGCATTTGTCTTGGTTTGCGTTGGTGTAATCATATTGAGAAAAACAGATCCAACGCTGGTACGTCCTTTCAAAACTCCGCTGGTTCCATTGGTACCTATTTTAGGAATGATTGTTTGTGCCGCAATGATTGTTGGCTTGCCCGGCACCACGCAATTAAGTGCATTGGGGTGGATGCTCATTGGATTGATTATATACTTTGGCTATAGTAAGAGCAGAAGCAAATTAGGAAGCCGCGGGAAAGTCGTCCAAAAAAGTTCTGTTTTAGAATAAAAAAAAGTTGACCGCCTTCGGGCGGTTTTCTTTTTCTAATGCAGGAACTGTAAATTTGCAATCCTTTGATCTGATGATGATGAGATTTTATCGTATCATCATCGCGTTTCATATATCCAAAATATTGTAATTCAATGGGAAGAATATTTGAGGTGAGAAAGGCAACGATGTTTGCCAGGTGGGATAAGATGGCTAAACAATTCAGCCGGATTGGAAAAGAAATTGCTATAGCCGTAAAGACAGGTGGTCCGGATCCCAATACTAATCCAGCTCTAAGGCGATGCGTGCAAAATGCGAAAAGCGTGAACATGCCGAAAGATCGCGTAGAAGCCGCCATCAAAAGAGCGACGGGCAAGGAAATGGCGAACTATGAAGAAATTTTGTATGAAGGATATGGCCCACATGGCGTGGCAGTTTTAGTAGAAACAGCCACTGATAATCCTACCCGCACGGTCGCGAACGTCAGGTCTCATTTTAATAAAGGCAATGGTAACCTGGGCAATAGTGGCAGCGTTAGTTTTCAATTTAAGAAGATGGGTGTCTTCAAACTCAAGCCGGAAGGTTTGAACCAGGAAGAATTGGAATTTGAGTTGATTGATTCTGGTTTGGAAGAAATGGGGGAAGGAACTGGTGAGAACAATGAACCAGTATTGGTGCTGCGCACTGCTTTCAGTGACTTTGGAAGTCTTCAAAAGGCGCTGGAGGTAAAAAATATAATCCCGATTAGTGCTGAAGTCGAATGGATTCCTGTTACTACGGTTGAACTTCCGGAAAGCCAGGCGCAGGAAGTGCTGAAACTGGTGGACAAGTTGGAACAGGATGAAGACGTGCAAAAAGTATTTCACAATCTTCAGTAGGGGGTTTCACGCAAACGCGCATGGGTACCAGCGTGCCACCTTTACGCCTTTGCGTGAAATATTTTACTCTCTCATCATGTCAAGCACCACGTCAATAATTTCCTCTGCATTTGGTTTGCTGAAATAATCACCATCACTCGCATATGCCGGTCGATGCGCTTTCGCAGTGATTGTTCTTGGAGCCACATCCAGCCATCTATATCCGCCCTGTTCTTCCATCACCATGTTAAAAATATATCCGGCAGCACCACCCGGAACGTCTTCATCGATGAAAACAATGCGGTTGGTCTTCTTGAGAGATTCCAGAATTTTATGATGAATATCAAAGGGTAATAGCGTTTGTACATCTACAATTTCACAGCTGATTCCCATTTCATCGAGGCTTTCGGCAGCCTCCTGGACTATTCGCAATGTTGATCCGTATGATACCAGCGTTACCTCATCACCTTCCCTGATTACTTCCGGTACACCTAGCGGGACCGTATATTCGAGGAGATTATTTGGAAGCTGTTCTTTTAGCCGGTAACCGTTGAGGCATTCTATGATCAAACCTGGGTCAACTCCCTTTAATAACGTGTTGTACATCCCCACGGCCTGCACCATATTCCTTGGGACACAAATATGCATGCCGCGAAGCGAATGGATAATTGTTCCCATGGGTGAACCACTATGCCAGATCCCTTCCAGCCGGTGGCCACGTGTTCTGACGATTAAAGGTGCAGTCTGCCTTCCTGCAGTTCGGTATTGAAGTGACGCCAGGTCGTCACTCAAAGGTTGCAGCGCATATAGCAAGTAGTCGATGTACTGAATTTCTGCAATTGGTCGCAGGCCGCGCATTGCTAAGCCAATTCCCTGGCCGATAATAGTCAGTTCGCGGATGCCTGTATCGAATATCCTTCCCGAGCCATATTTAGATTGCAGCCCCGCAAATCCCTGGTTCACATCCCCGATTTGACCGACGTCTTCTCCAAAGGCAAGGACTTTTGAATTCCCTGCAAATAACTCGTCAAAATACCGGTTGAGTACTTCATATCCGTTAATGGCAAGCGGATTAGTATGATATTCAGGTTTTATTTCTGATACGGACAAGATATTCTTCCTGCCTTCGTGCACAAGATGGGAGTTGTAAACCTGTTTATTTTCTTTTTTCAGATCATCATAATAATCTTTCACCTGTTTACTCTTAACTGAATCATTAGCTATCATAATTGAATGATGCAGCGTCTGCAAAACGTCGCGACGGTTTGGTTCTCGGTTGGTTGAAAGTTGATCTGATATTTTCAGGAGTTCAGACCGATGATCAGGCAATTCCGCCGCAAGGTCATGAATGAGGGTAGCTGCTCTTGCCACCTGCGCTTTGATGGGTATCAGGTATTTTTCCCAGGCCGTCACTTTACATTTCCTCACCCACTCTTTAGATTGAGCTTCGATGTCATCCAATTCTTCCTCACTTGCCAATGCATTTTCAATGATCCACTCTTTCATTTTCCGGATGCCGTCCCATTTTCTTTCCCATTCCAGTCTCTCAGGTGACTTATAGCGCTCATGGCTACCCGAAGTTGAGTGACCCTGTGGCTGAGTAACTTCTTCGATATGAAACAAAGCGGGTGTATGGGTCTGGCGAATTTTTTGAATAGCTGTTTCAAAGAGTTCACACATGCCGGCATAATCCCAACCTTTGACTTTGTAAATTTCAATGCCGTTTGTTCCGTCTTTCTTTTGAAATCCCTTCATCGCTTCGGAGATGCTGCCTTTGGTGGTCTGGAATTTGGTAGGCACAGAGATACCATAGCCATCATCCCAAACGAACACTGCCAGTGGAACCTGCAACACACCAGCGGCATTCATCGTTTCCCAAAAATGACCTTCTGACGTTGAAGCATCGCCAATCGAACAGAAGCAGACTTCTGATCCCTTGTTGCTGTAATCTTTGAAGGAATCCAGTTCTTTTACGTCGCGGAATGCTTTGGAAGCGAAAGCGAGACCCAATGCCCTCGGCATATGCGCGGCAGTCGGGGCGAGGCCCGCAGTGAAATTTTTTCTATTCACCAAGTCGACGAATTCTCCATCCTTATCTACAAATTCTGTGGCAAAATGCGAATTCATTTGCCGGCCCGAACTATGAGGATCATTGTTGGTATCCGGATCTGCATAAAGCTGAGCGAAAAATTCTTCGATGGTGGCGATTCCTGAAGCGAAAGCAATTGTTTGATCGCGATAGTAGCCGGCAAAAAAATCGCCCGGGCGGAAAAATTTCGAAAGAGCAACCTGGGGCACCTCCTTCCCATCACCAAAAATTCCAAATTTGGCTTTACCTGTGAGCACTTCTTTCCTTCCCAAAAGACTCACTTCGCGACTTTCATACGCCGTGCGATAATCCTTCATCACTTCTTCACGGAACTTATCAAACGATAAATGTTCCATCGCCATCATTTCCTGAGCTGATAGATTCTCCATTTGGCAAAAGTAGGTTTATCTGGTTTAAAGAACAGCAGATGCCAATTTTGTCAGATCACGGCGGCCACAAAATTTATTGGCAAAGGTGACGTTTACTATGTAATTTTAGGTCAGATTTAGATGCAAACTATGAAAAAGAGGGTAATGTTAATAAGTTTTGCGCTGTTGGTGATGGTTGCAGTCAGATCGCAATCACTGCAAGGCAGTCCCGCCATTAATTCAACCGCAGCCGCCAAACAGGATATACTGCAATTGAAAGAAACATCGCATAATTTCGGCAAAATTCCGCAGGGAAGGCCAGCCACGTACAATTTTGAAATTGTAAATACCGGAAAAGAACCATTGAGGCTTGAAAATGTGCTTGCATCATGCGGATGTACAACTCCGGAATGGACAAAGGAGCCGATTGCTCCCGGCGCAAGCTCAATTATTAAAGTAGGATTTAATGCTTATGGCGAAGGAGCTTTTACCAAAACAGTTACTATTTCCTATGGCGGAAATCAGACAAAAACACTCACAATCAGCGGGGAAGTATATAAATCACCGGCCATTTCTGCCCCGGAAAATCCATCGGTCCAATTTCTAAAACAAACAAATCAATAAATATGAAGAGGGTATTCCTTTTAGCCAGTGTGCTCGTTATGAGTGCTACAATATTTGCGCAGCAAAAAAAAGCAGAAGATCTGGTTAGATTTAAAGAATTAGTTTTCGATTTTGGAAAAGTGAAGCAAAATGTGCCTGCAGTCCATGATTTTGTCTTTACCAACATCAGTGATGCACCTGTAGTGATTGAATCAGCCATGCCATCTTGTGGTTGTACCACACCTTTCAAGCCGGAAGGTGCCATTTCTAAGGGAAAATCAGATAAGATTACGGCAAGCTTCAATGCTGTGGCGCTTGGACCTTTCAACAAAACCATCACGGTTAAAGTAGCCGGAGCTGATCTTCCGGTCCAACTAAGAATAGTTGGCGAAGTACTCACAGCAGATGCTTACACGAAGTACGAAGAAGAAAAAGGTAAGACAAACAAATCGGGTTCTTACTAAATAGACAGGTTCTTACTCGTTAGGATACAATAGCAAATGATTGGTTGATGGGGTGTCCATCATGCACTGTTCGGAAAACTGAATGATGTATGATGGATACAAATTCACCAGTCATTTTTATTTTTTATTGGCAATCCCGTCCACTTGCTTCATTTGGCCGTTTTTCTAACTTTGCAGGATGCTACAAATCAGCCAGCGCGGACAACAGATGCCGCCATCGCCCATCAGAAAATTGGTGCCATACGCAGAAGCTGCCAAAAAAAAAGGCATGCATGTATACCATCTGAATATTGGCCAACCGGATATTGAAACGCCGGCGCCAATATTGGATGCGGTCAGGCATTTCAATTTCACGGTGCTGGAATACAGTCACAGCGCTGGCAACGAAAGTTACCGGAAGAAGCTGGTAAAATATTATCAGCGCGTGGGTATTGATGTTGACTACACCCAAATTCTTGTAACGACAGGAGGCTCAGAAGCGATCTTGTTTGGATTAATGAGTTGCCTGGATGCAGGTGATGAAGTGATCATTCCCGAACCATACTACGCCAATTATAATGGCTTTGCTGTTGCAGCTGGCATCTTTGTAAAACCAATCACCAGCTATATTGAGAGTGGTTTTGCCCTGCCGTCTATGGCAGCATTTGAAAAAGCCATTACACCTAAAACAAAAGCCATTATGATCTGCAATCCAAATAACCCCACTGGTTATTTGTATAGCAGAGACGAAATGGAAACGCTAAAACAGATTTGTTTGAAGAACGATCTGTTTTTGTTTGCGGATGAAGCTTACCGCGAATTTTGCTATGAAGGCACTCACACCAGTGCTATGCACATGAGTGGAGTTGAGGATCATGTGGTGCTTGTGGATACGATTTCCAAACGGTATAGCGCATGTGGTGGCAGAATTGGTGCGCTGGTTACAAAAAACAGGGAAGTACTTGATACCGTTCTCAAATTTGCGCAGGCAAGGTTAAGTCCTCCTTCATTTTCACAAATTTTAGGAGAAGCTGCTGTCGATCTTCCTTCAAATTATTTTGATACCACAAAGGCCGAATATAAGAAACGCAGAGACGTGATGGTGGCACGGCTGAATGCCATGGATGGCGTGTTTTGCCCTAAACCAGGTGGCGCATTCTATGCGATAGCCCGCCTGCCTATTGACGATGCAGACCATTTTTGCCAATGGCTATTGGAATCTTTTTCCTACCAAAATCAAACTGTCATGCTAGCTCCAGCTTCAGGATTCTATGGCACAGAAGGATTAGGAAAAACCCAGGTTCGCCTCGCTTATGTACTAAATACCGAGTCGCTCAATAAAGCCATGGACTGCCTTGAAAAAGCACTTTTGCAATATAAATCTGCTAAAGCCAGCCCTTCCCCGCTCCTGGCAATACATTAGTTTTATTTAAATGTTTATAATTTGTACAAAATACGCTAATTTCAGTATACAATTATCCTTATTTTTTATTATTTTTGGATAGAACTGGCCTTTTTGAAAAGATGTAATTTTTTTTAATGCGTATCATGGACCTTGTCCTGATTATACCTTATGCTTAACTTTTTCCATTAAGATTTTCACATGGCAAGCAATCGTTAGACGGCCTTCTGTTTCCACAGAGGGCCTTTTCCTGAAAAATCGAAAGAGCTCTCTCCGATTTTAATTCCCTTACTTACCCTGTTTTACTGCCTCAACGGTTAGAGGCATCAGTCCATGTGCTTCTTTATGCGTATTAACAAGGGCCGCAGAATCCTTTGCCTGTGCAAGGCACATTACTATGCCAGCCTTTTCATCCACCCAATAGTCAATCAAATTGACGCCATACTTCTTTTGAACTGCCAGGTCCTTTTCATGCGCTCCGGCAACGGCCGCTGCACTTACTTTCCCCGGACCCATGACGTGCAGATCCAGGTACAGAGGTTCGTCTCCTTTTATAGAAGCATGCCGCCCGCTTGTCACTTCATAAATAGCTTCGGGAAGGAGGCCATGCGCCTCTCTGTGGGTTTTAAGAATTGATTGAGTATCAGGAGAAGATACAAGGCAATAGATATTTCCTTCCGCTTCATCAACCCAATATTTTGTGAACCGTGCACCATACTTTTTCTCTACCTGGAGATCCTTTGCATGAGCTTTTGCCACATCTTCCATCCTGACCTTTCCTGGCCCTATATGATGAACGTCCAGGTATAGAATTCGGGAAGATTTGTGTTTGGAATTCAGTGCAGAATGCTGCGAAGTGATCTGTGCCTTCAATCCTGCTGAGAATAAATTCAAGCTGCCGGATGCAATCAAAATGAGAAACATTTTCATGATTAAATAGTTTAAATGACAAAATAAAAATCGAGGCACAAAACAAGTTTATAAGCGGTCAATGCTTCTAGGGAGTTTTCCCTATTTTAGAGCATTCGCACCCTGATTTTATATCTATGAGTTATGGAATTGATAGAAAGAGCGGGATTTTTGGATTCTTTGCAATCCATTTTTGATGGTGTTGTTGAAAAAGAAGGGCACTGTGTATTGATTGGTGGCGAATCCGGCATTGGTAAAACCTCGCTGGTAAATGAATTTTTCAAACGTCGAAAATTTGATAGCAGCATCTTTCGGGGATCGTGTGATGCACTGTTTACGCCACGTCCCTTAGCTCCACTATTTGATATAATCTGGCAATTGCGAGGCGACACCATGAACGGCAGCGAGAACATGTCTGATCGCGCTGCATTGTTTGCACGTTTTTTTCAGGAGATATCAAATCAAAAAGAGGCAGTCATCGTTCTTTTTGAAGATATTCATTGGGCAGATGAAGCGACCTTGGACTTCATTAAATTCTTTGCACGCCGCATCACCCGGCTTCATTGCCTGTTTATTCTTACTTATCGGGATAATGAAATTCACACCAATCATCCTTTGCGTAATGTAATTGGCAGCCTTGCGCCAGATAATTTTACAAGGATCGTTTTAACACCGTTGTCAAAGGAGACGGTAGATAACTTGGCAGAAGAAAGGGGATACCGCGGTGAAGACGTGTACAAAATTTCAGGTGGGAATCCGTTTTATGTGAATGAGATTCTTGCAAGTTACAGTCCGGGATTGCCTGACAACATTCGCGATTCCATTCTGTCTGTTTTTAATAGCCTTGATGAAAAGACAAGGCAGGTCTGGGAGATCGTTTCTGTATTGCCATCGGGCTTTGAATCGAAGTACATGGCAATCATGGAACCTTTTTACACAGAAGCTCTGAAGAATTGTTTCAACCTGCGAATTCTCATTGAAAAGGATGGATCAGTGTTCTTTAAACATGAATTATACAGAAGAACCATAGAATCTGCTTTATCGCCCATCGCCAGATTGCAGATCAACAAGAAGATATTGGATCTTTTCCTGGCAAATTTCGAAAGGGATCATCAAACGGAAAGAATCGTCCACCACGCCAAAAATGCAAATGATCATAACCTCGTAGTGCAGTATGCTCCTATTGCGGCGAAGCAGGCTGCTTCTGTAGGTGCTCATATTGAAGCCTCAAGGTTATACCTAACCGCAATTGAATATTACCGAGGTAGTGACAGCGACCTTTTAGTCGGGTTATACCAGGCATATGCGTATGAGTGCTACCTGACAGGACAAATGAAAGAAGCTATCAATTATGGCAATACAACGCTGGAGCTTTTACGCGAAAGCGGTGAAACGGAAAAAGTCGCTTACGGCATGATTTTTCTTTCCCGATTTTGGTGGTTCGATGGTAACCGAAAAAAGGCGGAACATTTTGCCAAGGAGGCTATAGACCTCTTTGAAGAATTGCCTGCATCTTCACAAAAAGCAATGGCATATAGCAATATGTCTCATTTAAAAATGCTCTCCTTCGAGACTGTGGATTGTATTTATTGGGGAAGGAAAGCAATTGAAATGGCGAAGAAGCTGAACAGCCAGGACATCCT
Source organism: Bacteroidota bacterium (assembly GCA_003175695.1). Taxonomy (GTDB): domain Bacteria; phylum Bacteroidota; class Bacteroidia; order Chitinophagales; family Chitinophagaceae; genus Puia. Next base: position 2,011 of record PSRA01000067.1, on the reverse strand, counting down.
ATGTCATGCTCTTACGAGTGTAGGAGGAATTCAAGCCAGTGTTTCGGTCACGCATGCAAAAGGAATGGAATTATTGCAACAGAGTCTTGACATTGCGTTAAAAATAAATTGCCAGGAACATGCCGGTCGCACTTTTACTAACCTTGCGTGCGGAGCGGTTGAGATGAGAGAGTATTCTGAAGGAAAAAAATTTATCGACACGGGACTTAGCTTTTGCGAAGAAAGAGGTTTGGATTCCTGGGCGAATTTTATTTTGTCTTACAAGGCAAAGATGCTTTTAGATCTGGGTCATTGGGATGAAGCTTATGCCATTGCAGACAGGCTGGTAAAATTGGAGGGACTGACTACGGTGGCAAGAATTGGCGCTTTGATTATTTTGGCAACCATCAAGATGAGAAGAGGTGACCAGGATCCACTGCCCTTGCTTGCGGAAGCAAAGAAAATTGCATTTGAAACGATGGAAATGCAGAGGATTGTTCCTCTCACGATTGCTTTTCTCGAGTATGAATGTATCACAGGAAAAGAATTCCTGGAGAAAAAAGATCTCGATCTGGCCCTGGGCATGATTGACAAAGTCGGCAATAATTATAAGAAATCAGAATTCGCTTTTTGGTTAAATAAAATGCGAAAACAAAGTTTTCCTGTTGGGGAATTCTATGAAGGGTATAATATAAAAAGCCCGGATGCTGCTGCTAAGGCCGCTACATTGTGGGAACAACTTGAATGCCCATACGAACAAGCTATTGCCTTATTTGAGGTAAGCGAGGATGGAAAAAGAAGGGCCATTGCCATCAATCATTCATTGGGCGCTGATGCCATACATGAGCGAATGAAGCAGGCAATGAGAAATTCAGGAATAAAAAGCATACCACGTGGCGCGAGAAAAACGACACGATCTAATCCAGCCATGTTGACCGGCCGAGAGATTGATGTATTACAATTGGTCAAACAAGGAATGCAAAACAAGGAGATTGCTGCCAAACTTTTCATTTCTTCCAAAACCGTCGACCATCACATATCTGCATTATTATATAAACTTGAAGTCAGCTCGCGCACCAAAGCTGTGCATGAAGCGATTCAACTCGGAATCCTAAAATAGGGAACCATAAAATTGTAAACAGGGAATTCATCTGGCACGCAATTGTCGCGTTGCATCCAATTTTGCCCGCATCATTCACTATGAAAAATCTTAAAAATGGAAAAAATTTGTAATTGAGCGGAACCTTCCTGGTGCCGGAAATCTTTCACACCATTGCACAAACTTCCTGCGACGTAGTCAACGAAATGGGAAAGCCTTATCATTGGATTGAGTCATTTGTAGCCTGAGACAAAATTTATTGCGTCCATATTTCGATCCCATGACTGCCGGCTCAGATTTAAGCCAAAAAATGAGCCGATCAAGCCAAATATTCGGCTCAAGTTGACAGCAACCAAAAATCCATATGACGTTAATTCCCTATTATCCATACTTTAAGTGTCATTGATTTAAATTACAGTTAACCAAATCTCTATAATTTTTTATGTATAAATACGTTGAAGGGGAAATCTGATTTCTGGCACAAATCCTGCATCTTATACATATCAATCGTAACCCAAAAACGCAAAGCTCATGAAAGCAAGTAAAGTTAGCAAATTAGTAGTTTTGGCTGCTCTTAACCTATTGATTATCACTCCGTTTATTAGCAAGGCGCAATACAAAGGAGAAACGAATCAAACGACTCCTGTCCGGCCCGGATCGGTCATCCTGAATCTCGGCATTGGTGTGGGAGCAAATTACCAGGGAGATTATTACAATACGCCTTTCGGGACTAAGGCCGCACTTGAATTTGGCATTTGGCAAGCGGGTCCTGGAACAATTACTTTAGGGCCGGAAATCGGCGGATCTTTTTCCAACGGTGGGTATAACAACAATTACAAAGTGAGGACCATTGTCGTGGCAGGTCGTTCAGCGTGGCACTATGGATGGGAGGTTCGCGGACTTGATACTTATGGCGGGCTTTCACTCGGAGTC
>PSRA01000111.1 GCA_003175695.1 Bacteroidota bacterium | reverse complement strand
TTAATTAATGAGATGCAAGAAAAACATCTGCATATCATTTGTCATGATGTTCCTTTTCCCGCTGATTATGGCGGAGTATTTGACCCATTCTACAAGATCAAATTTTTGCATCAGGCCGGCGTCAAAATTCATTTGCATTGCTTTGAATACGGAAGAGATGAACAACCTGCTTTACAAGCTTTTTGCGAAGAAGTTCATTATTATCCACGCAGGCAGGGGCATAAAGGATTTTCTCATAAAATTCCCTATATAGTTTGCTCCCGCGCCAACAAAGAGCTTTTAGATATACTCTTACGTGATGATTTTCCCATATTAGCAGAAGGTGTGCACTGTTCTTTCTTACTGAACGACGAAAGATTTGCTGGCAGGAAGATTGTTCTTCGCTTACACAATGTGGAATGGCTCTATTATAGACAATTATTCAAATCTTCGAGTTCCCTATTCAAAAAAATTTACTATTTCCACGAAAGCAAAATTTTGAAGCAATATGAGCGCGATGTAATCAGCAAAGCTTTCCTGGTCGCGGTGAGTGAACAAGATGCAGCTTTTTATAAGGAGGAATTCAGCGCCACCCATGTCCAGTATTTGCCAGTTTTTCTTCCCTTTGATGATGTGACCTCTCAAAAGGGCACCGGGTGTTATTGTCTTTATCATGGAAATCTTTCTGTGGAAGAAAATGAAAAAGCCGTCATCTGGCTATTGGAAGAGGTATTCAAAGATTTACCACTTCCACTCGTCATTGCAGGCAAGCAACCTTCAAACAGGCTAACCAAAATTGCCTGCCAATATCCAAATGCCTGCCTGGTGGCTGATCCTTCTGGCCAGGAAATCCAGGATATAATTGAGAAGGCCCAACTTCATATTCTACCATCATTCAATTGTACGGGGATAAAATTAAAAATGCTCCATGCATTATATAGTGGCAGACATTGTGTGGTGAATGAAGAAGCGGTGCGAAAAACCGGCCTCGATGAAATTTGTCATGTCGCCGGCAGTGCCCTTTCTTTCAAAGATACCATTGCAAACATCTATCATTGTCCTTTTGGTGAGGATGAAATTGAGAAAAGGAAAACTGTGCTGCTAAATAAATTCAACAATGAAAGAAACGCTGAGCAACTTATTCAATGGATATGGTAGCGTTGTCTATTACGCGACCCTTTTCCGTTCTTAGCATTCTCGTAGCGAATTTATGAACGACACGATAATCATGGGTGGCCATCATTACCGTTGTTCCATAATCCCTGGATATTTGAAACAGCAGTTGCATGATTTCATCAGAAGTCTCAGGGTCGAGATTACCCGTAGGTTCATCTGCCAAAATCAATTTGGGAGAGTTGAGAAGAGCTCTTGCAATGTCTACACGTTGTTGCTCTCCGCCGCTCATTTCAAAAGGCATTTTGAACCCCTTCGATTTCAAACCCACTTTATCAAGCACATCGGCGATTTTTTCATTCATCAATTTCTCGTGCTTCCACCCCGTGGCTCTCAAAACAAATTTCAGGTTGTCATTGACGTTGCGATCCGTGAGCAACTGAAAATCCTGGAACACAACGCCCAGATTTCTCCTGAGGTACGGCACTTTCTTCCAATTCATGTCTCTCAGGTTAAATCCCACTACCTCCCCTGTTCCTTCTTTGAGGACGAGGTCACCATATAGTGTTTTCAACAGACTTGATTTTCCCGTACCGGTTTTCCCAACCAGGTAAACAAATTCACCCTTGTTCACGGAGACGTTGACATCTTCCAGGATCAAGATGCCTCCCTGGTAAATATTGGCATTCCTTAATTCTACAATTGCATCAGCCATAAAACAATATTAGAAAACTAAAGTATACGAGCAAAAATAAATAATTAACAAAGGTGAATTGTGCGAAGAAGTTGCCAATTGTCCGTTGACAGTCTTTTAGATTGAAATCACTTCATTGCAATCGATCCTCAGGAACAAATTGCTCGAGCACTGACAACTGTCATGCAAACCGGTCAACATCAAATGGCGTTATATCCATGCTCCTCGGTTTATCAAGAATAATCTCATCTACCAATTTTCCGGTTCCTGCGCCCAGGCTCAATCCCAGCATCGAGTGGCCTGTTGCTATGACGAGATTTTTGCACTTCCTGCTTCTTCCGATATAGGGAAGACCATCCGCTGAACAGGGCCTGTATCCATACCAGATTTTGTCCTCTGGAGGGAGTGGAGTATCAAAATCCGGGAAATAACTTTTTACCGCACTCAAAATTCCTTGCACTCTTTTTATCCGCGGTGGAGTTTGCGTTGAAGTAATTTCCATCGTTCCACCAAAGCGGATTTTATTGCCATCTATAGGAGTGATGGCCACCCTACCTTCCATGAGCACAGCCGGGTAATTGAGTCGATAGGAGTTATTCTCTAACGTTATCGAATAACCGCGACCTGGTACAAGAGGTATTCGAACATGTAGTTGCGAGGCCATTTCCCGGCTCCATGATCCCGCAGCCACGACCACTTCGTCTGCGGCATATTGCCCGTTCACCGTAACTACCTTTTCCACCCCTGCTCTGGATGTTAGAAATCCCCGCACCTCTTCATTTGGCAAAAAACGGACGCCCATTTTTTTCAATACAGCATTTAAAGATTCCATCAGGCGATTGGGATAAAGATGCGCATCGCAACCAAAATAGATGGCGCCCATCGCATTGATACGGGTTTGAGGTTCCATCAGGCGCAATTCTTCCATGCTGAGCAATTTTGCTTCCAACCCCAATTCAAGGGCCTGATGAACCGTATGAAGAGCCTGATCCGCTTTTTGCTGCGTCTGAAAAATCTCCATCAATCCTTTATGTTGGTAGGAAAATTCGAATCCAGGCTGAGACGCCCATGATTCATATTCCTTTTGACTAAGAAGGGATATATCACGCAGGGGGATAGCCGCTTTTTCAACTTTTGCACGAGTTGCACTCCGGATAAATCGAATGCCCCATTCAAGCAAAGCATAGTTTAACCTGGGTTGGACATAAAATGGGCTGGCAGAATTGAATATCCACTTTAGACCCTGACGGACAATTCCAGGTGTTGCCAATGGTATGAAATGGCTGGGACAGACATATCCCGCATTTCCGTAGGAACAATTGTCGCGGAAATCGCTTTTGTCGATTAGAGTCACTTCGCAGCCTGATAGCCGGAGATAATACGCAGAACTCAATCCAACTATTCCCCCGCCGATGATGAAGACATTTTTCATTGCGGCTGCAATATTACCACGAAATGAGCGAAGTCAGGGACTTTAAAATCACGAGCGGTCCGTCAAAATAAAACGGCCAGCCGATAACAGAATAATTTATTTGCGAGTAAAGATGAGGGAAAGAGGGATGAACCAATAACCAAATAGTTGAGAGATTGTTTTTCTGATGATTCTCATGTCGAGTAAAAAGTTAGCATTGCGCACGTAAAATGCATCCCACTGATACCTGCCAAAAATACTTTCCTTGTCTGACGCCGGCCCTGAAAAACCCTTGATCTGTGCCAGTCCGGTAATGCCCGGTGTTACCTGGTTCCTAAATGCATAACCCGGAATCAGTTGGGTAAAACGCCTGCAATCAGCAAGCATATGCGGTCTCGGCCCGACTAAACTCATCTGACCCGCCAATACATTGAAAAATTGGGGCAGCTCGTCCAGGTTGGATTTCCTGAGCACGTTTCCAATTCCTGTAATGCGCACGTCATTTTGCATGGCCTGCAGTCTGTCTGCATCACCATTGGGGCGCATGGTCCTGAATTTGTAGCAATGAAAACTAAGGCCATCCTTCCCTACTCTTTCCTGAATGAAGAATACAGGGCCCTTTGAATTAAGCTTGATTAGGATGGCTAATATGGGTGTTAACCAACTGAGAACGCCCAGTATAACGAATGTCGACATAATCACGTCAAAACTTCTTTTTAACAGTTGGTATCTTTTATTGTTGGCCTGCCTGAGTGGTCCGGTCAGATCTTCTGCTCTGACTGTGCCATCATTTCTGGAAATCAAAATGCCCGTGTACCGCGCCATTGAATTGTATTTTATCATGTATCCATCTCCGTATTCCTGGACGGATTGAAGAAAAAGGCAACCTTTTAAAATAATAGAGAGTATTTGTTTATTGGATACGGACGCAATTCGGGGATAGTTGCCTGCTCATACAGGGAATAAATTCTTGGACCAACCATTAATTCGAAAGAACCGAAATGGGGTCTGACAATAATTAATTTCGCATGGAAATCCAGTTGCAAAAAAGCATACTCAAAGTGTTGGTTTATTTTGATTTATTTAATTATCCGGTCTCCGAGGATGAGATCTATCTCTTTCTCGATAAAAAAGCAGATCGCGAAGAATTGCTATGCCAACTTAGGCTACTCGTCTTGCATGAGATGGTCTATAAGATAAATGAATTTTACTCCTTAAAGCCGGATCCCAGCCTGGTCAAAAAGAGATTGGATGAAAACAATCGCGCACAAGTATTACTCAAGACTGCACGAAGGATTTCCAGGTTCCTCTATTTATTTCCTTACGTGAGAGCGATTAGTATTTCAGGTTCATTGTCCAAAAATGTTGCTGATGAAAAAGCGGATATTGATTATTTTATAATCACCCAACCTAACAGGCTGTGGATTGCCAGGTCTATTATGCATTTTTTCAAGAAATTGACCTTTATCACAGGCCACCAACATTGGTATTGCATGAACTATTATGTGGATGAAGAAGGCCTTCAGATAGAAGAAAAAAACATCTTTACGGCAACAGAATTAGTAACCCTGATGCCTATGCGGGGAAATGGCGCTATTCAAAAGCTTATCGAAGCAAATGAATGGACTAAAGAATATTTTCCGAACACCACGATAAAATGCGCGAGTTGCGATCCCCCAAGATCCTGGGTTAAAGGCCTGGGTGAATCATTGTTCAATAATAGTCTGGGCCAACGGCTTGAAAATTACCTGATGGGTCTCACTTCAAAAAGGTGGAAGAAAAAGGAAGACAACCAAAAGTTAAACATAAAAGGCAACAGAATGGGGTTAAAGACCGATAAACATTTTTGCAAACCCAGCCCCGTCTTTTTTCAGAAGAAATTGCTTGAATCGTACCAAACCAGATTACATGAATGGAATTTAAAATGGAACGTAATGATCTCTCGGGCTAAGGCATCTCATGGCTTTTTCCGGAGGGAAATAATATAGTAGTCACCAATAGATCTCCACGGCCACTTGTTCTTCAAACTTTCTTCTTTTCGTTTCAGAAAATTAAATATGTGAGGATGCTTTTCCTCGAATTGTTCGAAATAGGAAGGCGGAACCAGCGTACAAAGTCCTTCAACAGAAAGCACATCAAATCTGCTACGCAGTCGGCGAACAATATAAGACGGGTTGTAATACCAACATTTGAAATAATTACCTTCCAGGTGTGCACGCCTGCCTTTACGGCTAAAAAATCTTCTAAAGGCAGTCTTAAATTTTCCTTTTAGAAGCAAAGAAGTTTCCCAGAGGCAAAAGGAAGGAAGGACAACAAGTGTAACAATTCCACCCTGGTTTAACAATGAAGCGAGAGTGCCCAGGACTTTGTCCAACTCGGCCGTGCAATTGAGTCCTGCAAAATTCGAAAATATCAAATCGTACGGCCCTTTGCAATGAAGTTCATCCAGCGATGTAAATGAAATTAATTCCAAACTAATTTTATCACCAAGCCGATGTTCCAGCGTCTTCTTCATAAGCATATCCTGCATCGTCGACGAAATATCTGTTGCATGAACTTTATGACCTTTTGCAGCAAAATAAATGGCATCCTCCCCTGTACCAGCGTTCAATTCAAGTATAAAACTATTGGGAGCCAGGTATTGCTCAACATGAGATCTCACCCTGTCCCTTTTGTATTGAATAATGGAATTCGACGAATAGAGTGAATCAAACAAGGGAGCCTGGCTATCAAAAGCAGCCGCCGTTGCCAGCTCATTTAATGCGTGTGTCGAATCATTGGTCATACTGAAACTTTTTCCAGGGCATCTAATTTTCTGCGAGCCAGGAATGCAGACGGGATGTAATATAGAATAGCAGCGGCTTTTTTAATAAGAGTTAATGTAGTGACTGATGGATGCTGAATAATTGTTTTAATATTTTGCCAGGCAAGATGCTTTCGATAAGTCTTGTGAACATATCTGTGCAGCTGCTTGTAAAAGGCCGGCGAAAATGTATTTTTGAACATCAGTTGTAATTCATCGGAATCTGTCCAGTTGGCCTTTTCCTTCAACTCCGCCTTGGTTCTCTCAAAGAAGACGGTTCCTGGCAAAGGATAGGATACGGATATCCCAATATCATGAGGTAATAATTCGTTGATCATCCGGATTGTCTTGTTGATATCTTCTTTCTCTTCCCCAGGATAACCAAATTGTATAAAGAATGATGGCTTTATACCGTTCGCTTTTAGAATTTTCGTCGCTTTTCGTATTTGCTCAATCGTTATACCCTTGTCCATCGCATCCAATATCTTTTGCGAACCACTTTCCGCTCCGATCCAAATATCATCGCAACCCGCGCGGCTAAGCGCTTTGATATAATCCTCTTGCAAAAGCAAATCAGCCCGACATTGGATCTTGAATCTAAACTTCAAATTCTCCTTTTGAACAAGGTCTGCAAATTCCTGCACCCAGCCTGGTTTCAGTCCGAAAATGTCATCGCAAAACCAGATGTGATCAAAATGAAATTTATCTTTCAGGTATTTCAATTCATCAACGACATGCCGGGGGGACCTTGAATTGTATCGATTTCCATATATGGGTTTCGCACACCAATTGCACTTGAATGGACAACCTCGTGTAGTGGCCATATTCAAAGAAAAATAACCCGCATGTGTAAGCCACGAACTGCGATAAGGTTGAATGTTAACCAGATCCCAGGCAGGTGATGGCAAATTATCCAGGTCTTTAAGAACGTCCCGTTTGGGCGTCCTGATAATCTCATTGTCCTTCTTGTAAACAAGGCCTTTGATTAATTGAAAAGACCCTGTCTGGCTCTGAAGGTCATTTACCAGTTCCAGGAGTGTCAATTCGGCCTCACCCGTTATAACGAAATCTGCGCCTTGCTGCATGTATTTCTCATAATGATCTGACGCATCAGAACTGGATACGATTACTACGCATCCTCTTTCTTTGGCCATTTTACACATCTGGAAAGCAGCTTCACGCATATTGGTGAGGCACATCTTGGTGAGGTAGTTGAACCCATCGTCGTAGATCACAAAGATTCCAGGAAGAATATTATCTAAAAAAGGGATTACCTCGTCAGGTTGTTCTGCAAACATACTGTCAAACAGGCTGACATCATAGCCGTTCTGCCGAAGCATCGCGGCAGCATATAACGTACCAAGTGGCGGGTAAGGAAGACCGGTTTCCCATTGTTTGGGATCGAAGTGCAAAAAATATGAATGACTGAAGAGAATTGGGCTCCTTTCCATCTTGCGACCGTTTCAATTGTAGTAACCGACTATTCCTTTAAATATAACGGGAATAAAGGATTATGGTTGCCTGACTCATTATGAGGTTGAGGATAAGTTGCTGAGACAGAGAGATAATCAGATTTTCTCAGCATCCTTCGGTTAATCTCTTTTTTTATAAACAGCATACCCGTACCTGCAAGAGTCATAAGTATAATTCATCTCTACAAAATTATCAATGAAGCGCCGAGTATCCGGCGACACGTTTTGCTGGTAAGAAGCAAATCGCGGGATCAGAATCATTTCTGGTTTATGCCTTGTCAGCTCCTCCATAAATTCATGCTTTGCTCTTTCCGTTTGCGTTGCATTGAAGTAAATGCTTGGGGACATCCGTTCAGAATATGCCTGAATTTCAGCGCTGTAACCGGCGACGAGCACTCTTGCCTCAGCACTTGTATTTGACCTGATCCACCGACCCAACTCTCGCTGGGTATATTCATCCGCAGAAGCAGCCGTGGGCTGACAACCTGATTGAACGGCATTCGCGCCTTCATGGGTTATCCATTTTTTCAAGCCTACTAATGGCTCCAGGAGCTTTGGAAAGAAGACAATCCAGATAATGATCATGACTTTTTGCACGGGTAATTTACCGTGCTCAATCAGGTGTGCAATGGCAAACGCATTCAAAAGTGACAACGCGGGCAATATTTCCTTCAAATGCACGCGATCGTATATGCCGACAACGTTGATTCCTATAAATGCAGCAAGAAGCCAGACCAGGATGGAGTTATTCTTCTTTGCAATAAAAAAATATCCGACGAGACCGGGATAAAAGAGGACTAATTCTGAGTAGAAAAACTTCTCAAAGAAGTTTTCCAATTTCCAAAGTATGCTATGATCGGTGGCGCTTCCCGCCCTGAAGTTGTCAGTAATACCATAAGCAATGAAATCATTGATATTTATCCTGCTTAACCACAAAAACAGGATAAACAACAAGACACCCGTCAATGAGCCCAGGAAAAAAACAAATGCCATTTTCTTGTTTCGCGTTGCTGCCAAAACTAAAATGGCCGCCATGGGGAAAAAGGACGTCAGCCGGAAGGCGGCGCCAATCCCGGCAAAGAATCCACTCAAAAAAAACTTAACCGGTTTTTGGGCCGTAAGGAAAAAATAAAACGATATGATGACAGCTGTCACCGAATAACTTTCGGTAAAAGAAACATATTTTCCACCCGTGCCTCTCCAAAGTAAAGAAAGTCCATAAAGTGTTAGTGCCAGGAGGGCTGTTCTCTTTTCTGCTATATTCCAACCTATCTTATAAACGAAAAACAAACCAATGGTTTGACTAACGGCGCCAAGTATGCGAGGCAATATGAAATTCACACCGAATAATTTATCTGATAACCCGTAAATCGCGAATATGAGCGGCGATTTATTGTCTACCCCACCCCGATAAGGAACCATCCCATGCCGGAACCAATTTCTTCCGATGTACTGCCACATCGCTTCATCAAAACAAAAACCGTATCCGTAAGTAAGGAAGGCGACGACAAGTTGTAAGGCGAAAAACAATATTAACAGGGAAAGGAGATGGAAAGAGACCAACGATGGGCGGCCAGGCAGGGTCATTATTGTAGAAAAATTGATTTATTCCCGAGTTTCCAGTTATAATTTAATTAAAATATTGATTGGGCAGAATATCTGTTCATTTTTCACGCGCTGGATTCATACCTGTTGGAAGATTCAGGTAACAAACGCATTTTTTACAAGTATCATCAGTAGCTATATCGAGTGATTTTCTGAATTCTATGGACTCCCTGCTGTTTAGGATATTCACTAAAGAGTCATCATGTATATTACCCAGCGGCCGGTGAAAAAAACAGGGCCTTACGGTACCGTCCGCTTCTATTACAGTCGAAACCCAGGGTGCGTTACATTTTTTATAAGGAAATCCATTAAGACCATAAAATGCACTGTAATAGGTATATATTTTTTTAATTTTTTCTGTTGATTCTGCAATGAACCGGCTGGCGAACTCATGGCTGTGTTGAATGATCAGGGAATCGACAATCTTTTTC
>PSRA01000058.1 GCA_003175695.1 Bacteroidota bacterium | reverse complement strand
ATATCCTGCTTGCTTTGGATGGAACGCAACTCGATATGAATACCATTGAGTTTGCATGCTACATCGCAAAAGTTAGGCAATCGCGGCTCACAGCCATTGTTGTTGAAAATCTGAAAGGGGAGGAGAGGCCCAGGCTAAAGCAACTCTACGGTCTTCCTTATGTAGAGACAATTACTACAGAGGATTTTCCTGAAAATCAAGTTAAGGAAAAAGCATGCAAAGAAAATGAAAGAATTTTTGGAGATGCCTGTGTGAATAGGGGCGTTAATTTTCGCATTCACCATAACCGCCAGACGTCAGTCAGGGATTTGATTGAGGAAAGCAGGTTTGCAGATATGATCATTGTTAGTCCCACTACCTCTTTTCTCGATCAAACGGAGAGTGCGCCCTCTCAATTTGTGAAGCATTTGTTGGAAGGCTCAGAATGTCCAGTCATTATTTCTCCTTACAGCTTTGAGGTAATCGATGAGATTCTTTTCGCATATGATGGTAGTAAATCCTCCACATTTGCTATCAAACAATTTGTTCATTTATTTCCTTGTTTTCAAATTAAGAAATTGACGGTGTTGCAAATTGATAAGAAGCAAATACTTCCATTTAAAAACGAGGAAAGGATCACAGAGTTATTGTCTGCGCATTTTTCTTCTATCCATTTTGAACATCTCCAGGGAAAACCTTCCGAGGAATTATTTGGTTACCTTCTCGGCAAACGAGACCTGTTTATCATCATGGGTGCCTATGGGAGAGGGCTATTGTCCAATCTGTTCGTTCGCAGCACGGCTGATCTGGCTGTCAAAACTATTAATCTTCCCTTTTTCATTTCTCACGCCTAAACAAAATATTATGAAAAAAATAATTGTTGCTTTTGACGGGCTCAAATATTCCAAAGCAGCGGCAGAATATGCCATCGATTTTGCTGCCCAAATGGAGGCCCACCTGGTGGGCGTTTTTCTGGATGATTTTTCATATCACAGTTATAAGATTTATGAGTTGGTTCATAATGAACGTGATATATTCGAAGAAAAGATTGAGCAGTTTGAAAATAAAGACAAATATTCACGTGATAGAGCCGCTGAGCAATTTGAATTGGCATGCCGCGATGCGGCGATCAATCACTCCATTCACCACGACAAGAACATTGCCATTCAAGAGATTTTACACGAGAGTATTTATGCCGACCTGATTATCGTAGACGGAAAAGAAACACTGACTCATTATGAAGAAGACAAGCCGACAAAGTTTATTCGTGACTTATTGATTAATTCGGAATGTCCAATTATAGTGACACCAGGTACCTACAAGAAGATAAAAAAAGTCGTCTTTCTTTATGATGGTGGACCTTCATCGGTGTACGCGATCAAGATGTTCAGTTATACGTTGCCTCAAATGAAGGATCTTGAAGTTGAAGTGATCTCAGTGAAAGAAGGCATGCAAACAATGCACCTTTCTGATGGGCGACTAATGAAGGAATTCATGAAAAGGCATTTTCCAAAAGCGGAATATACGATTCTGAAAGGCTTGGCTGACATAGAAATCATTAAGCATTTGAGACACAAAAGTCCGGAGGAACTTGTTGTTTTGGGCGCTTACAGGAGATCCACGGTTTCAAGATGGTTTAAGCCTAGTATGGCTGATTTTCTCATGCAGGAACTGCGTTCTCCATTATTCATTGCGCATAATAAATAATTTATGAAAGGGATAATTGTATTTAAAGGAAAATATGGCGCAACCCATCAATATGCTGACTGGGTTGGCCAAGAATTGAGCTGGCCGGTCATTGATGCTGATCATGCCAGCGGCTCCAGTGTGGCTCCATACGAAACTATCATAATCGGTGGTTCAATATACGTTGGTAAATGGTTAATGCGAGATTGGGTCAAAAAGAACCTGACAGCGCTGGCCAACAAGAAATTGGTAATATTTATAGTTGCGGGTACATCACCTGATGAGAAGGATAAGCTCGCACTGATTGCAAAAAGGAATATTCCTGATGAAATTAAGAACCGGTGTGAGATCTATTTTTTGCATGGGAGAATGATCAGGAAGAATATTTCAGGGATGGACAGATTTCTTTTGAAAGTAGGGGCTATGATGGTAAGAGACCCCCAGGAGAAAAAGAATATGCTGTCAGAATTTGATGATGTGAAAAAAGAATATATTCTCCCGATTTTGCGAGCTGTAAAGCATCCTCCAGTTCCACAACACCAGGCTTTAAAGTAGCCAGATCTCATTAACGTGTCCGCGCATAGGATGAAACATAGCTATACCTAAAGCGGTCTCCTTTGTGGTTGCGATTGATGTACCGGCTACCTATACTTCCCCAAGGCCTCCATCAATGGGTTTATAGCCTTTCCCCGACAACAAGTTGGCTCTGGCATTTCGTAACAACATTAATTTTTGATGTGTTTGATGAATTGATCGAAAATTCTTCTCTTCGGAAAGACCTTTCTCGAATTTCTCCTTTAATTCTTTTATCTGGCTTTCTAATTCAGAAAGCGAATAATCGCCATCATTTGACTGATCAGTCATGACTAGTAAGTTTTAATAGTGATAAAATATTACTTACAAGTCAAGAGCATGGAGAGAAACAAAATGTGCAGTCCTTAGTTCTGCACTGTTGATTTGATGGCTCAAATCATGTAGGTGGCATATAAGTTATAGAAAGGTAATGCAATTGTTGGAATGGAAAAATTATATTATTAATTGGTCGTTCTGAGTTCCCAACGCCAACTCAGACTGAAAAAGAAAGTCATGAGCGATGAGGAAGTCACTAACTTGGTTTAAATTGAGTCACCTGAAAATGAGCCTCTTATAACTGTAGAAACCCCCCTTCACTATAATGAAAAATACAACAGCCATTCACCCATTTTTTTTTATTTTGATTTGTACGATTTTGGAATCAACTGGCGGTGCAATTGTTAGAAAATGCCTTTACAATTATACAAGAGCCGTTAGAATTGGATTATTGTTCATCGGCATGCTTTTGCTCCTTGGCTATGGAATATTTTTAAATCTTGCTCCAGTCGATTTTAGTCGTGTGGTTGGCTTGTAAATAGCCACACTATTTACCGTGTGGCAAATTGTAAATTATATTACTTTCCGGACAGCGCCGGCAATGCCTATTATGGTAGGCGGCGCTTTGATAGTAGCTGGTGGGCTAATTGTGACATTTTGGAAGAACTAGGCCATGGGGGCCAATACGTTCTTAAAAAAAAATTTAAAAAATTTGTGGGATGACCGAGACATCTATTTGGCGACTTTGCCTGAAACAGAATCCGTGTACTGCGTAAGATTCCAAATGAAATCATGTTCCGGGTATTTATTCAACAAAATATAAAATGCGATTGCCATTAAGACTGTTGTAGGGAATCCAGATCCAACTCCCAATGGTGCAATTGCCAAACCGAAGATGATTCCTCCTATACATGCCGTCCTGGTCAAACCGTTATTAAGAATGAGCCCCAAAAAAATAAGAAATTGCCCGGCAGCAATTGTGAAAACAAAAGGAGAAATATGATTGGAAAAATAACCGAGTATAAAATTTTTGTAAAGACTAAAACCTGTTAGTTGTGCATAATTCAGATAGACTTTTGGATTTAGCCATGCAAATCTTGAATTGATAAACGCCGCCCAGAGAAAGAATGCCGCAAGAAAAATTCTTGCCCACATCGGCTTTTTCCAGGCCGCGATAACACACAGGATGGCGAGTAAATTTGATAACAGGTAAGGCATTAACCATTCACGAAGCGAATCCACATTATTTTATTTTTGTGTTTCTTTTGATCATTTCTTCTTTCAACTTGCCTGAGATCTTCCGGCAACTACAATGTTTTTGATGTTCGATATGCCAGGCGATTCTTTGATCCAGATTTGCATGGGGTGGCATTGGATGAGCCAGGTGCCATTCTTTATTTATTTTCATAATTCGATATTTAAATGGAAATGTAAAAGATGATCTTTTCTGAAAAGCCTCCATGCCTGAATCATAGCTAAAGGGAAGGTGATCATCCAGATCGCACCAACATAATAAAGAACCGGAAAGAAGAAAGCAAGGACAAGGATAGGCATGAGTAATCCATTAAACAATAAACTACGGAAGAGCCATTTATCCGATTGTATAAAGGCAAAGGCAGCAAAAAATGTAGAAAAGCTCATGAAGAAATACCCAAGGCAATCAATTGCCATAAGGAATGTCTTTGCCCGAAATGCCAAGACGTAATCTTCATTGATTTCTGACCTGATCAATCTTGGCAGAACAACCGAGAGTTGGCTGAAATATACAAGTGTTACGTCCGCACAGTATAGTATGGCAAAAGCCACTCCAATGGCGGTCCAGATTTTCTCGTCTTCATTAGCGCCATAGTGTAGGCATATCATAGTCACCATGAACGCAGGCGCCAGTAACAAAGAAGGTGCAAACAGCCAAAAAAGATCCTGCGGATGGGGTATCCATTTCAGTTCTGAAAAAATTTGCGGGACAGAATATGCCAAGGCAAATATGAAAGACAGCATCGCTGACCATTGACCCACCCGATGGACGTTTGTCATTTTCCAAGTTTACATCAAAGTTCAACTCAAAAAAACGTTAGGACAATGAGCTTTGCAATCCAACAGGATGACATTTCTCAATCTGGCGCTTATGCCAATCATTCTAGTACAACTTTTCATAATACTCTTTAGCAAGCCTTCTGCTGTCAAATTGGGGTATGATATCCGTCATGCTGTTCTTTACAATTTCCTGCCACCTGTCGGGATATTCGTAGTACATAGGCAGCACTTCGGTTTCAAGCAGATTATAAAGATGCGCCGCATCCAAATCGTCCTGCACATGGGCCGGTTGGGAGATTTCGCATGGTGGTATGATGAATGAATTTATCTTGTCTTCTGCAAATTCGGGGACCCATCCGTCAGCTGTACTAACATTCACCGCGCCATTCATGGCTGCAGTCATTCCGCTTGTACCTGAAGCTTCATGGGTAAGTCTCGGCATATTCAACCAAACATCAGCGCCGCGTTTCAGAATTCTTGAGAGCTTCAGTTCGTAGCCAATCAGCACCGAACAATTGAAATACTTCTTGCATATATCGACAATTTTGTCAAATACACCAATTGCGGAATAGTCCATTGGGTACGGTTTCCCTGCCCAAATAATCTGCAAGGGCATTTTCTTATTTGTAACAAGTTTATTAAACCGGTCCATATCATGAAAAAGGAGATCAGCACGTTTGAAACCGGCAAACCTTTTTGCGAAGACGATTGTGCAAATATTTTCGTCGTAGATTTCACCACTCTGATCTGCAACAATCTCAAACAAGTCACGTTTATTCAGTTTCTTTATGGCCTTGAGTGCGTCATTGTTATTGCTCCTGAGCGCCTTATATAAATTCTCATCGTGCCAATATGCATAATCCTGTGCATTTGTAATAGAGATTACATCACAGATTCCGGGATGCCTGAGCCAGATCCCTTTCATAGTCTTTAAGTGTAATACTGAAACTGCATTAGCCTTTCGCGAAAGACGTAGGGCCGCAAGTGTATGGTCAAGCACATCACCCTCAGTTTGTGTAATGGCCTTCATTTCTGTCAGGGGAATGTCTGAAAAATAATTCATTCTATATAGCAGATCGATGTTGGATTTCTGATTGCCCGCTTCTTCAGGAGTATGATTGGTAAATACAAGCCTTTTCTTTACTTCTTCGAGGTTTTTATATTTGTCATAGAGAAAAAATGCCAGTGGCAGGCCATGAGATTCGTTTAGATGATAAGTCTCGGGTTCCCAGCCAAGTTGATCCAAAAGTTTTGCGCCTCCTTCTCCAAGAAGGATGGCGGAAGCAATTTTTGTTTCAGGATTTGCGTCGTACAATTTGTGCGAAATCGTTCTTGCCAGATAATCATTTTCCGGCAAATCGGTCGAAAGAAAGAATATAGGAGCCGTATTAAATGTTTCAGGTTGAAGGTAATAAGCGGTTACCCATACGTCGTGTCTTGAAACTTTAATCGTGAATTTGATTCCTGTCTCTTTGAGAAAACCGTATTGCTTCTCCTCAAATAGGACCTCCATAGTCTGGTCCTGCTTTCTAACCTGGTCATAGTATCCGTATCTCCACAAAATGCTGATACCTACAATATTTTGACGCAGTTGAAACGCACTTCTCATATGCGAGCCCGCTAAAAAGCCAAGGCCTCCTGCATAAGTTTTTAACGGTTGGTGAATGCCGAACTCCATGCAGAAGTATGCAACTTTTTTTTTGTAGGCAGGATCAATTTCGTAAGGATGACTGAACGAGAAACTCATTTTTTTGATCGCTAGTAAACTATGATTCTGGTGTCTTTATTATTTGGAGGAACTGCATTTTTAAACAAATGGATTTGCAGGATTCCTGATTTGTATTCAGCACATCCATATTCGGGATCCACGTTTTTAGGAAGAATGATATTGCAGACGTATCCACTTGCCTTCATTTCATTTTCAGACTTTGAGTCTCCTGATAGCAGAGCAGGTATACGACCTGCACAAATTGTTAGAATCTTTGAACGCACATTAATCAAAATTTCTTCCCGGTTATATCCATGCAGGGGCACTTCTATTGAATATGAATCATGCAACTCAACAACTTCAACTGAAGGGTGCCCGAAATTCTTAAGGCTTTCACGTTTTATCGCATCTATCAATTCGCTCTCCTTCGTCACTGGAACAAATTGCCCAGGATAAACGTATTCGGCAGTATCAAACATAAATTTAATTTTTATTTTGTCTTTTAGTATTGCTCAGCTTTAGTCAGCTTGCTTTCCTGATATCTTTTAATTTCCCCAAATAGAATAAGACTTCGTCGTCACTAACCTGCCTGAAATCTTTGTAAAAAGCGCCAACTCCATGAAATTCTTTTGGTGTAATTCTTACTACGACATCATCGGCCACTCTTGATAATTTCCTGACAGCCGCGGGCGACGCAACCGGCGCAGCGATGATTATTTTGCCAGGGTTACCGTTTCTTAATAAATGCACCGTTCCTAACAAAGTATTGCCGGTTGCTATGCCGTCATCAATTACGATTACGGTTTTTCCCGCTACACTTTCCGGCTCTTTGCCGCCAATGTATAATTCGTACATTTTCTTCAATCTTTTCCGAATCCTTTTAACCTCTGTTTCGATATAGAGATCTGAGACATCTTCATGTGGAATGACAAAATAATCACTCAGACTCGCTGCTCCAATGGCATATTCCTTATTCACAGGATGGCCGATTTTTTTGGTGAGCACAATCTCCACAGGAAAATCCAGTTCCTTTGCAACTGCGTAGGCAACCGGCAATCCTCCGCGCGGTACGGCAAGCACTACTCCTTCCTCACTTTTGTATTTTTTCAGTTTTTCAGCGAGCATTTTGCCCGCTTCTAATCTGTTATGGAATATTGCTTTCATATCATTTCTTGTTAAGCCTGAAATCTGCTTTTCGAATTCTGATACCGCTTGCAGATATTCTGCAAACCATTCTGAGGCTGACCTCGTTACCTGAGACATCATATCTCTCTCTTCAAAAAGATGAGTTGCTCCTTCTATGATTTCAATGCGTTTTTCACCGCCTAAGAGTGAATAGGCTTGTTTGTTAAGGTTCAGGACATCATAGTCCAGACTTCCGACAATTAATAAAGTTGGGACATGAACATTGGGGAGTTCATTCATCACCAAGTCCGGTCTTCCACCCCTGGATACGACGGCATGGATTCGCGGATTTGTCGAAGCAACTTTCAAGGCAGAAGCAGCTCCTGTGCTGGCGCCAAAATATCCAATAGTGCAATTTCTTGCTTCAGGTACTTTATCCACCCATTGGGTTGCTTCAGCTAGTCTTTTTGCCAGCAGATCAATATTGAGTCGATTTTCAAATTGGCTGGCTTCTGATGGCGTTAACAGGTCAAATAAGAGTGTACCAAAATGACTCTCCTGTAATTTTTTTGCAACGAACTGGTTTCGTGGACTCATGCGGCTGCTTCCACTGCCGTGGGAAAAAATGATTAGCGCTCTTGCATCAGTCGGAACGGTCAGGTGACCCTTTAATGTGACATTCTTGACCGGGATATTTACTTCTTTGTCAAATCGATAATCCATAAATTAAACTTTTCATGTTGAGAGAATTGGATTTTTTGCCTTGATATTTATTTCATGTTCCGCAAGGCGCGAAAGCCGGTCATCGATCTGTTTCTCGTCTGATTCTGCTTCCCTGAAAATATTGGCAGCTTTCTCCTTTCCCAATGCCCTGGCGAATGCGGCAGCTGTTCCATACATACTTATTTTGAAGTGATTGATGGCCTGAACACTGCCGAGTAAGCAAGCGTCTTTCACTTCTCGATCCGCGCAACTCGTCAATTTTGTTTCTGTTTCTTCAATAAAAGCATTCATCACTCTGTTGATCAGGCTGAGCGAACCGATCTTTTCTTCTTCTATGAAGAAATCCAGACTATGGACATGTTTTTGAACATAATCAAGATATCGTTGCAATACCGATCTTAATGCTGAGGAATTTGCCTTCAGCATCCATGATGGCAATATCGTCTTCAGTTGCATTTCAGTAATTACAAACTTGCGAGCATCGTAATCGAGGAGATTATTCAAAGTAGCTATGCTCAAAATATTGCTTTTCATAAAATCAATTTTCTAAACGAATTTATTTTCTAAAGAATTCATAAGAAATGACAATCGTCAATTGTTATCATAATTAATCTCATTTTTTTTTAATAAATAATGTAGTTCTTTTGATGCAGGTTTTTTGGCTATTAGGCGTAAAGAAGGAAATTAGAACGTACATGAATTTTGCTATGCGACGTTATTTCACAAAAGATGCTGAACTGGATGAAGCCGACGTAATAAATGCAATTAGGCAATGGTCGTATCCCTTAAGCAGCAAGGCTGGCTTGCAGCCGCTATTCGATCGTATCCAGGATGCCAGGGTTGTCATGCTGGGGGAGGCAAGTCACGGCACGCATGAATATTATATGTGGCGGGCTCATATTTCCAAATATCTTATCGAGCGGAAGGGATTCAATTTCATAGCCGTGGAAGGAGATTGGCCGGATTGTTACCTCCTCAATCGTTTTATCAAGGGTTATGATGTTCTTCATAAGAGTGCTTTCAAGTTGTTGCATGCATTTGACCGTTGGCCAACATGGATGTGTGCTAATTGGGAGATGGTGGCTCTGGCTGATTGGATGCAGAAACGGAATGTTGGATTGCCTGCAAATAGGAAGATAGGTTTTTACGGGCTGGATATCTATAGCCTATGGGACAGCATGGACAGCATCATGCAGTACCTCCAAAAGACTGATATTTCTGCTTTAAGAGTTGCTGAAGAAGCGTTCAAGTGTTTTGAACCTTACAATAAAGACGAAGGGACATCTTATGCAAGAGCTTCTCAATTTGTTCCCGAACTATGTCAACAACCAGTACTTGACTTATTAAAAGAAATTCATCGAAAACTTCCGACTTATAATACCGACCATGAGAATGTTCTTAGCGCAGAACAGAATGCTATCATTGCCGTTAATGCCGAGAAGTATTATCGTGCCATGATTGCCGGAGGCCCTCACAGTTGGAATATCCGCGACAAACATATGGCAGAAACGCTTGACAGGTTGTTATCATTCCATGGCCCAAATTCAAAAGCGATTGTGTGGGCGCATAATACACACGTAGGAGATGCAAGAGCAACGGATATGATTGTTGAAGGCATTTATAATATCGGTGAGCTCGCCAGGCTGAAATATCACGACATGGATGTTGCCTTAGTTGGGTTTGGCTCCTACAAAGGTACAGTTGTTGCGGGCAGAGGTTGGGGGTCAGAAATGCTTACGATGCAGTTACCGAATGAAAGAGAAGGAAGTTGGGAACATCTTTTGCACAAGGCAGGGCCGGAAAACAAATTATTATTGATGGACGACTTTGTGGATAATAACACTTTGATGGAAAACCATATCGGCCATCGGGCAGTTGGAGTGGTTTACAATTCAATTTATGAGAAATATGGATATTATGTTCCGACCGTTTTGCCCATGCGATATGATGCATTCATCCACCTCGATGAAACCAAAGCCTTGCATGCGCTTCATTTGAACCCTGATGGGCATGAAATTCCGGAAACCTATCCTTTCGGTGTGTGATTAAGAGTCCGATTATTGAAGTAGTTTGTTTATGTGTAATCTTAATCGTGAGAATTGATCAACTATTGATTTAATAAAATCCAGTGAGACCGACTCCACATTATACAAATAAATATCGAATCGCTTTTTTGGTGGCATGGTTTTGTGTAATGGTAGTTAGCGTGTTCTTATTGAACTTGATTCGGGATGCCTTGATGGCTTTTCTGGCGATGCTTTACCAGAAGTTTATTCAGCGAAATTGAGCTACCGCAGAGAGGTTAAATCAAGGAGGTCTCCTTTTGAAATCCACATTGGCTCCGGCGAGGAGCTATTTGAGTAATATTAAAAACTGAATCATGATCATTGAAATTAATGATAACAAAAAAATAGGCGAAATATGCAGAGAATTTTCTGACCATTTTCCGTTTCTTAAGATCGAATTTTTTGATGAACCACATAATTGGCAGGAACCGACATCCTTGAAACATATATTGCCACAGCAACTCGAGATCGGTGAAGTAAGAAATAAGCAATTACCCGGCGTCATCGAAATTCATTCTTATCACAAGACAGGGTCAGTCGAACAGGAATTTCTCAAACATTTCGGTTTGAACATTCAGATCTTCAGGCGACAGGGAGATGAATGGATCCAAACGGCCGGAACGGATGAGCTGGTATTAGAAGAACAAAATGAATTGGGAAGAAAGTCATTGGAAGAAAATCAGTATGGAACGGACATAAGATTCGATATTGAAAAAAGACTTTAGTTTTTAGTGAATGAAATGCTGATAGCTGTCAAGACTTTCTTCATCACTCAAAAATTTTGGCCAATGAAAAAATTATTCTTGCCGGCATTATTGGACTCCATTTATTTATAACAGATGATATTACAAAATCGTAGATTTTAGATGCTTACCGGAATGGATTCGGATAAATAATTTCTTTCGCTCGAAAAATTGGAGCAAGGAAAGACAACAGTTAATAAAGAAGATTTTGAGCTCAAGGAATTTTCGCAGGAAATTATTGGAGAGGTAATGCAGACCCTTAAACCTGGAGAGAGGCTGAAATTCCATTATGATGGTGCAAAACAGGTAGTACAAGACAAAAAAATTTTGAGGAATATTCTTCTCAACCTTCTTTCAAATGCCATTAGATATTCGGGAGAAGAAAAGCCAATACAGGTTTCAATCGAATGCTTCGATAACTTGGTCATAACCGTTAAAGACGCAGGGATCGGTATACCCGAAGAAGAGCAGAAGAACATTTTTGGAAAATTTTTCAGAGCTTTAAATGTAGGAGGGTTACACGGCACCGGATTGGGCTTGAATATTGTGAAGAAGTATGTTGAGCTTCTGGGAGGTGATAGAAGTTTTACAAGCAAGCGAAATGAAGGAACGGCTTCTAAAGTCAGGTTGCCGTAAATTTTTCAAAAGGATACTGGAACGGCTGCGGATGAGTGAATGGAAACAAAGCGAAAGTTGTAGTAGAGTTTCAAGTTCTTGATAAGATGCTGAGTTTCTTGACAGGCAGACTAAGGGAGTATTGTTAAGTCATTCATTCGCAGAAATGGTTATCGGCAAGAGTCTCACAAATATTTTTGAATTATATTTTTTGTTATGGAATATTATTTCAGTAAGAAAGTCCGTTTTGATTATAAAGAAGCGATTGAGAGGGTGACAGAAGAATTGAAAAAAGAAGGATTTGGAGTAATTACGTCGATAAATATGAAAGAAACGCTGAAGAAAAAATTGGCCATAGATTTCAGGAATTACATGATTCTTGGCGCTTGCAATCCACACTTTGCCTATGAAGCTTTAGAAGAAGATGACAAGGTTGGTATTTTTCTTCCGTGCAATGTTATTGTGCAGGAACACGATGATGGAGATGTTGAGGTATTAATTGCAAACCCAGAAGAAATGGTGCGCAGCATTGATAATTTAGAACTTAAAACTTTTGCAACGAAAGTCAAAGAATCTCTGTTGCAGGTCCTTAATGGGGTATAATTGGTATTGTTAGAATGACAGTAGGATCGCGAATTTCGAGTTACAAGATTTCTTGTGCAGATCCACAGGAAGGTTTTAGTGATATCCTTCCTGCCTTGATTAACATACATTTCCGTTACAATGCGGCAATCAACAACCCTTTCAATTGTTTCGCTTCTTTTATAACGATTTTTTCTGTATGAAAATCGGTATGGTGGTGTGCTGAGCGAAATCAATGCTGTGAGTTAAAGTAAGGAGTAATTGAGTAATTTTTTAAGTCTTCCGAAAATCGAGGTTGGCGATCTAGAAACCGCAGAGTCCACAGTGCAGGTCAAGATGAACAGTTTTCAACATCCAATTTCCAGATACGTCTTTGAAATACATAATGCATTCTCCATATCCATTCTTGCTTTGAAGGGATGATGCCATAACCGGATTGAGTAAGATGAGGCTTGCGTTGATACAAACTGCGCTATGATCATCCGAATAAAGGATCACAGTGTTGGCATCCTGAACCAGCTTAAACTGGAAAGAAGGGTGAAACGCCGTATCGAGCATTGCTTTAAATAGATTCTTCCTCCCTAAGAAACTTTCATGCATCCATTGGATCATAAAATCATTCGACAAAATGAGATTCATCCCGGCTGTATCAGATTCGTTAAAATATTTTGTAAAAGTCTCAGCCATTTTCCAAATGACACTGTCTTTTTCTTCCTCCCGCCGAATTTGTGACGATGCTTGTTGAAATGACCCAAAGATTCCGAATATTATTATAATAAATAGGCGAAAGAATTTCATTTTTTGTTTAAAGATAGTCATGATCATATCCAGGTGTTATGACGTTGAACACGAGGAATATTGATAATGATCATTCGATCTGGTGGCATGCGCCGTCGCATGGAAATTTCAAGAAGTTTGCTTTACCAGCCAGAAGTATTGCAATTTAGATTTCGAGCGACAGTGCTTTTTGTACTATCTGAATTGTTTTTTATCTATCGTCTCTCGCAAGACGAATTAAAAATATGCTTGTATTTGGATCATGTAAATGATGGTAGTCAGAATCGTAAGTGGTATTTGTCAAATGTTTTCAGAAGATATAAAGATGAAACGACAGTGGACGTTTTTTTCATTGCCGATATCCTTAGGCCATTTGAACAAATTTGAAAGTGCAACGGAAGGAAGCAGATTGGTATGAGCGTTGGTATTCATCCAACCTGATGATATTCATCCGACTGGCCAAAATCCAAAATTGGACGAGCCGAAAGTCATTTCATTTCCTGATCATTATCATTTGGAAGATCTGCAATGCACTTACATTTGTATAAAATTAACATCATGTTTGGAGAACTTAATTCCGGAGAAATTGAATTAGTGCTTCACGAACAAATCATAGGCAGAATAGGTTGCCATGTTGAAAATATGACTTATGTGGTTCCCATCAGTTACGCTTATGACGGAAGTTACGTTTATGCACATACGCAGGAGGGCTTGAAGATTCACATGATGAGAAAAAATCCGAATGTATGTTTTGAGGTGGATTCGACAAAAGATATGGCCGATTGGCGAAGTGTAATCTGTTGGGGCGATTTTGAAGAACTTACTAAAGATAAAGAGAGAAAGGAGGGTTTGGATAAGTTGCATGCCAGGGTTTTACCCCTTATAACGAGTGATACTACCAAACTTTCACCGGAGTGGCCTTTTGCGCCGACAGAAATTGGGTTGATTAAAGGGATTGTTTTCAGGATAAAACTAACGAAGAAGACAGGTCGCTTTGAAAAAAGCACTTTGCCTTCATTTCTTGGATTGGGGTAAGTAATTCTCCTGGCAAATGCCGACTCGACTTACTATGCGGGCTATGATTTTTGAGAAAGCGGGTCAACCGCTCAAGTACTCAACTTTACCTGCACCGCAACCCGGTAAAGGTCAGGCTTTGATTAAAGTATCAGCATGTGTAGTATGCAGAACCGATATTCATATTCTGGATGGTGATCTGCAAAGCCCAAAACTACCTTTGGTTCCAGGCCACGAAATTATTGGAACTGTAGTTGATTTGGGCGCAGGCAACTCAATCTTGAAAGTTGGTGACAAAGTAGGCGTTCCCTGGCTAGGGTTTACGTGTGGAATTTGCGACTACTGCAAAAATGACCGGGAAAATCTTTGCGTAAATGCCCGGTTTACTGGTTATACAATTGATGGTGGTTTTGCTGAATATACAGTCGCAGATCAACGATTTTGTTTTCCTCTGCCAGATGTGTATATGAATCCTTTGGGCGCTCCCTTGCTTTGTGCGGGTCTGATAGGGTACAGATCATACAAAATGATCGATGCAAGTGCACACAAGATCGGCATTTACGGATTTGGTGCAGCTGCCCATATTATCACGCAGGTCGCCGTTTACCAGAAGAAAAAAGTGTTTGCTTTTACCAGGACGGGTGACAATGAAACCCAGCAATTTGCATTGCAACTGGGGTGTTCCTGGGCTGGTGCTTCTACCGAACGGCCACCAGAACCATTGGATGCTTCGATCATTTTTGCCCAGGCCGGGAGTCTTGTTCCTAAGGCGCTTGAAGACCTGGACAAAGGTGGCCTGCTCGTTTGCGGGGGCATTCACATGAGTGATATTCCTTCTTTCCCTTACCGGATTCTATGGGAAGAAAGAATAATCCGATCAGTCGCTAACCTGACTAGAAAAGATGGAACTGAATTCCTGAATTTGGCAGTTCAGGTTCCCGTCAAAACGCAAGTGGAATTGTTTAAACTCCCCGATACGAATGAAGCGATTGATAAATTGAGAAATGGAAAAATTCAGGGTGCAGCCGTAATAGTTATGGATTGAAGAAGCGCGGGAAAGTCTTCGAAGAGCTGCGTGCATATAATTTAAAATGAAAGCCCCTGGCCAACGGTTGTCCAGGGGCTTTCCCTGATGGTTGCCTGGTAGCATTAAACGATGTTAATGCTCTTCACATTTTCTTTCGTCTTCTTCTCTGTCCTTGGTACATCAATTTTCAGTTCACCATTCTTGTATTCGGCTTTAATTTTTGTGTCGTCAGCATCATCAGGTAATGTAAACGAACGAGCCCAGCTGGAATAGTTGTATTCACGCCTGTTGTATTTGCCATTCTTTTCTTCTTTCTGTTCTTTTTCTGCACTGATCGTCATCACACCATCTTCTACCTGAAGTTTGAAATCTTTCTTTTCGAGACCCGGGCTCGCAATTGTCAGAGAATAACCAGTATCGGTTTCGTTTACGTTGACCGCCGGCACATTGATAACGCGACTAAAATTGAAATATTCGTCTAATGGCGAATTGAAAAATTTGTCAAGCCATCCTCTATTGTCAAATAAGGAAGGCCAACCCTGCTTCGATTTTGTTACAAGTTGATTTTCCATTTTTTTATTTTTTAGCTGATGAAATAGTGAAAACTCAATTTTAAAAAGTGGCCATTTTGTTTCTCTCAGACCTCAATGATTAAGATCAGTAGTTTGTGCCATTTTTGCATTGTTTCCATTCCGTTGTTCCAATCCTTCCCTGTCCAGGAGTCGTTCTTTCAATTGAGAGTACAATTCTTCTGCATCTGATATCTTAAACAAGGCAGTTCCGGGATTCAGGGTACATGCAGATCCGCATGCAACTCCAAAACGAACGGCTTCTTCAAGGGTTTTTTCATTGACCAGGCCAAAAATCAATCCTGCAACCATGCTGTCTCCCGCGCCCACCGTACTCATGGTCTTAACATGCGGAGCTTTTATCTCGACAGATTTGTGGGCACTTATCAGCCATGCCCCACCTGCGCCCATGGACACTACTACCACTTCACAATAATTCCTTTTGATTAATTCAAGCGCAGCGTCCGTAAGTGAAAAACCATCAATATTCAGCGCCACAATTACAGAGGCTAATTCACTCAGACTCGGCTTGATCAAATACACTGATGATTTCAATGCATTGATGAGACTTTCTCCCGAGCTATCGACCACTACCTTTGCATTTTTGCGTGCAGCAATTATGCCAATGTTATTATAAATATCTTCTGGCATATTCTCCGGCATACTTCCGCTTACAACAATGAATTTTACGTCCTCGATTGAATCTAGCTGGTCAAGACATTGTTGCCATTCTGACGCAGATAACTGCGGACCTGGCATCACAATGCGGTATTGTTTGCCTGTTGATTGATCCAATATCACCCAACTTTCCCTTGTTAATTTCTCAATCGGGATCGGATTTACAGGGATGAGTTCTTTATGCAGTAAGTCTGAAAGCAACTTACCATGACAGCCACCTGCCGTGTAAACTGCCGAAACAGATCCTCCGAGACGATAGATTCCCCGCGCGACATTTATACCTCCGCCACCAGGTTCATAAGTAGGCATTCTTGCATGCATTTTCTTCTCTGGCAACATTTCATGCACTGCAAGAGTCTTATCGATACAAGGATTAAAAGTTATCGTAACCACATCCGGCATATCATAATTTTAACCGAAGGTAACAGCTATCGTCAAAGGGGGCTATGAGACGGGTCAGTTCCGAAATTGATTGATCTCAAAGGATTTCGCATTGAAATTAAATGGATTGCAAATGGGGCCACATTATTTCATTGTTGATTGACTTCCATTTCAAAGAATAGTTTATCGATTCTTTACATTCTTGTAAAAATATCTTTTTGCAATTTCTGCGGAAATTCCATACAAGATGACGATCATCCCCAACCACCCATAAAATGAAATAGGTAATGGCACAAGGCCAAGGAGATGTGCCAGTGGCGTAACAGGCAAAACAATGGTGAAGAAAATTACAAACAATGTAGCTCCTAAAAGATATTTGCCGGGCCTGCTTTGAAAGAATGGAAGCGAAGTCCGGACTATCAGAACTATGAGGGAGGCAGATACCACCGATTCAACCAGCCATCCGGTTCTAAATTCGGCCACTCCCGCGTGCAATACAAAAAGCAAAACGCCAAAGGTCAGATAATCAAACACTGAACTTATGATGCCAAACACAACCATAAATCTTTTAATGAAATCAGTATTCATTCTCCTCGGTTGCGCGGTAAAAGATGGATCAACTTCATCGGTTGCAATCGTCATTTCAGGAATATCCGTCAATAGATTAGTTAATAGAACCTGTTTGGGAAGAAGTGGAAGAAAATTCAAAAACAGGGAAGATCCTGCCATGCTGAACATGTTGCCAAAATTGGCGCTCGTTGCCATGAAAATATATTTCAGTGTGTTGGCAAAAGTTTTTCTCCCTTCGCGCACACCGTTGATTAGGACCTGAAGGTCGTTTCCCAATAAAACAATATCTGCTGCTTCTTTGGCAACGTCTACTGCTCCACTCACAGAAATGCCTACGTCAGCCGTGTGAAGCGCCGGAGCATCATTGATGCCATCTCCAATAAATCCTACGACATGGCCAGATTTTTTCAATGCGATCAGGATACTTTCTTTTTGATTGGGTTCCACTGCTGCAAAAATATCTGTCTGTGCTGCCTGCAAAACCAATGCTTCGGTTCCCATTTGTCGAATTTGGTTTCCGGATAAAATGCGAGGATTGTTAAATCCAATTTGTCTGCTTATATGCTCCGCCACGAGAGGATTATCTCCGGTTATAATTTTTAGCCGAATACCTAAATCGCGAAGTTGATCTATGGTGGCTTTTGCGTCTCTTTTCGGAGGATCCACAAACAATAGCATACCCTGAAAAATCAAACCAGATTCATCGGCCTTTGTCAGCTTTTCAATACCCCCATTAAAAGATCGTGAGGCTATTCCAAGGACCCTGTATCCATCCTGGCTATATTGCTGGTATCTTTCTATTAGCGATGCTCTGACATCTTCCATGGAGCTGAGATTCCCATCTTCACCTTGTACCTCGCTGCATTTGCTCACAATCTGTTCAAATGCTCCTTTCGTAATGGATATTAAATTGTTTCCCTCCGCTATTAAAATACTTAGACATTTTCTGCCAAAATCGTAGGGAAGTTCATCTATTTTTTTAATACTTTCCATTGGTATTTTGGCATGATTGCGTATGGCATCGTCGATGGGATTGTTAAAGCCCGTTTCAAAAGAAGCGTTTATATATGCCAGCCGAAATGCATCTTCACTTTCATTGCCACCAAAGTCTAAAGCTTTATATAGGCTAACTTTCCCTTCCGTAAGAGTTCCTGTTTTGTCTGAACAAAGAATATCCATGCTGCCCAGGTTTTCTATGGATGATAATCTCTTCACAATCACTTTCAGCTTTGCCATATTCGAAGCTCCTTTTGACAGGTTAATGCTTATTATCGCGGGTAATAGTTGTGGCGTGAGCCCTACTGCGATAGCAAGTGAAAATAAAAAGGAATCAAGGACTGGTTTATGTAAAAAAATATTTATGGAGAATATGACAAAAACAAGCAATAAAGTGATTTCCATCAGCAGATAACCAAAGCGCCTGATGCCTTTTTCAAATTCGGTCTCCGGTTGCGTTCGGCGTAAATGTTGAGAGATAGCGCCAAATTCTGTGTGGGTACCTGTATTGACGACAACTACTTTGCCAGTACCGCTGACGACATTCGTGCCCATGAATAATGAGTTCTTCCGCTCCGCAATTCGGGTGTCAGCTGTCAATACGCCACGCATTTTTTCAACCGGGAAAGTTTCTCCGGTTAATGTTGCCTCATTGGTAAAAAGATCTTTGGACTCCAGTAGCCTGCAATCGCCGGGAACCATATTGCCTGCAGAAAGCAATACAATATCTCCGGGGACGATTTCCTCGACAGGAACAGATGTTTCTTTGCCATCACGCAAGACCTTGGTCTCTACTCGCACCATTTCCAGTAATTTGCTAACTGCATTGGCTGCCCCTTTTTCTTGAAAGAAACCCAGTCCGGCACTTATGAGAATAATTACAACTATAATAAGAGAGTCAGATTTTTCGCCCAGAAAAAAGGAAAGAATGCTCGATGCTATCAATAAGATCGTGATGGGGTTTTTTATTTGATTCAAAAAGAGCTGCCACTCGCTGGCTTTTCTTGATGAACTCAATTTATTATAGCCCATTTCATCCAATCTTTTCTTTGCTTCATCAGATGAAAGCCCACCCGGCGTGGTGGTTAATTGCCTGAGCAATGCGTTTTCATCTGATTGATAGTAAGATTTGGATGGATCGTCTAATTCCGGGTTCTGGCTCATCCTTATATTTTGTGTGAATTTAATTAACTGTTGTGGTCATTCAAATTAAGTTGCAAAGAACAATTTCTTTCTATATCAAAAGTCAAATACTTTTAATTGTAAAAATTTGAACTTTGTGTGGGAAAGCACTAATGACATGGGCATAACATAAAATTGTAAACAAAATGAAACCGGCAGTAATCATTCAATTAATGGGAGAAGAAGGAGAGGACTTATTATATCATACCTGTTCAACCGTAAACAAGGAATTGCTTACTTTACCCTCTTCCAGGTTTATAGACGAAGTGTTCACACAATCTAACCGCAATAGCCAAACGCTGAAATCACTTGCGTCTATGTTTAAGAACGGGCGACTGGCATCCTCAGGTTATTTCTCCATTTTGCCGGTGGACCAGGGAGTTGAGCATAGTGCAGGAGCCGCGTTTGCACCTAATCCGATATATTTCGATCCCGAGAATATAATCAGGTTGGCAATAGAAGGAGGTTGTAATGCAGTCGCCACGACGATGGGTGGTTTGGCAATCGTTTCCAGGAAATATGCGCACAAAATTCCTTTTATTGCAAAAATCAATCACAATGAATTGCTGACGTACCCGAATAAATTTGACCAGGTTTTCTTTGGCTCAGTCCGGGATGCATGGAATCTCGGCGCGGCTGCCATAGGAGCCACTGTTTATTTCGGTTCACCTGAATCATCACGTCAAATAACTGATGTGTCCCGGGTTTTTGAAGAAGCGCACGGTCTGGGAATGGCAACTGTGCTTTGGTGCTATCTCCGGAACAACGGATTCAAGAAATATGGAACTGATTATCAGGCTTCGGCCGATCTCACGGGGCAGGCTAATTACCTTGGCGTTACGGTACAGGCAGATTTGATCAAACAAAAACTCCCGGAAATCAACGGTGGATATCCTGCTTTGAATGTCGATGATGGTGATTATGGAAAATTCGATGAAAGAATGTATACTCAACTCAGCACCAACCATCCTATTGACATGTGTCGTTACCAGGTGTTGAATTGTTATATGGGAAGAATTGGTCTGATCAATTCCGGAGGAGCGTCAACCGGTGCAGATGATTTGAAGGATGCGGTAAGGACTGCCATAATAAATAAGAGGGCAGGAGGAATGGGAATGATTTCGGGACGAAAGGCTTTCCAACATCCAATGAAGGAAGGAATCAAACTGCTGCACGCAATACAAGATATTTATTTGGAAAAAGAAATCACCATCGCTTAAGGGGTGTTAATTTTATCCAGGCTTTCTACCATAGGGGGCACAAAGACCATAAAAAGATCTTACAATACACGAAGGTTACACAAAGGACGCAACGTTGTGTCCTCCTATGTAAGCTTCGTGTATTCTTTGTGACCCACCATCGTTAAATTTTCTTAAAAGAGTATTCGCAAAGTATCATGCTTCTATTGAAACCGCAATCAAAAATTGAAATGACAAAACTCATATCTAATTAGAGCCCAAGTCATACTTTACCTTTTTAGCGGAGCCGTATTTTGCAATCAATAATAATCTTAACTCTATCATTTATGAACACACATATATACATTGGGAAAGAAGATGAAGTGCAGACGGTACAAGGGAGATTTTCGTGTGTCTATCCTTATCTAAGGATCACTTTTTTTAAGAATAAAGGTAACCATAGCAAATTGGTAGGTGATAGAAGTATCAGCTTTAGTCCGGATGTAAAGATGAGAGAAATCAACAATGACTTTTGTGAAGGTGAATTGGAGATCAATGACAAGACAACTGTCTCCGAATTGGAAAATACATTTTATAAGAAATTTGGATTATCTGCGCAGGTAAGCAGAATAAGCGGCAATCTCTGGATGGATGCCAGCAAGACCGGACATCTAACATTGAAGGATCAGAACGAACATGGAAGAGAGATCTCTCCCGGATTCACTGCCATTCCTGTGATTTTTAAAGATGTCCCTTTCGGATGCTAGTGGAGTTTAATAGGGAAGGTTCGTAAGTTTTTCGATATTATTTATATGAATCTTCCCATCCTTAATTTCTATGATCTTTTCTGTCTTAAAATCGCTAAGCGTCCTGATCAATGATTCAGTAGCAGTTCCTACATATTGCGCAATGTCTTCTCTAGAGATATCAATTGCAGTCGATTTTTCACCGCTACTATTGAATTTTGAGTAAATATCGCTTAGTGCCCGGGCTACTCTTTTCCTTAGCGAACCATAAGCCAGTTCAAGTAAGCGCTGTTCTTTTTCCTTCACATTTTGGGATACGAGCTTTATGAATTTGGTAGCTATTGTCATGTCGTTAAACACCAGGTCGGTAAATTCTTCCCTCGGTATTATGACTATTTCAGATTTTTCAATTGCTTCTGCGGTGTCTTCATAAGATTTGTTTTCCAGTATTGGCATATATCCAATGAAATCTCCCACAGAATAAAGGTTGGTAATATATTCTTTGCCATCCTGGTGTAAGCGGAAAGATTTCACCTTTCCGGATTTCAAATAAAATAAAAATTTGGGCCTTTTCCCTTCACTATAGAGAGATGTTTTTTTCTGATATTCCATTGATTCATAATTGTCCATTTCCATTTTGAACAATCCTGACTTTCGAAGATCGTCTATCATTTCAGTCGCGCCTTTTTCATTGGAAGGATATTGCGAATGCAGGATATCATATTTCTTTAATCTCATTTCAATTGCGTCAAGTAATTCTGTGTCCTCAAAAGGCTTTGTAATGTAATCGTCAGCACCCATGCCCATACCTTTCCTGAAATCTGATCTCTCGGTTTTAGCAGTTAGAAAGATAAATGGGATATTTTCTGTCAATGAATTTTTCTTGAGCAGGTGAAGGACACCATATCCATCCAATTCTGGCATCATGACGTCACAGACGATCAGATCCGGCTTTTGTTTTATGGCCGCTTCCACTCCTTTTTTACCATTTTCGGCAGTGAAAGTTTTATATCCTGCTAAATCAAGAATTTCGGCGATGTTTTCACGAATTTCATCGTGGTCATCAATAATCAATATTGAACGCATAGAGGGAACTTATATTGAAAGTTATTAAAATCACCCAGTTAAACACAATATTATCAAATTTCCTTTGATCTGTCTCCTGATCGGGGTCAAGAGTGGCATTGACTGTAATCATCGGACTAAATTCCTTCTGGGGCAATCATTCTTATCTATGATCTGAGTCATTTATCTAAAAAGGCTTTCTTCCAATATTTGTATAAAAATAGTGTAAGAAAAAGAACATTGGTTTAACCGATAAAAGGCACCCGGCTCACCCTGGTACTCATTTTTCTCGTCGTATTTTTTTCAGGGATTGCGAGAGGAATAGGAGGTTTCGTGCTGCTTGGACTCGCCACTATTTTTATGGTTACTACGCTGGTTGGCGTTTGTCCTCCCTACAAACTATTAGGTATTAATACGAGCAAGAAAGACCATACGGGTGAAAATGCGTGATAGCTCGCTTTAAACAAAGACGCCTTGGCCGAATGTACCATGAGGTGCAGGAGGGTGATTTTCATGTGAATTCAATCCGATTGAAGTTAATCATAACAGTACATGATCAAAATCATGTCGAGACACTGCAGGCTAACCTTAATTTCAATTCAGAACCGATCAATTCGAAAATCATGATTTATCAGCTTAACCATATTGAAAAACAGTCATATATTCCAGATATTGTAAACAGGGATTATCGGACGGCTTCCGTTTTCCGTAAGTATGGGATAGACTTTTGTTGTGGGGCCAAACTGCCTTTAGAAGCCGCGTGTAACATTCGCGGTATTGATGCTGACGCAGTTAAAGATGATCTGGAAAGGGTTACTCAGAATTTAACAGTATCCAATATGCTGAGGTTCGATAAATGGGGCCTTGGTTTCCTTGCTGATTATATAGTTCACATTCATCACGATTACCTTAGGGCAATACTTCCTGAAGCCATGGAATCATTGAAGTCATTTACGAAAGGGCATCAAAAGAAATACGGTTACCTGCTGGAACTCACTGATATTTTTTGCAGCCTTGCCAATGAAATGTTGGTTCATATCGCGCAGGAAGAAGAAGTGATTTTTCCTTACATCAAACAGATTGAGCACGCCTATGAAAATAGGGAATCTTATGCCAGTCTCCTGGTCAGGACACTGAGCAAACCTGTCGAAGACATGAGGACGCATGAACATGAGGTTATTGTGAGGTCTTTGAATCGCATCCGTGAATTGACGAACAACTATGAAAGTCCAGCCAATGCATGCACAAGTCACAAAGTGAATTTGCTCACGTTGGAAGAAATTGATAACGATCTGATCCAGCATTTACACCTGGAGAATAATATACTTTTTCCTAAAGCAATAAAGATGGAACAAGAATTACTTCAGCATCGCTGATCCTCTGAAGGCAGAGCCGGAATTTTCATGGTAATAGTTGTGCCTTTATGCAACTGACTTTGTAGTTCAATATTACCATGCAAAAGTTCGATATACCTTTTAACGATATGTAAACCCAGGCCTGTTCCTTCCACATTGTTTGCGTTTGCACCGCGGAAAAAGCTACTGAATAAATGTTGCTGGTCCGATTCAGAAATGCCAACACCTTCATCCCTAACTATTATCTCCAATTCCTCATCATGATTTTCCATTGAAAGCCAGATTCCCCCTCGCTCTGGAGAAAACTTTACTGAATTGCTGATCAAGTTGATAAGAATATTCTTTAACAGTCGTTTGTCTGAAACAAAATGGTCGGCACCTGAACAATTGAGATGAATTTGTTGTCTGTCTTTCAGGATTGTTTTCATTTCGTCAACCGTTTCATCGGCAAATTCTGAAATACTAAAATCTCCTCCGTGCGCATTGATCCTTCCTTCCTCCAATTTGCCCAAAGAAAGAAAATCCTCTAATAGTTCATTTAAATGCTTCACGGAATCTCTGATTCGTTTAGTGTGCTTATCGCGTTTTTCCTGGTCTTCTGATTTAGTATATTTTGAAATTAGAGCTGCGGAGGAGAGAATAGTACTCAATGGTGTTCTGAATTCGTGGGAAGCCATGGATACGAATCGGGATTTGATTTCATTCAGTTCTTTTTCTTTGTTAAGCGCTTCATTTAATTCTTTTTGGGATTTCTCCAGTTCCTGCAAAGCTTCGCGAAGGATCAATGTACGCTGCTCAACTTTTGTTTCCAATTCAAAATTCAGCTTTCTCATATCCTCCGTGATAGCCTCCAGCTTCTTCTTTTGATTCAACATTGCTTTTTCTGATTCCTTCCTCAAGGTAATATCAACTATAAATGCTATAACAAATAATTCCTTCTGGTGGCTATAATAACTCAAGCTGACTTCGACGGGAAATTCAGACCCGTCTTTTGTTCTTGCATAGAGTTCGCGTCCGTGGCCCATCGCCCTGTTAGATGGATGCTGATAAAAATCCTTCCGGTAATTCGAATGCGCAGAATGAAATCTCGTTGGAATCAAAGTTTCA
Organism: Bacteroidota bacterium; assembly: GCA_003175695.1. Lineage (GTDB taxonomy): Bacteria > Bacteroidota > Bacteroidia > Chitinophagales > Chitinophagaceae > Puia. The sequence goes on along the minus strand of PSRA01000058.1, from coordinate 46,061 downwards.
ATGGGCATTCCAAGTACATCTTTGAGTTCGTAGTGAAATAGCTTTAAAGCGGAGGGATTAATTAGGACGATGTTGCCTTCTCCATTGGTCAAAACAATTCCTTCTGTAGCGTTCTCAAAAAGGGCATTCACCTGATGATAATCAGATTCTGTTGATCGGAACAATCTTTTCATATGCTGAATATCTTTTGCTTCAATAATAATTGTATATCGGTCACATGCTGAAATTAATGTATAGTTTACAAAACTGCAGCCTGATTAAAATCAAACTCGGGCAGAACTACTGTCATCCCCATCGGCCGTCTATTAAAAGTAATTTTAATAGCTAAAATAATTTAATATGAGCACAATTATATCATCCGTAGATTTTTCTGAATCATCTTTAAATGCAGCGCGGTATGCTGCTGCTTTAGCCGCTTCCATTGAAGCGAATCTCATCCTCGTCAACGTAGTGCAATTTCCTGCGGCAGTAGCAGAGGCAGCCGTTTCTGAACAGACCTATGAAGAGATGGTGAGCCTTGCGCAACACGACCTGGAAAATGTGGCCGGGGAATTGGCTAATCGCGTGAACCATTCGATTTCGATAGCCGCTGATGTGCTGGAAGGCACGGTCGATTACCAGATAGAAGTTATCGCAGAAAAATATAAACCCTTTTCAATTGTCATGGGTATACGATCCGGCAGAAATTTTGAAAGATTCCTGGCTGGAAGCCACGCACTCTTTGCATTGCGGCACTCTCACTACCCCATTCTTATCATACCTGAAGGCTGCCTTTTTAACGGATTCAAAAATATTGGCCTTGCAACTGATCTCAATCATGTAAAAGAAGAACCTGTCGAAAGCGTTCGCCGTCATATGAGTGCGTTTAACGCTACTTTGCATGTAGTTCACGTAAGCAAGAATATAAACAAAGCAATCTCAGAAGAAGCATCTGAGCCCATTTCGCTGGCGAACCAATTGAGTGGCTTCAAACCAAAATTTTATTATGTTAAAAATGAAAACATTTCTGAAGGATTGCGCGAGTTCTGCCAGCTTCACAATTTGGATCTCCTGATTATCATCCCGAAAGAGCATGGATTGTTGGATCTCTTCAGTGAAAAGCATTCAAGCAGAATAGCAACACATATGAAAATACCAGTACTCGCTATTCCACCACAATTACTTCATCAAACATCTGATTATACGATTATGTAAAAGCTTTCTTTAACGCTTTGTATAGTTCAAACCATCCGGTACAAATTAGACTAACTACCAAGCAGGTCGTGAATTGGGAAAGGTTGATTGGCGCCAGTTGAAATAGCTCCCGAAATGGTCTGATAAGAAGAATAGCTATCAGAAATAGAGCTGATAATAAAATGACGAGCGGTGCTAATGAATTTTTGTACAATATAGTTTTGTTGAAGGTTTCGACAAATGACCTGTTGACAAAAGTAAGCCAGACATTGCTCAGGATTAATGTGATAAACACAATCGCTCTTACCGACTCAATTGTAAAATCCCTTTCCATGAAATAATAATAAAGGGAAAGCAGTCCTCCTGCTATTATAAGTCCCTGAATGAAGCTGACCGTGAGCTCTCTCAGTGAAAAAATATTCTGATTTCTTGACCTCGGGGGTAAATGCATCACTGATCTTTCCACCGGTTCTCTTTCATAAAAAATAGAACAGGTTGGACCCATAATCAATTCAAGGAAGATGATGTGAATAGGTGTAAAGATATTCGGATATTTCCAGGCAAGGATCAGGGGTAATGAAGCCGTAAGAATAATGGGAATATGGATTGAAATAATATACCTGATTGCTTTTTTGAGATTATCAAAGATCTTCCTTCCCTGAAATATTGCTTCTGTAATTTTATCCAGGTTGTCATCCGTAATGATCAAATCTGCTGATTCTTTGGCAATCTCGGTGCCTTTATTGCCCATTGCCAAACCGATATGCGCTGATTTGAGTGCCGGACCATCATTAACTCCGTCCCCTGTCATAGCCACAATTTCATCCTGCGATTTCAATGCATTGATCAATTTAAGTTTTGCCTCAGGGAACATTCGAACATAAATGTTTGTGTCTTTCGATATCGACTGAATCGATTCGTCCGATTCCATCATCAACTGGTCTCCTGAAATAGAATGATCTGAATTCTTTATTCCCGCCTGGTTCGCAATATTCATGGAAGTTTCAGCGTAATCCCCTGTCACTAATTTGATTCTGATTCCTGCATCGTACCATTTCTTAAATACAGCCTTGACATTTTTTTTTGGTGGATCCTGCAACCCAATGAATCCTTCGAATTTCCAATTAAAATTGTCTTGCGAATCAGGAAAGTCACCAGTGTGGTCGACGGTGCTACAAATACCCAGCACTCTCAAACCCTGCTTAGCCATGTCACGCGCGGCTAACATTGCCTTATGCTTCTCATGGCCACTTAATTTGCAGGTTTTTAAAATTCTTTCCGGCGCTCCTTTGGCTACGACGAGATCTGATTTGCCATTACGATAAACGTGAGTCATCATGGGCGGAATTCCCTCGAGGGGATATTCGTGAACCATGTTCAATTTTGGATAAACCTTTTCATCATATTTTCCATCGAATGCCTCGGCAATAGCTTTTTCCATGGAATCGAACGGAGCCATTTCGCTTGCAAGTCGCGAATGCCATAAGAGCACCGGATGGTTCAATGAATGGTTATTTTCAAGATACTCTGTCTGACCCGTTTCAAAATCGTAAATGGCCCTGACCGTCATTTTATTTTCCGTTATTGTGCCAGTCTTATCAAGACAAATCACACTGACAGCGCCAAGATTTTCAATTGTCATTGGTTGCTTCGTAATAATCCCAAGCTTTGCCATGCGCCATGCGCCAAGAGCCATAAAAGACGAGAAGGCAACTGGTATTTCCTCAGGAAGGGCAGACATCGCAATTGTAAGGCCTAACAGGAGGCTTTGAAAAATATCTCTGCTATGCAAATAGTTAAGAAACCAGATAAGACCAAAAGCGCTGAAGCCAATTATTGCCATTGTTTTTACAAATCCCGCGATCTGAGTTTGCAAAAGTGTCCTCGGTGATTCTATTGTGCTGATTGACTTTCCCAGTTGACCCAGTCGGGTTCGATTGCCTGTTGCCGTTACAATTGCAAAGCACTTTCCCGTATTGATCGTCGTCCCCTGAAAGATGGCATTAAACCCTTCTTTTTCATTTTTTTCAACCGGTATCGACTCTCCTGTTAGTATGGATTCATTGACAGTAAAATCATTTGATTCGACGATTTTTGCGTCGGCCGGTACCCTGCTTCCTTCTTCGATTACTATGAGATCGCCCGGCAATAGATCTTCAGAAGCAATGGATTGTTCTTTCCCATCCCGGATTACAATAACCGAAGGTTCTGTCAATTGTTCCAAAGCGGCAAGTGCCCTGGAACTCCTGATTTCCTGAAAAACTGAGATCGCAGCAACGAAAAGGATCGCAGCCAGCATTAGGAATCCTTCGTTCGACTGGCCCAGGATGAAGTAGAGGGCACAGGCAACCCCCAGCATAATGAACATGGGCTCCCTTATGATTTCCCAAAAAATCCTCAGTGGGCCCAGGGAATGTTTTAGACTGAATTGGTTCTTGCCAAATTGTTTTTGCAGGGGAGCAAGCTCGGCTTGAAGCAGCCCTGTGCGCCGTTGTGTATTTTGAATAGTATTCATTCCCGCAATAGATTCTCCAAAGTTCACAAAATTTACGTTTTAGCATCGCTTTGCTACTACCTCGGTCTTGACTATTATCATTTCCCAAGTTGAAAATAATCATCCGTCTATCCCCAAACCTGAACTAATTTTACAGTTGTCAAAATCGATTCTATATGAAAAAAATACTTTTTCTATGTGATGGCGATAATTTCTCCGCGGGAGCTTTTCAATTCATCAAGCTTATGCGAGCTGAAGAACCCTTATTTGTAAAAGGAATATTCTTTACCCCGGTCGATTTTGGAGAGCTGATTCCTGTCACTTTCACGCCAATTGCGCAACCATACGTCAGATTGAAAGAAGAAGAAGATACGCTGGTTGAAAAAAGCAAAGAGCAATTTGCAGACTCCTGCAAGTTGGCAAGGATCAAATATCATATTCATGAGAAATCCGAAGGATGGGATCGCGACTTTTTCAAGAAGGAAAGCCGCTTTGCGGACCTGGTTGTAGTAGGTTCTTCGTTATTTTCATCCGAAATGCTGAAGGATCATCCCAGCTTTTTCATGCAGGAAGCGCTTCGTGAAACGGAAGCCCCGGTTGTCATAGTGCCTGACAATTTTGACGAAGTGGAGCGTCTTGCTATTGGCTACGATGCCAAGTCTGAAACCATATTTGCATTGAAACAATTCACCTATTTATTTCCTGCGTTGACGGATCTTCCGGCAGAGTTTGTGTATGTAAAAGAAGAAGGGTCAGACGAAATTCCGGACAAAGAATTGTTGGAAGAATATGCAAGAGTGCATTTTAACAGCCTCGCAGCATCCAAATTGCATTTCGATCCAAAGAAATATTTTAATGCGTGGCTCGAAGAAAAGAAAAATGTAATGCTCATTTCGGGGTCATATTCAAGATCGATGGCTTCGAATGTTTTTAGGCCCAGTTTTGTTGATCAGGTTATTCGCGAGCATGTCAGTCCTGTGTTTATAGCACATTTCGCTTAAATCGTGCGCCTCTTAAATATTATGTTTGATCACCGTACAATCGTTTTTTTAACTTCAGGAGGGCGCGGAGGACGCAGTGAAACGAGGAGGCATATTAAATCATAGTTATACCTCCTCGTTTCGGCGTGTTCTCTGCGCCCTCCTGCGGTTAAAGAAGAGTGAGTGATCACAAAAACACTATTTCATGTATACGACTTTACAAGATGCTATCAAATTCATAAAGCCACAGTCAAGTATTTTTATTCAGACTGCCGCAGCAGCTCCTCAGCAATTAATCAAAGGATTGGTTGAAAGAGCCAATGAATTACACAGCATCACGATTTACCAGATGCATACCGAAGGTGCTGCTCCCTATGCGGAATTAAAGTATGCAGATGTATTTAAGGTCAATTGTTTCTTTGTTGGCGGCAATATTCGGAAGGCCGTGCAGGAAGGCAGGGCGGATTATATACCTGTTTTCTTGAGTGAAATCCCGGCGTTATTCAGAAAAAAATATATCAATATCGACTATGCGCTGATACATGTATCGCCACCTGATGAACATGGTTATTGCTCATTAGGTACTTCTGTTGACATTGCACCGGCAGTATTGGAAAATGCAAAATGTATTATTGCGCAAGTGAATCCTAATATGCCAAGGACATTTGGAGATGCCTTCATTCATTCCAGCAGGATAACTTCCATGGTAGAAGTGAATGATCCGATTCTCGAAGCAAGAATTGAAAAGCCGGATAGTCTTACCATTCAAATGGCAGCTCATGTTGCCTCACTGATAGAAGATGGAGCAACTTTACAAATGGGGATCGGGAAGATACCAAATGCCGTGCTAAGTATGTTGGGCTCTCATAAAAAGTTGGGCATCCACACGGAAATGTTTTCTGATGGAATTATTGACCTGGTCCAGGCAGGCGTGATCACTGGAGAATTGAAATCAAAGAGAAGAAATAAAATTGTTTCGAGTTTTATGTTGGGAACGCGGAGACTGTATGATTTTGTGCACAATAACCCAATCGTTGAAATGCTGGATATTGCGTATGTAAATGATACGCATGTCATTCGTCAAAATCCTAAAGTAACAGCTATCAATAGCGCAATTGAGGTGGATCTCACAGGCCAAATCTGCGCAGATTCCATAGGACCTAAAATATATTCCGGAGTGGGGGGTCAAATGGATTTCATGAGGGGAGCGAGTTTGTCCAAAGGAGGTAAGCCTATCATCGCAATGCCGTCAACAACGACAAGAGGCGAGAGCAAAATCGTACCGATTCTTCGTCCGGGTGCTGGCGTTGTTACTACACGCGCTCATGTGCAGTACGTAGTCACAGAATATGGCATTGCCAATTTGTACGGGAAGAGCCTACAGGACAGGGCGAAGGCATTGATTGATATTGCACACCCTGCCCATAAGGAAAAATTATCCGAGGCTGCTTTTAAGCTTAGTAAATCAACTGCGGTCGTGTCAGAAAAATCCGAATATGATAGTCAAATCCAATTGAGGTGAAAATTCCACGAAAGACTCCCATTTCGTGGAGAAAAACCGGAACAGATTTTGTCCTTTGTTTATTGAAAATGTTGCAAAAATGTTAGAGTATTTACATTTAGATGAATTGGATGAGAAAACTTTAATGGAAATACTGATCTCTGAAACTAAGAACTTCACCGCCTTGCTTTGTAGTGGACTGGATGACAGGGAACTCGATGCTTACTGTTATGACCTCAATCTCATTATTAATGAGATTAGAATTCGTAGAGGTAAAAATACCCCAGATAGTTTTCCACATCTGGCGTAAGGGAGTTGAAATAGACCTAGTCCGGAACATGATTTGTAATTATTAATATGTTTTTCATAGGATATTGGATTTTAGCACGGGTGCGATGTCTATCGCGCCTTTTTTTTGCAGCATATTACCAGAGAGCGAGAGACAGAGCGGAGAGTGAAGGTTAGACGCTCTCCACTCTGTTCTCCCGCTCTCACCCTTCGCTCTTGAACGTCGAATAATTTTAAGGCTTGCTTCTAATAATCCCAACCATTTTACTTTACCCTGTTTCACTTTGTATTGCGAATGGTTCAAGAGTTTCACCAACTAGCTCTTCACTGGCAAATGGCCCATAGGCTTCGGCAGTATAAAAAAAAGTAACGCCCAGATCGATTGCATGATGAAGCAACCAGGTCATTCCTGCTTATTGGCAACAGGACCATATCCAAAGCTCATTTTCATGCTTCCCAAGCCGATCGCTGATACTTCGGAGTTGGATTTTTCAGGTTTTCGCTTTTTCATTGCAGTTACCTTCCCTTTGTTTGATGCAAAGATCATCCAATTAAGTTTCACGCCAAAGGCTGATAGTTGTCAGTTTCTATTAATAGTCTGGCCCTTTACACTTCACTAACCTCGCACAAACGGTTGTCAGCGGACAACTGTCCACTGTCAACTCTTTTGGAAATACAATAAGTTTGTATCATCAAAAACATGGGCTATGAAAAAATTTAGTCGTCACATGTCAGGATTGCAAATATTTGCCTTCGTATTACTGAACTTCCTCTTCTTCACAACCTCTAATTGCAGCGCGCAATCTTCATCACGTTCATCTTTGCTTGCTCTTTCAAAAACTGATCACACACTTGCCATAGTGGACCCCAAAACGTTTAAAGTGCTGGCCAAAGTTCCAGTTGGTCAGGATCCACATGAAGTCATTGCATCTGCAGACGGAAAGACAGCCTATGTTTCTATTTATGGCGGAGGAACTTTGCATGAAATAAATATTATTGACCTGGTCGCGCAAAAACTCCTGATCAATGTAGATACGCGACCACTACTAGGCCCTCACGGGTTGACTTTTGTAAACGGCAAAGCCTGGTTTACGGCGGAGGGATCGAAATCTTTCGGTTGTTATGACCCCGGCACTGGCAAGATTGACTGGAGTATGGGAACGGGTCAGGACAGAACGCATATGATTTATGTCGGACCGGAAGGTAAACGGATTTATACAACCAATGTTTCTTCGGGCACCGTCAGCATTTTTGTAGACACGCTCATTCAACCAGGAAGAATGGCCCCGCCAAATGCTAAGCCTAGAGAGGATTGGACGCAAACCATTGTGCCAGTGGGCAGAGGCTCTGAAGGTTTTGATGTAACGCCTGATGGAAATGAACTGTGGACGGCAGCGAGCGAAGATGGATCGATATACATCGTTGATTTGAATGCGAGAAAAATGACATCTAAAATTGACGCAAAAGTTACTGGTGCTAATCGTTTAAAATTTACACTAGATGGAAAGCTGGCATTTATCACGCGACTTGGGTCAGGAGATCTATCGGTCTACGACGTACAATCACATACAGAAAAAAAGAAACTTACTATCGGTCATGGTGCAGCGGGAATTTTAATGGATCCGAATGGATCGCGCGTTTTTGTTGCCTGTACCCCTGATAATTATGTTGCTATTATTGATTTGAAAACATTGGAGGTGATTGGTCATATCGATGTAGGTGGGGGGCCGGATGGACTTGCATGGGCTGCTTTACCATAGAAGGCTCCTCGCACCGTAAGAGCAGAAGAATAGAGCGGTGCGCGACTGCCCTCAGCTCTACGCATTGTTTCTCCGCTCTTACTTTTATTTAGCCTCTTTCTTTCCTTCAAGCGCAATTGGAATCACATCCGTCAATTCAAGGGATTTTACCATCTGCTCCACTGTGCTTTTATATTTTTTGAAATGCGGAGTCTGGATATGAGACTGGTAAGCATTCACATCTGCATAGGTCTCAAAGATTGTAATATGGGTAGGATGCTGCTTGTCAAACACGGCGTACAAACTAAGAACGCCCGGCTCGTTACTCACGGCAGCGGACATACCTTCTCTCAAGGCTGACTTATAGTTTTCCAGTTGAGCGGAGTCTACAACAATTTTTGCGATTCGCATATAGTGCGATTTCTCTTGCGCTGAAACATTTCCCATAAACATGATCGTTAATAAAACGCTGCCAGGAAATAAAAAACATTTTCTTTTTAAGATGCTGACATTCATTCTTAAACAATTTAATTAGTCAAATCGGGTCGAAATCGCTAGAGTTGGAAGTAATTGGATTGATCAATTATTTTAGCGCATTATATTCTTCGTCGGTAACCTGTTCCAGCCATTCCACGATTCCTTTTTGCGTGTTGGTGTTCACTGCAATATGCGTCATCTCGTGGTCGCGTGAAGCGCCATGCCAATGTTTTACTCCTGGCAAAATTTTGATGACGTCGCCCTTTCTAATTATTTGAATGGGCTTTCCCTTTTCCTGGTAATAGCCTTCTCCATCCGTAACAATGAGTATCTGTCCCCCGCCGTGTTTATGCCAATTGTTTCTTGCTCCTGGCTCGAATACGACATTTCCGATTGATGTGTTAAATGTGTCATCACTCTGGACCAGGAATTTTACCCATGCTTTACCGACAAAATAGTCGGCGGGGGCGGGCTCTCCTTTAGGAAAAATTGTCGATTGATTTTTTGAGACGCTCATAAATTTTGAATTTTATTAAAATACATTTTTGTGACTATCCGGATGAACATATGCCTCCGAAATTTATTCGAATTTGAAATCCGGGCGACTCGATCAATCTGCTCACCAAAGCAAAAACAATCATCCATGCAAATGAGTCGCGGTATGGCAAATTTCTTATAAACTCACCAAAAAGAGAACCCGATCTTCGATTGGCCTGGATTTGGATGGTCTGTAGTAGGGTAAGAAATTAACTTCGACATGGTGTTAGTTAAAACCAAACCAGGAGATAAAAGAAAGAGCCACAAAGAGGGTCACCATAAAAAGCATGGACATATTAAAAAGATAAAATTGCCCGCTGGATCCAAAAGGGTTGCGTTTCCTAAGTTAATTCCGCCCATGCTGGCGACTCTAATTGATAAGCCCTTTGATGAAAAAGGATGGACTTACGAGGTAAAATGGGATGGTTACCGGGCAATTGCCTATCTTCTTAATGGTAATGTAAAAATCAAGTCGAGAAATAATAAAGAGTTCGGAGACAAATTTTATCCAATTCAAAATGCGTTACAAAAGACCTCTTTGAATGCGATTCTAGATGGCGAAATTATTGTGGCAGGAAAAAATGGTGTATCCAATTTCGGCGATTTGCAAAATTGGAGGAGTGAAGCAGATGGAGTCTTGCAATATTATGTGTTCGATATTCTTTGGTACGAGGGCTATCAACTGACTGATGCGCCTTTGAATGCACGAAGAAATATCTTAAGGAAAGTTTTAAGACCCACGGCGCAGGTCCTCATCAGCCACGCATTTGAAAATGATTACAATGAATTTTTTCGTGCTGCCGAGACTCACGGCCTCGAAGGAATTATGGCTAAAAAGGACTCTTCCATCTATTTGCCTGGTATTCGATCAAAAGATTGGCTAAAAATAAAAATAAGTAAACGCCAGGAAGTGGTGATTGGCGGGTACACAATTAATGAAGGCACTAATAAAGGATTTAGTTCATTGTTAGTCGGAGTTTACAATGGCAAAGTCCTTCAATACATTGGCAAAGTCGGCACCGGATTTTCTACGGGGTTGCAAAAAAAACTTTTGGAGAAATTTGCCCCATTGCTTTCGAAAAAATGTCCGTTTGAAATAAAACCCGATGTCAATAAACCTTCACGATTCAGACCCAATCCACCTCCGGCCGATGTATATTGGCTCAAACCTGAAATTGTATGTGAAGTTTCCTATGCAGAAATCACAAGCGACGGTGTGATGCGTCATCCTTCTTTTGAAGGTTTGCGAGAAGATAAGTCGCCCAAGGAAGTCAAAAGTGAAAGGGTGGTTCATCCGGAAAATATAATTGGAGAAAAAGATTTTTTGAGCAGGGAAAAAATGATCAAACCCAACACTCAGCAGGATCGACAAACTTTCCTAAATCCCACCGAAGCAACCCAACAAAGGATCGTCAATGGCCACTCCCTCAAATTCAGTAACCTGAACAAGATCTATTGGCCAAAAGAGAAAATTTCGAAGCGTGATATGTTGAATTATTATTACCAGGTCGCCCCCTTCATTCTTCCTTATATTAAAGATCGTCCACAATCTCTGAACCGCTTTCCAAATGGTATACTTGGTGCAAGTTTTTATCAAAAGAACGTAACTGGAAAAGTTCCTGGGTGGGTTGCGACATTTCCTTATCACAGCGAAACAGATAACGAGGACAAAAATTTTCTTGTCCCCACTGATGAGGCCAGTTTACTGTATATGGCTTCATTAGGATGTATTGAAATCAATCCCTGGAGCAGCCGTGTTAGCAAACCTGATAATCCAGATTGGTGCATCATCGATCTAGATCCCGACAATAATGATTTTAGCCAGGTGATAGAAACGGCTCGAGTCGTTCATCGCGTTTTGGACGACGCGTCTATACCTTCTTATTGCAAAACTTCAGGTTCAACAGGATTACATATTTATATCCCACTCGGTGCAAAATATGCTTATGAAGATTCCAGGGAATTCGGGCGATTGATTGCGACCCTCGTTCACGAAGAATTGCCTGAATTCACAAGCATAGAACGGCAAACGTCCAGGCGCAAACGAAAAATCTATATTGATTTCTTGCAGAACCGGCCACAGGCTACGCTGGCTTGCGCATATTCCTTACGCCCAAAGCCAGGAGCACCGGTATCCATGCCTTTACAATGGAAGGAGGTTAAAAAGGGGCTGTCGATCCAGGATTTCACGATTCACAACGCGGTGCAGCGCTTACGTGACCTGGGAGATATATTCAGGCCGGTGTTGGGAACAGGGATAAACATGAAAAAGGCGGTAGCAAGTTTGAGTTCTATGAAGAAATGACTACTGGGAAGATCGGCTAAACAGGGGCGGAGAGCGAGGCTGAGACGCTCTCCGCCCTTTGATTGACCTTTCTCTGACCCCCTTGCAAACTCCACTTTTTCTTTATATTTTTATTCTCACTTACTGATTTTGACCTCTTTATTTGTTGCCAGCCTAATCCAATTTCCTCGTTGAATTTTCGATTTCCTGATACTTTAACAACAGATATAATTGATTGTCATGGAACAAGCTGGGTGGAAAGCTATACCTCAACAATGTTATTCCTATCCCTATATCGGCCACTTGCATTTTGGGAATAAAAAGGACTTAATACTTCCGGATCATCATAAGGAGGAACTGGCGGAGCTGCAGGATAATCTTTTAAGAAATAAGTCTAAATACAAACGATTCCTCCGCCAAAAAGGAAGGCACCCCATGCTGGATCTTTATGCCTGCTATCAACCGTTCAATGAGGCGTTCAAAGCTCTATTTCCTTTCGTTAATTATATCAGGGAACAACTGCAACCTGTTGATACCATACTTAATCTTTGGGACCGAAGCGGTTGGATGGCAAGCATGCTGGCGGGGTGGTTCCCGGAACAAAAGATTATCACTGTATGGGAAGGAGACAAGGACATCCTGGGATATAAAGGTTTCGATTATTGGATGTCGCCTGAAAGACGACAAAATCATACCGTTGTTTTCGCTGATTTCATGAGACCCCTGCCATTCGAGAATGGAATGGCAGCTGCTATCGTCGGAATGGATTTGCTTCACCAATTTCATCAACCTGAACTTCTCGCCGATCTGCATCGTATAGCCAGGGCTTCGGCACCAATCATTTTTCCGCATGTTCATCTTACCAATAGTAAACCAGAGCCGTTCTTTGAAAGGGGCATGAGACAACTTCACGGTAAGGAATATGCGTTCTTGTTCGCCCAACTTGAACAGATTACAGGAAGATGTGGTTACATTCTCTCCGAACCTTCAACATTTTACTGGAATGACCATGGCGCGGAAAAGAAAAAACCATTGGTTTCAGAGCCCAATCATACAGATTATAATTCATGTGTTGCCTGGCTGCCTGGCAAAAAAGAAGTTTTCCTGGAACCGTGGCGCGGCCATGAACAGGACTGGGAAAATATGTATTTACTGCAGAATCCTCTACTCAGCGCAGATGAAATTGAACTTACAATTTCTTATAACACCAGTCTGTATGGGCCGCTCATTGATGAGCTGCTGGAAAGACACCAGGTTTATCTGAACATTATCAAAACCAGCATTGGACAAAAAATTGACAGAGGCCTGATTGAAGTTTTGTATTGGGCCAGGCATGGATATACGTTGAAAGAAATAAGGGAGAAAACGGGTATTTCGAAAACAGGTATGCAGAGAATCCTGGAGACTGCTTTCGATCTTGAGCTGGCGCAGGTGGTACCAGTCGATGAAGCCGGATTTAGGCTACAAACATTATTAGGTCATCAGAAATATGTGTTAGAAAAGAAGGAAAAAAATCTGTCATCTTTTTGGAAGGATGCAGTTTTATCTTATTCCGAACAACTTCTCACTAAAACAGAAGAAGAATCACTCACATTCTCACAAGCTGATGAAATAATCGAACTTCTGAAAAAAGCCTTATTGAGCGAAGGTTTGCGCAAGGGAGACAAGATATTCGTCTGTGGAGAAATGCAACCTGAATTGATACTGCTCTTTTGGGCTGCCGTTAGTCTTGGAATGATCATCGTTCCTGTTTCTCCAAAGGAATCGGACCGACAGATCCGGAATTACATCCATTTGGTCAAACCTTCCATGGCGTTTGTCGATCCCTCACGATTTGATGCGATTGATGACCTGCCTTTCCTGAAAGAAATTATGTTCGATAGTCCTTTTGATCCAGCCTATCAATCTGAATACTCTTTTGACTCATGGTTGACTTTCTCGTGCAACAATGAAAAAAGTAGTAGTCCGAAATATTGTCAAAATCCCGATCCTGAAGATGTTGCTGTGATACTTTGGACAACCGGATCAACCGATGACCCGAAAGGAATTCCCGTCTCACATGAGAAATTAATTCACTCGGGTCGGGCCATGACGGAAACTTATCAATGGGAAACAAAAGATCGGTATTTCGCATTAGGAGGTTTGGAGAGCATGAGTGGCTTAAGACATGCCACTGTTGCTATCGCAGAATCGGGCGCGTGTTGCATTATTCCTTCAAAGGGAGCAGACATTCATTCGCATTTTGAAACAATTGCCAGAGAAAGAGTGACAATTCTAACAGCTAATCCACTTTTTTTCAAGCAATTGTTGGTTGTTGAGAAGAGACAGGAAAAATTTTCTCCCTTAAGTCATGTTAGACTGGCATTATCAACTGGCAACCAACTGTCACGCGATACTAGATTGAAATGGCAGCAACAAACCGGCAATCACCTGCAAAATTATTATGGACTTTCGGAAACAACAGGTATTTGCATAGCGGAACCCCCCGGCTTTCAATCATCCGATGAAAGAAGTATTGGTGTTCCCGTCGACTGTTTGATAAGGATCATTGATGAAAATGGAAATGACGCTGCCCCTGGTACCAGAGGAGAGCTTTGCATATATGGTGCTGGCGTTTTTGCCGGATATTTCCAAAACGAAAAAGCCACTAAGGCCAGCCTCGTAAACGGATGGTTTCATACAAAGGATATCGCCATGCAAAATCAAGATGGAAGTATTAGCCTTTACGGAAGGATTTCTGACGTCGTCAAATTGCCTTCAGGTCAAAGGATCGAACTCGCTGCAATAGAGGAGGTGATGGAACAAATTCCTGAATTATCTGATTGGGCAGTATGTGCCATGCATGAGGAAAAAGAATCGATCATCATATTTATTATTCCTTCGCAAATTGAAAACTCAAAAGATGTAGTGCTGGATATCAGGAGGAAATTGATTGAAAATATTGGCTCTTACGCAGTACCTGCAAGAATTGAAACTGTGGACCAGATTCCGCGGGGAAATCACAACAAAGTATTACGAAAACAGTTGCTTGAGAATTATTCTCAGGTGATAAAATGAATCTAATTTATGCTGCAAAACCTCTTTTCTCAATCGTCCACAAAAATTTTCCTTCAGACTGAAAATAAAAGCTATTCCTATCAATGGCTGCAGGAAAAGATCAAAAAAATTTCGGGACTTTTTGAATCGCTCAACATCCGCCAGGGAGATCGGATTATGCTGGCGGTTTCTGATGAAAGTGAAATGAGCGCTCTTTTTCTTGCTGCTTTGGCAAACGGTATAACTGCTGTGATAGCTGACCCGGAGTCGAAAGAACCGAGAGCCGCGAGCATCCTGAGGCGCACTTCTCCGAAATGCCTGATTGCAGATATTACCGCATTGGAAAATTGGAAGATTTTATCAACCGAATCCACTACTGTTTTGTCTTATCGGAAAAATGCGGCGTCTACTGGAGGCATCCTTTCAAAATTTCTTCAAAAACAAAAAACAGAGCAACCTTCCAATGATTATCTTTCTCTGCTTGAGAAAGCAAACCCGGCGGCATCTATTCCTGAATCGCGTCCTTCTAGCGTATATGCATATATAATTTTTACTTCGGGCACCACAGCCGATTCAAAGGGAGTTGCTATTACGCACGGAAATTTGGCTGCACATTTAGCTACTTTGAAAAAGGTCTATGATCTGAATCCTGACAGTGCCTTGTTAAACCAACTTATGTTGTGCCATGCGGACGGATGCATCCAGGGCCCATTATTATCTGCCTATGTGGGGTGCACGTGGCATAATCCATTTCGCTTTACAATTGAAAAGATCCCGTTTTTACTCGACTATTGTTTTGCGAATAGCATCACTCATTTTTTTGCTGTGCCCGCTATGCTGAACCTGTTCACTCAGTTTTCAGATAACTACGAAGACAGTTTTCAGTATCCCGAATTCAAAGCAATTCTCTCAGTTTCTGCGCATTTGGATGCCCCAGTTTGGGATCAATTTGAGTCGATCTTCAAAGTTGGGGTCTGCAATATTTATGGACTTACAGAAACAGTAGCCGGAAGTTTGTTTTGCGGCCCCTTTCCTGGCACATATCGAAAATATACAGTTGGTAAACCAGTCGATTGCAATATTCGAATCATAAATGAAACAGGAGTGGATGTTGGAAAGGGAGAAATTGGAGAATTATGTTTGAATGGTGAGCATATCATGAAAAATTATTGGGATGATCCGATAAGAACCACCGAAGCAATAAACGACGCATGGTTTTATACCGGGGACCTGGCTTTACAAGATGAGAACGGATTTGTTCTTATTAAAGGGCGAAAGAAAAACCTGGTTATTTGCGGCGGAATCAATATTCAGCCAGAGGAGGTTACTGAATGCCTGCTAAAGCATCCGGCTATATCCGAATCCTGCGTTCTTGGTATGCCTGATGAAGTCTTCGGAGAAAAACTTGTTGCTGCTGTCGTGTTAAAATCTGCGCATGCTGCTACAAGCCTTGAAATTGTGGAGCACTGCCGCCAATTCCTCGAAGAGAAAAAAGTCCCTGCGAGAATATATATAGTTGACGCTTTGCCAAAAGGAGTATCTGGTAAAGTACAATTAAATGCCTTGAAAGATCAGTTATCAAAGGAAACGCTGAAGCCAAATCCAGTAAACGGACAATTGGCCGAAGATGTTTTGAAAATAGCGGCAGAGTCATTCCAGATTCCGGCCTGGAAACTTTCCATCCAGGATACATCGCAAACTGTCGGAGGCTGGGATTCTTTGGCACATCTTAGTTTTATAACTTCTCTTGAACATCATTTCAGAATCCGGTTCAGTACGGCCGAAGTCATCACGATGAACAGCCTCCGCAGAGCAACTGAACTGATTAAAGAAAAGCATGGATAATTTCCAGAAAATATTTCCACCGCTCGCCATTTGGTTTTTCCTGCCTGTAGCCGTTCTTTTGATGATACCGCTCCTTAACCATCTTGAGCGATCGCAAACTAAATATGATTTTGAATCAAAGTCCAGGTACGTAGCCGGGAAATTCGCTAACGCCAAAGACAGACCCATTGTGCTGGTCATTGGCACCTCGCTGGTTGAGTGTGGACTGGATAGCAGCGAAAAAATAGAATCAAGAGTTAAGGAAATTTCAGGCAAGCCAATAGTTCTGGTAAAGTTATTTAAGCGTGGAGGCACATTGTCAAATTTCGCCGACAACATGAAATTATTGGATCAATTACGACCGGATATTGTTGTAGTTGAAGCCAACATGTTATCATATCGTGCCTTGAATGAAACATTTTTAAATGAATATCTCTATCTGTTTCGAATGTTGATCAATCCGGATTCAGCGTACCAATCATACTCTCCGGACAGACGCCCAAATGTGATAGTGTCCAATAAAACCGTGGAACAATTAAGAAATGGTTTGATAGATTCCACGGATATTTCTTCCTTCCGAGAACTTGCGGCCGCGTGGCAGTCAAAAGGGACCCATTTCCTGTTTGTCAATTTCCCCATCGAAAAATCAGAGGAATTTAAAAAATGGCACAGAGCGGATACAAGTGCATTCAATACCAATTTGCGCTACCTGAGGCAAAAGATAAAACTGGAATATTTTAACAACAAACTGGATCTTGATTCCACATTCTTTTGTGATCGGACTCATATGAGTCTTAAAGGCAGCAGGTTCTTTACAAATTCTTTTTGCAGAGAAGTTGCCCTTCAATTAAAATCATTATGAAGTTACAATTGATTTTCTTAGCGTTGGTGCTGATAAGTTCTCCATTGGTGTGGCAATTGCCAAATTATTGGCGGCCAAAAATTATGATGTTGACTACGCTGGTAGTTCTTGGATGGTTTGCACCGCTTTCGGTTCTGATTATGCTGCTAGTGGCATTTCTGCAATGGTTGATTTGGAAGAATAATTATTTCAGATTTAGAAAATTGGGTGTATTCCTTACGATTGTTCTCCCAATTCTCCCACTTTTCGTATACAAAGCCGGATACAAGGTCAATCATTGGATTATTCCCCTGGGATTGTCATATTATGCCTTCCGCCAGGTGCATGTTGCCTTTGAATGCTATAAATCGGGGATGAAAAAACCAGCTTTCCTAGAATATCTTGAATATTTACTCTTTCTACCGGTCATGCTCATAGGTCCAATACACAGGATGCCGGAATTTCAGCGTAGCCTCAGAAGATATAAATGGGATCCTTACATGTTCTCAGAGGGATTGGAGCGTTTGCTGTATGGGTTGGTCAAGATCAACTTTTTAGGCAATTTTATTTTCGCTGCTAAACTTACTCAACTTGCGGCGCAGGCTGATTCAAATTTGTTGAAGATTTACCTGCAGACAGTTTCATTCACTGGCAATGCATATTTTCAATTTGCAGGCTTTTCAGACCTGGCAATTGGCATGGGACTCGTCTGGGGAATCCGTGTGATGGAAAATTTTAATTCCCCTTTTCTGGCCACGAATATGCAAGACTTCTGGCAACGTTGGCATATATCTTTGTCGAGCTGGTGTCGGGATTATGTATTTTACCCATTAGCAGCATTGTCCAGGCAGCGTTGGTTTGCACTCATCGCATCGATGCTTGTTCTGGCTCTTTGGCATGAGATATCGATTCGATATGTGTTGTGGGGAGCATTACAGGCGCTTCTGATCCTGGTCACAGTCAGGACAAGAAAGGCAATGCCAGCATTTTCTCAGTTCATCAATCATCATCCTTTTGGCAAATGGTTTGGAAGAATATGGGTGTTTCATGCGTTTGCCTTCAGTTGTATATTAATAGGGACAGAGAATATCCCGGCGGTAAGTATAGAATTTAGACAATTATTCAGCTAATGTATCAATGGTTGCTTAAATATTTTCCTAAGCCATTTGCAAACCTGCTGGTTTTCATCTGGTATTTTATTTTGATCCTCCTTGTATTGTACAGTTTTACTTCAGAACCAGGAAGATTTCGATACCTGCAATGGTAAAGTTTTCAAGTAATAGTGTAGACAGTTGTCAGTGGACAGTCTTTATACTAAGTTTCTTAATTAGAACCAGGTAGAACTACTAAAGGCTGTCAACCGCCAACCGTCAACTCTTTTGGTGATATCATTCCACTCTCAACGACTTCACCGGATTTGCCAAAGCCGCTTGTACAGCCTGAAGGCTTACCGTTATTAATGCAATCGAAACTGCAATCAAGGCAGCGACAGCAAAAAGCCACCAAGGTATGCTTGTACGATAAGCGAAATTCTGCAACCAGTTTTGCATGACTAGGTATCCGGCAGGAACAGCAATAATAGTCCCCAACAACACCGGTTTCAAGAGATCTTTCGAGAGAAGCAACACGATATTCTCGACAGAAGATCCCAGCACTTTCCTTACGCCAATTTCTTTTGTTCGTTTCAGAGCCGTATAAGATGCAAGGCCGAATAATCCCAGGCAGGCAATACAAATCGCAATGGCGGAGAAAATGCTTAGTAAAGATTCCTGCTTAATTTCTGATTTGTACAAAACATCGAATTTTTCATCGAGGAACGTATATTCAAATGGAAAATCAGGTGCATTGGCAGCGTAAATTCTCTTTATGCGATCAATGGTTCCGGGCAGATGCGCTGTGTTTAGTTTGATCAGGGCTAATCTTCTGTCATCTTTTTTTGTAGAGATAACCAAAGGCCCTATAACCTGCCTCAGGGACGCATAATGATAATCTTCCACGACCCCAACAATTGTTCTTCGTAAACTGTCTCCGGAAACATTTTTTATCCATTTGCCTACTGCTTCCTTAGGTTCATAACCAAGCAATTTGGCTGCAGCCCGGTTAATGATTACCGCATTAGTTGAATCGGTCGGAAAGGAAGCTGAAAAATCTCTGCCGGCAATCATTTTCAGTCCCAGAGCTTTTACATATTCGAAATCGGCAAATTCTGTATTCAACATTAGTTTTTCACCTGGCTTACTTTGAGCTTCGAAACTATAGGTGTCGTGAAAGCCTCCGGGTTCGCCTGTCATTAATGATACGCTCGATACGTCGGGGATTTCGGACACCTGGTTCTTGAATTGTATTTTGTTGTCCCAAATTTTGCCATTATCCAGTTTAACGATCATGGATTGTTCCTTATTGAAACCAAGATCAGTCGTTTGTACAAAATGCATCTGTATCATTACAACAGAGACGCTGACGATTAGCAAAACAGAAATTCCAAACTGAAAAACTACCAACGCCTTCCGGAAAGACGCGCCACGTTTTCCCAACTTTAGTTTTCCTCTTAGTGATTCAATTGGGGAGAATGACGAAAGTAATAAGGCAGGGTAACTTCCGGCCAGCATGCCTACCACGAGAATAACGCCAACTAAAAAAATATAGAATATAGGATTGGACCAATATGTCGGTAGTTTATAACCTAGAAAACGGCTATATGCCGGCATCACAGCCTGGAGTAATAATACCGACAGCACGGTTGCCGTGAGTGAAAATAACAGCGATTCAAATATGAATTGCCAGGCTAATTCTTTGCGCACTGCACCCATAACTTTTCTGAGACCCACTTCTTTTGAGCGGTCAGTGGCGCGGGCCGTAGCGAGATTCATGAAATTAATGCAGGCAATAATCAGAATTAGCACAGCGATACTCATAAAAATATACACCATTCTTTTACTTCCATGCTTTACGTTGTCGAAAGGATTTTCTCCTTCAAAATAAATTCCTTCCAGTGGTTTCATGATGAGGTCCATTTTGAAACCGGCTTTGCGGTAGAATTCCCCTAAATATTTGTCCATGAAATGAGAGAATTGCTTTTGCAGCGTTTCCGGTTTCACTGAAGGACTCAAACTCAGGTAGGTGAAAAGGCCATTGTTAGGCCATTGGTTCATCCAATAGTCATCTTTCCAATTGGACAAAGGCACCACCATGTCAAAGTCCAGATGCGAATTGGAAGGAATATCTTTTGCTATGCCGGTCACCTTTAATCGCATTTTCTTATTAAAATCCACCACTTTTCCAATGGGATCTTCCTTTCCAAAATATTTCTTCGCAGCGGATTCAGTCATCACTATGCTCAAAGGATCTTTAAAAACGGTTAAGGGGTCGCCTTTTAAAAGATGAAAACTAAAGAAGCTAAAGAAATTGCTATCGACCAGATATATTTTTTGTTCGTTAAAGGAAATATTGTTGTAAGTGACGAGGTCATTGTCTGGTTGAACGCGCGTGACGGCTTTTACTGCATCCGGATAATCGATGGCCAATGCGCGTGCATAAGGCGGGGAAACCCATGGGATATTTCTCAATTCACCATTGGTGTTAGCCGTTCGGTAAATGCGATAGATGTCTTTCCCATTCTTATGGAATTTATCATAGCTGAATTCATTGGTGATGAAAAGGAAAATCATGAGGCAGCAGGTAATGCCTACAGTTAGTCCAAGGATGTTGATGAGTGAAAACAGTTTCTGTTTTCTGAAATTCTTAAACGCAAGCAGGAGATAGTTTTTTAGCATAGGGATTTTTTAGTTCTAATACTATGCCATGTTGATGACTGATTGAGACTTATAGAGTTAAGAGATAAATAGGATACGAAATCGTTCGGATTTGATACATAGATTGTTTGTTATTGATTCAGATTGTCTGCCCGAAATTTTATTGGTTTTGTGTGAGAGTCAGCTTTTCTACGACATAGACATATAGGTGTGCATAGCTACACGTTGGAAGTTTCTGATTTGACCTTTTTCGTCTATAGGTTCATCGCGCGTTTAACCGTAAACAATTGCCATTAATATATGAACTGCTTTGTAACTTACGCCCATGCGAACAATTACATCATTACTCCTTTCTCTATCGGTGATTTGCTTTTCATGTGGCCCATCTACCAAAGCAACGGTCATCGGAACATATGTGAACAAAGAAAAAGTACAACCAGGTCAAAGAAAAGTAAAAAAAGTATTCATCAATGTGATGACCCAGGACGAATTGGCGAAATCAGTTATGGAGAATGACCTTGCTGATGCAGCCGCGAAAAAGGGAATTCCATCCGAAAAGAGTTATTATGTATTCGGACCTGTCCGCACCAAAGAAAACCTTCCGCCAAAAGATCTGGTGCTGCAAAATATTAGAAAATTAGGCTGCGATGCGATTTTTATTGTGGTGCTGATGGATGTAAAGTCAGAAACACATTATACTCCTTCCAGTACATTATACTCGCCATATCCTTATTATGGTTACTATGGAACATTTGGCGCCTATTATTACAACAGTGCTGCGGTGTATACTCCCGGCTATTACACTACTGAGCACACTTATTACCTTGAAAGTAATTTATACGATGCAAGCACAGAAGATCTCCTGGTATCCATGCAAACGAAGGTGGTGAATCCGCAGGAGCTCGAAAAGTCAAGCGAGCTTTATACAAAGGCTTTGGTGGAAGAATTGGAAAAGCAGGGATTTATGCAGAAGAAGAAGTAATAACGATTCTACAAATTGCTAATCCACTTTAACGTTGCAGTTGCCAGCTCAGGCAACAAATCCTTTTTTCCTGCTTTATATGCATGGTTAGCGCCCTCGATAGGCACTAAAGTCGCTTTGTCGAGAGAGGAGCTGGTAGATTCTATTAAGTTCCATTCAGCAAATTGGTCCCTGGTGCCTTGTAAGAAAAGCATCGGGATTTTTATTGCCTTCAAATGCTCACCTCTCTCTACGGATGGCTTTCCGGGCGGATGGAGCGGAAAGCCATAAAAAACTATTCCTTTGACCGGGCTTTCCGGATGAGACGATAAATATTGCGATGTCATTCGACCTCCGAATGATTTGCCTGAAGCAAACAGGGGAAGAGAAGGAAACAATTCTTTTGCTTTCGAAATAGCTGCTTCAACAGTTTGGTGGGCAACAGCCGGTAAGTCCGGTCTTCCTTTCTTATTCTCAGTAAATGGAAAATTAAACCGGAGCGTTGCAATCCCTTCTTCAGACAAAAGATCACTGAGTCTGGTCAAGAATGAATGATTCATTCCGGCACCGGCTCCATGAGCTAACGTCATAATATATTTGCTTTTGGAAGTGGAAATGCATTCGGCCGATACCGAACCGATGGCGGGAGAAACTTTCAATTTAAGACTTTTGCTTTCCATAATCTGATTTTTCACATCATAAATCAATTTATCGTCAACGATTAAGATAAGGATGATTCAATTTTCGAAAGCAATTGGTATTAACGTTTTGTGACGATATTCAATAAGTAAATTTATGGAGATCTTTTTATTAAGTGTCGACGACTGCAATTTCATCTCACAAATGGACATTAACTGTATCAAAACCGGACGTATTTGACTATCCTGCCAACACAAGAGGCTGCTTAACAGGTCGATTTCTGCCTGGCATTTCTTTGGCGGCTTTTGGTGGAGGTATCTTGAAAATCGAAGAGTTGACAATCCAGCAAATTAAAATAAGATTACTGGCATGTTTAAGAACAACTTCAGAATCGCCCTCCGCAATCTCCTCAAACAAAAACAATTTGCGGCTCTCAATCTATTAGGATTGTCAACGGGACTTGCCTGCATATTATTAATTTATTTGTGGGTAAACGATGAACTGAAGGTTGATAAATTTAACGTTAATGACAATCGTCTGTATCAGGTATTTAAGAATAATACCAATGTGGATGGTTCAATCGAAACCAATGAAATTACCCAGGGTTTATTGGCAGATGAAATGAAAAATGCTATTCCTGAAATAGAATTTGCAGTGCAGGTACATAAGGATGGGCATCCGAGTGTGCTTTCATATAATGAAAAGCGCATTAAAATAAAGCATCAATTTGCCGGAAAAGATTTTTTCCGCGTGTTTTCTTACCCGCTTGTTAGTGGCAATTACAAAAATGTTTCAGGCGTCAAAGGCATTTATTTATCAGACAATCTTGCTCTGAAATTATTCAACAGCATGAACGTTGTTGGAAAAATTGTTTTTTGGAATTATGAAGCTGGAGATATCGATTTGAGTGGCCCTTTTAATGTTGCGGGAGTCTTTAAAGCACCTCCGGCCAATGCGACCATGCAATTCGACATGCTAATTCCTTTTGACTTCTATGCCCGGAAATTTGCCGGAACCATGGGCGACGTTACTTTTTGGGGGAGCAACATGGTATCGACTTATATCGTATTGAGGCCCGGAGTTGATATTGCGGCGCTCAACAATAGAATAAAAGATTTTACAATTCAAAAAATCAAATCGGCTTATCCTGGCGCGGATTTGGTTAAATACGAAGGTAAGTTAGTAGCGCAGCGTTATTCCGATGGTTATTTAAATAATAATTATGTCAATGGTAAGCGGGCGGGAGGAAGAATTGAATATGTGCGGCTGCTTTCCGTCATTGCTATTTTTATTTTGCTGATTGCTTGTATCAATTTTATAAACCTTTCAACAGTGAAGGCTGCCGGCAGAATGAGAGAAGTGGGTGTTCGTAAAGTGATCGGCGCTTCGCGAACTTCACTTGTGTTTCAATACATGGCTGAATCCATAATGCTTTCGTATTTTGCCATGACTCTCGCCATTACGATTGCTTACTTATTGCTTCCTGCCTTCAGTCAAATTACAGGCAAGGAATTATTGTTGACTATTAGCGCCAATCTGATACTTTTTGCTTTCGGCTTCCCCATCTTCACTGGAATAATTGCCGGATTATACCCCGCCATCTATCTTTCAAATTTCAAACCAGTCTCGGCACTTAAAGGTAAACTGGTTGCTTCTGCGGGCGCATCGTTTATCAGGAAAGGATTGGTTGTTTTTCAATTCACCATTTCTGCCGTATTGATCATTGCCGTCCTGATTGTATACCAGCAAATGAAACTCGTCCAAACAAAAAATCTGGGTTATGACAGGGAAAATATTATTCGGTTTTCTGTGGAAGGGAGATTGCTTGATCAGGAGGAGACATTTTTAAATGATGTAAAAAATATACCGGGCGTCAAG
Source organism: Bacteroidota bacterium (assembly GCA_003175695.1). Taxonomy (GTDB): domain Bacteria; phylum Bacteroidota; class Bacteroidia; order Chitinophagales; family Chitinophagaceae; genus Puia. Next base: position 21,657 of record PSRA01000058.1, on the reverse strand, counting down.
AATGCGACAACGATGAACGGAGATCTTTTGGGCAAAGTGGGGCACGGTGGAGGCGGCATCGATTGGGACGGGTAAGATCCTAATTTACATATTGATTATTTTGGAGTGAGTGGTGATTACGATTACTTGAATTTACTGGGCATTCAAATGGCAGACGGACGTTCTTTCTCGAGCAAATTTTCGTCGGATAGCTTGTCTGTCATCTTTAATGAATCAGCTATAGCTGCCATGGGTTTGAAGAACCCGCTAGGGAAAACAGTGTCACTATGGGGCCATAAGAAACAAATTATAGGGGTTGCGAAAGATTTTAATTTTCAATCTTTGTATAAAAGGGTCGGGCCTGCATTTATGGAATATAGTACGCGAAATCCGACGGTATTGATAAAAATCAAAGCAGGATCGGAAAAAGAAACGATCGCCAGAATCGAGAAATTCTACAGGAATTTTAACGACGGCCTTCCATTGGATTACCGATTTTTTGATGAAGATTATCAGGCAATGTATGCTTCAGAACAAAGAGTAGCGGTGCTATCAAGATATGCTGCAGGAATCGCCATGATCATTTCCTGTCTTGGCCTGTTTGGCCTTGCTGCCTTTATGGCTCAAAAGCGTCAAAAAGAAATTGGCATCCGCAAAGTCGTGGGCGCTTCAGTGAAAGATGTTACTTTCATGCTTTCGAAAGACTTTATGAAACTGGCGCTGCTTTCCCTGGTCATTTCATTTCCAATCGGTTGGTTGATTATGAATACCTGGCTCCAACACTTTGCTTACCGAATTATCATTTCTGTAAGTGTATTCGCCTTAACTGCAGCGACAATTATCTTCATTACGATAGCTACTGTAAGTTTTCAATCGATAAAAGCTGCATTAAAAAATCCGGTGAAGACCCTTCGCAGTGAATAGCCTTGACTCTTAAAAAGAGTCTAAGGCCGGAATGACCTGGAGACTTTGTAATGCCTAATTTGATAATCCTTATTTATATCATTGTTTTTCCCATCCAGGATGATATCCTTTATCGTGTGGAGATCATAATTCACATGCTTTTGTGAGATTACGACAGGGCTTCCAAATTTTTTGATAAAGCTGTTTTGGGTGGGACTCTTGAATGAAGTACTAGCACTTAAATATTTATTGTTATTAAATAATTTAATGACGAGAAATTCATTGTTATGCCTTTTAATAACCTGAACATCCCGTACGTCATCACGGTCAATTCTGCCGCAGGAAAAAATACTCAGGTTGACTTTTATATCTGTATCAGAAATTGTTAAGGCTGCGTTTCTGTCAAAAACAGTTTTCAGGTAATCCGGAAAAGAAAGGAAAAAATAATACAGTGGGATGGCTAAGATCCAATATGATAAATATCCCGCATTTTCAGAGTCGCTTTTTAGGAGTCCCTTGATAAAAAATGCACCAATTATCGTCAGAACGATGCTTATAATAAGCGAATGGGGAAATCTTTTTTTGTTAACGGGAATCTTGACGTTCATTATTCGGCAAGATAAGAAATTCGATGCATGGTTTCGGAAACAGTTTAACCGGTTGAACAAATTCCCTTTTAAATTTAAAATTTATAAAACTCTTTCATACTTTCAATAAAGGACTCCTTCTTTCTCCTGCTGACCTCCAATTCTTTTCCATTTGAAAGAATTACGGAGCCGCCTTCACCCCTGAGATATTCTTTTATGTGTCGCAGGTTTACGAGAAATGATTTGTGAATCCTGACAAATCCTGCGTCCTGCAATAGACCTTCATACTCGTGTATTGGTTTCGCAGTGCAAATAGAACTCTTATTGTCGAAATAGAAATTGGTATAGCTGCCGGAAGCTTCACAAAAAAGGATATCTTTTAGTTCCACCACCTGAAACCCTTTCAGAGAAGGAATGCACAATTTCATTTCCTGCGGCGCCTGCGCCTTGCTGACATTGTGCAGGAATGTTGAAATATCATGGTTGGTAGCATTTCCCTCAATTCTTTTTACAGCTTTCTTTACCGCATTTACGAGGAGGTCTTCGTCAATAGGCTTCATCAAATAGTCGATGGCGCTGAAATGAAAAGCCTGAACAGCATATTGGTTGTGGGCAGTCACAAATATGATTTCGAAATTAATATTGCCAAGTTCGGAGAGCAGGTCAAAGCTGGTCTTTTCTGGCAGGGAGATATCCAGGAAAGCCAGTTGTGGATCAAGCGACAGAATCTTTTCTTTCGCTGATTCAGTATCTGTGCAACCGGCGACGACGAATAATTCGGGACAATATTCCGTTAGTAATTTATTTAGAGTGTTTAATCCCCTGGGTTCATCATCAACCAGAATGGTGCGTATCATAATTCTTATTTGAAGTCTAATTACTTAATTGCACGACAGCCAGCGTGCCGCTGCCTGTTTTTTCAGGCAGGTCTGATTTATCATTGATTTTTAACGAGCAATTCATTTTATATTTTTCATTGAGCAAAGTCAGCCTTTCCTGGATATTCAGAATACTTACTGAGCGATGGGCTGTTAGGGAGTGTTGCTTATTATTCATGGTATGGCGAATGCCGACACCATTGTCTTCAATTTCGCAAACCAGCTGGTTTTCTTTTTTATAAAATCGAATATTCAATTTCCGGTCTTTTTCTTTGCTGCGAAGGCCATGCCAGATTGCATTTTCTACCAGCGGCTGTATAAGCATGGGGGCGATAAATGCCTCATCGATATTCAGGCCTTCATCAACATCAATACAATAGGAAAAATCTTCGAACCTCAATTTTTCCATTTCAAGATATTGTTGCAAGTGATCAATACACTGTCTAATGCTGATAAATGTCTGACGGGATTGTTCGAGACTGGTTCTTATTAATTGAGCGAACTTGCTCAGGTAACGGCTCGCATTTTGCTTATCTTCCTCCCAGATCATTTCTTTGATACTATTCAGGCAATTGAAAATAAAATGGGGATTCATTTGTGCGTGCAATCCCTTTATTTCGATTTCTGCGAATTGTTGCTTCAGCGCCTCTTCCCTGCGGATATTTTTAATTCTTCTACTGATAAAAAACGCCGTGACTCCGATGAGTAAACCGATGGCAGAAATTTTAAAAAGCCAGGTTTGCCACCAGGCAGGGTGAATCGCGATGGCAATCGTTTTTATCTCATTGTCCCAAATGCCATCGCTGTTGGCAGCGCGCAATTCAAATGTATAATTGCCGGGAGGCAGACTGGTAAAGCTCGCCATATTCATACCAGCTGGTGCACTCCAATTCGAGTTGAGTTCTTTTAGTCGATAACTGAATTGATTATTGGCTTCATTGGAAAAATTGTTAACCGCAAATTGAATAGTAAGAAAATTCTGATTGTGATCAAAATCCAGGGAACTTATTAAATCCGGATTTGTATGCAAAGGCCAGGGTCTGTCGTTTACGTTGATCCCCGTAATAAGAGGAACCGGACTAAACTTATTTTGTTTCAAATTTCCGGGGTTAAAATGAGTTATGCCTCCCATGCCACCGAAGTATAAATCACCACTTGTATCTTTTAATGTACAAGCTGTGTTGAATTCCAAAAATGACAGGCCATTACCTGTATTGTATTTTTGAACGATTTCATATTGCGCACTCAATTTACATAAGCCGAGGTTGGTGCTGACCCAATAAAATCCATTTCCATCTTTTTGCACAGCGTAACAAACGTTAGATCCATTCTCATTAACAAGAATATGCCTTATCACTTTGTTTTGCCTCCAGTCATAAATGACAATTCCATTGTCAGTCGAAAGCCAGAAGAAATTGCCATCAGCAAAAAGATGACGAATAAAGAGAGAAATCTTGTTTACCGGTTCGACGGGAGCAAATTCACTATGTAAGTAGTCATAATGCATCAGGCCTGATCCTTCTGTGCATATCCATAACTTGTTACTATCATCTTCGTAGATAAACCGACCCGTATAAACGTAGAGGCCACCCATGAAAGTTGTCACTTTCATGTTTTCAGGAAGTTTATGCCATTTCTTATCCTTCAATGAGAAAAAGCGAAGGCCATTTTCAGAAGCGATTAAAAGGCTGTCTGCCTTCTTCAGCTTGATCAGTGCATACAGTTTGTTTAGTTCCGGCAATTTCTTTTCCGAATAATAGGATACGTTTTTTGAGTTTCGTTCCACCTGCATTAAGCCACCGCAGCTCGCCGCCCAGATTCTTCCATTGTTGTCTTCTGTAATGTCATAAATCACATTGGGAGCGGAGTTGAGTTTTTCGGTGCCGGGATAGTGAGTAAACAAATTATTAATTCTGTTCCACTTCATAATTCCCTGGTTGAGTGTGCCAATGAAATTATCTCCGTTAGGGCTTTGGTAAATTTTTACGATCACACGATCAGTAAGGGAACCATTGAGGGAAGAGTTCTCATCTATATTGCGGAATTGAAAACGCAAAGGATCATATTTGGCAATTCCACCATAATAGCCACTCCAGATAATTCCCTGCCGGTCGGTAAACACAGAAAGTGCATAGTTTGAGCAAGGCGATGTAGGGTCATACTGATCATGTACTGCACTATCTGCCTTATTGGATTTTGGATCGTACCTATAGATTCCGCTGCCTCTCGTACCTATCCAAAGAAAATTTTTGTCTTGGGTAAATCCGGCAATGCCTCCCGGAACTGCTTTAGAAGCAATTATATTTTCCTTTTGCTCCACCGGGTTTTTAATGTAGTAACAGCCAGCCACCATGGTTCCGATCCACAAAGCATTGTTGTAGGAATACAATTCGCGTATCTGGGGAAAAGGATAGTCAGGATGAAACGGCTCCAGGCTATATGACGATCCCGACGGCAATAAGGTAAAAATTGTATATAAAAGTGACACGTACATCTTTCCCTCATGAAATACAATGCTGGTGACGTTTGCTTTACTTTCTTCATCGGTTAAAAATGTGGACAGGGTTAAACGTTGCGTGTTAAGGTACACGAGACCATTATTAAATGTGACGATCCAATATTCATCTTGTTTGAATGATATTATTTTTTTTATTGGAATATGCTGCAGTTCCGAAGCAAAAGGAAAGTACTCGGAAATATTCAGAAGTGAATCCTTTTTAGGATCGTAAATGCAGGCACCGGCGATAGTTCCTATCCAAAGTAATTTTTTGTTATCATCAAAGAAAAGAGTGGAGATGATGTTGCCAGGAAGGTTCTTGCCAATTTCATTCTGCTGTGAATATATCTTAAATCTTCGTCCATCGTAGCGGTTTAGGCCGTCCTGCGTCCCAAACCACATAAAACCATTGTTGTCCTGCGAAATGGTGAAGCAGGTATTTTGGGACAGGCCTTGCAAAGAGGTATAATTTTCGAACAGCAGTCTTTTTTGGGCAAAAAGAGCAACCGGCAACAGCAATAATAAGAATGCAAAGCCAAAGCTTACTTTTTTACAAGAAAAGGGTTTGTTGGTCTCCATCTTCATATACCATGTATATCCGACAAAGTGAAACGTTGAACTTAAAGTTACTCAGCAAAATGGAGAAAAACTACTGGATGAACCTTTCTTAAAAAGAGTATCCCTTTAGTTGGCTTTAATCCGCCGGTGTTATGATGCGGGCCACCTTTAAACAAACGGCGCGCTCAAAATTTTCCTGATCAGATTAAACCGAAGAAAAACAAAGAGCTGCCGATAGTCAAATGGCTATTTTTTTGGCTCTGCCTGGGATATACTTTCACATTGTAATCAGTTGTTTTGTTTTCCACTTCTAAAAAATAAACACATGAAAAAGCAAGATTTAGTATTACTCGTTTTAGCTATAGGTCTTTTTTTGGGCCTGTTTATTTCAGCGTGCAACGAAAGGCAAAAGGCGAATGATCCCAACAAGATTATCAGCGACAATGGCAATATGCAGGTGTACATTATCGAGCGTGAGATCCCCGGGGCAGGAAAACTTTCGCCCCAGGATTTACAGACGATCTCCGAAAAGTCCTGCGGAGTACTTAAGACTATGTCTGGCATCAAGTGGATGCACAGTTATGTCACTGATGATAAGATCTATTGCGTATATAGTGCAACTGATACTAACGCCCTTATCGCACACGCCAGGAGCGGTGGCTTTCCCATCAATAGGATCAGCGCCGTTCACACAATGATCAGCCCCGCCACTGCTATGAGGTAGAAACGAAGCCTCGTAAAACGTATTAAGAGCGGAGGAACAAGGCGAAGAGCGTAGGTTAAGCGCTTTCCGCCCTCTTCCTCCGCTATTACTTTCCCCGCATCCGAAAAGTAAATTCGACTATTTCTTGATCCAGGTCAACGTTTGTCCAACTCATGTGTTTTAGTTTTGATGTTCGGTAGCCTTCCAAAAAGCAACGAAGCAGTGGCTACCTGACCCATTCATAACGTCTAAAACAATGATCAAGATGAAAAAATTATTATTTGCGGGGTTTTTAATCCTGCAGGCCTCTGCATTTGCACAGACTACCACATGGAAGAATGATAAAGCACATTCGAAGCTGACTTTCACGGCCACGCACCTTTTGGTCTCGGATGTTGATGGATTGTTTAAGAATTTCGATGTAACTATCACTACCACAAAGCCGGATTTTAGTGATGCTGTCTTTGAGCTATCCGCTGATGCAACATCTATCAGTACGGAAGTCGATATGCGCGATAACGATTTAAAGAGCCCTCATTTTTTTGATGTGGCAAACTTTCCAAAAATTACATTCAAAAGCACATCAATAAGGCCGAATGGGCCAAATAAATTCCTACTTACAGGTGACCTCACGATGCACGGGGTTACCAAACCAGTAACCATGGACCTCTTATATCGTGGTACGATCGACCATCCTATGAATAAGAAAAAGGATGCAGGTTTTAAGCTCACTGGAACCTTGAAAAGATTGGATTTTAATATTGGAGCAAATACGCCCACGGCGGCAGTTAGTGACGAAATAGCGATCAAGGCCGATGGAGAATTTATAAAGCAAGATTGATTTTTTCACGCAAAGGGACAAGTGAAAGTGGGCACCAGAGCGCAGGGCACAGGTTAGATGGCTCTCCGCTCTGGTCCGCCGCTCTTGTTTTGTAAACTACCGAATCAAAAAGTAATATGAATATTTTGCGTTTTGTTCGCATCCCGGGGTTTTACATCAAAATGATAAGTTTTTGCTTTCGTTCCATCATTTACACTGGTTGCAACAATGGAATAATTACCCGGCTTTAAATAGATTTTTTCGATATCACTGCCCGACAGATCCCAATCGATCACTTCCTCTGTATCCATATTAGCAATTCTAAGGGTACATGACTCATCCGTCGTAAACTTGATCAAGAATTGGCCCGACAGCTTTTTGGCACTGACAACGGCAGGCATCTCTTTTTCAGTCTCTTCCACACTTTTATCTGTTACATCTTCATTTCTTGGCGCTTGTGCGCGTATGGTGCTGTCAACTTTAACTGTGGGCGGTGGCTTTGAATTACCATCACCTTTACTATAGCTTTTCACCGGGTCGGTTACCATGGGGACCGTTTCCTGCGGCTCCGAAGTGATGATCGCACGGGTAACACTATCTAGCCTTGGGGCTGAAACAGGTTGAGTGGGTTGACTTGTGTATTTTATTGAGGAGTCTTCATTTCGTTTTTTTCGGAAATAAAAAAAGATGAGTAAGGCTCCAATAACGGTCAAAGCAAGAACAAACCTCGGCAATATGAATCCCCCCTTCTTCTCGTCTGGAGGGATTCCAAAATTGGCTACTTTTTTGGGTTCTTTGAGGTTAACTCTTATAAGATACATCGAATAATTGTCCTGCGTCTTTTCAATGGACATTTGTTTGAGCGAATCAACGGGGTCGATTTGTTCCGGATTGGTTTGGCTCAGTAAAGATTTGATATCCTCATCAGACACGTTTTCCAAGAGGCCTTTGCTGCAAACTAAAAAATAATCACCATTGCGAACATCCTCAATCCATTTTGTTTCTGCATAGATGGGCGAACTATCGGCCGTGATTGCGTGCAAAAATGAGTTATCCGGTTGACTGTGAACGATGGCGGTGGTTTTCTCACCTTCCTGCACCAGTTCATTTATCTGGTAGTCATTTTTGGTTCTAAATAGAATCTCTCCATTGCGGAGGTGGTAGATCCGACTATCTCCAAACCAGGTCATAAACACCTTTTGATCATAAAGAATGAGCATCGAAAAGGTGGTCGCCATATCGGTATCAAGTCTGTATTCACGAGCATAACTGATCAATCGGTCCCTGGCTTCCGTTAATAAGTTATTGATCAATTCTTCCGACATCCTGTATTCAGGGAACCTCATTACTTTGGCTGCCATGAATTCACAGATCAGTTTACTGGCGATCTCGCCGCCATCAAAGCTTCCCGTTCCGTCACAAACAATGAAAACCCTGTCATTCACGGTTGCTTTCCCGGGAATTGGCCAGATGTAATCTTCTTGTTTCCGTTTTCGGCCAGACTCAAATAAATAATATATGCTATCCGGACTCATTCCTTATACAAAATTATATTACGCAAAAGCTAAGCCAGCTGCTCCACCGTTAAGGCTTTGCAAAGTCGATTACAGGTCGATTAATCCAGATTTAACATTCGCCAGTTCCGGCCCTGCCCTTAAATCCATCAAAAAAGCTTTCCATCACAGGTACTTTTTCTTTAGGTCCTTAAACCTCTTTTCTTCCTGCAGGGGTCGCAATAGCTTGTCGTTTTCAACAAAACTTCGTTCCAATGCATTTGTCTTAAATGATCTCTCAAACCACTTTAAGGACTCGTCCGTATTTCCTTTCAGGTAGATACAACTAGCCATGCTGTATAAAATATATCCATTGGCAGGATCACTTTGGTATGACCTGGCCAGGTAAGTATAGGCAGAATCATATTTGCCAGCGTTCAGGTAAATATTGCCAATTTTATAGTTAATAGAATTTGGTACTTCGCTGAGATGAGCAGAAGTGAATTGCCCTTCATTTTCCACGGACAATGGATAGTTTATGCTTGTCGAATCCAGCCCCTTTTTAAGAGCGGAATTAAAATCACTGGCTGCACTTTGCACTTTGTTCGCTTTTATTCTCCCAATACCCCTGTAATAAAATGCAAATGCATTGGTGCTATCCAAACTAATTGCGCGGTTAAAACTATTCTCGGCGGAAGAATAATCCTTCACTCTTATATACAAGATCCCTTTGTCTACATAGAGTCTTGATTTTTTAGCAAGATCGAAGTTCTCTTGTGTTAATGCGACATCAATATCTTTAAAGGCCTGGCCAGAGTTTCCACTGATCATATGCACGTCCGACATGGCTTCATAAATGGTTATATCAGATGGATCTCTGGCCAGGTATGTTTTGAATTCAGTTATTGCTTCTATATTTTTATTCATTCTTCTATAGAGGTCGGCCCTTGTGCGGATGGTTTCCAGGTTGTCATTATCGTATTCAAAAGATTTCGTGTAGTCTTGAAGAGCATCGCCATAATCCCTCACCTGTTCATTATAGGACTTTGTCAGCTGACCCATTTTGTCATAACATTTCCCTCTTCCCAGGTAATAGTCTGAATTGGCTTGATCGGTGTTTGATTTAGGTTTTTTAAGGTAATCTGAGTAGGCCCTAATGACTGACCTATAATATCCGGCCTTGAATTGTTCATCCAAGTCTGAAATTATTCTTAAAGAATTGGTAAGTTCTCGTATGTGAGGTTGATAAAGATCTTTCTTTACCGGAACGAGATCTATGGCCTTTGAATATAGATTAATGGCAGATTGATAATTTCTTTTCTTTTCTTCCAAACGAGCCTGATCCGCATACTGGTTGGATCTTATGGCTGCGTTCTCCTGATCCTGTGGCTTGTTAGCAGATTCGGCAAATTCGGAAGGGCCAGCTTGCTTTTTGGGATTCACTATGACAACATTGTCCAGATGATCGCTAACAGTATCAGCAGCGCTGAAGAAGCTGATTCTTGAGATGTACAGCGTCCATTTATTGTTGTTACTTTTTTTTATATATATCTCAGCCACTCTTTTTGATGGCTTATAAGGTGTAGCTGGATTTGAAAGGCATTTATTTCTAAAATAAGAAGTAAAGTAAACGTTTATATATAGGTTCTTTTTGCCTTTTTTGACCTGAGATGATTTGATATTAGTGAAGAAGACTGAATTGGTATCACTCTTTGCATAAAATGTATTAAAAGCATTCAGGTATTGGAGGGCAGAGAGTTCAGGGGACCCGGATTTACTTGAGTAGCCGGGATCGCTGATGTCATCAGCAATGGAGATTTGTTTATTGAGAAAGATCTTTTGACTACTGTCTTCAAAACTTTGGTTGATCATTTCCTTTATATCTGCATTCTCAGCACCTGTATAAGCAATCGTGTTCAGCAGCACATTAAAGTGCCTTGCAATTGTATTTTCCGATATTGCCTTGATAACTCTTACGTCATTTGTAGTAAGCGTATCCTGGGCATAGCAGAAATGAACTAAACAAACGAATTCAAAATATAAAAGAATGACTTTGTACATTCAAATCATCGTTTAACCGGGCCAAATCATTATTTGCCGTTTAACAATTTGTTTCTATAGCTTGCCATTTCTTCAGATGTAACCTCCTCCATTGAATTTATCAGCCACCCTGAATTAAGCTCTTCTCTCGTAAAATCTTCTACAGTGAAAATCCATTTATCGCCGAGCAGGAAATGATATCTTATTTTGATAACATATAAAAATTCAATTTGGTTAGTCAAGATGGCATTATAAAACTCCTGCATGCTGGATCTTTTAAAATTGGCATTTTCGAAATAATTCGACAGGTTCTCTTTATCCGCAAAAGCTCGCTTCAAGGAAACAAAATTCGTGGCATGGCTTGTCGGGCTAATGCATTTTGTCTTGATCCTGCTGGGATTCATCTCTGTTAATATCGTAGTTGATTTCAATTTGCTCGAATCCACAGCAACAACCATCCACTTTGATCCTTTGTTCTGGGCCATCTCAATTTTCATAATTATAGGAATTACGATAGAAGAAGAATTGTACTTGAATTTACACTCGACTTCAGCATACCAATCATCTCCATAAAAATCCAGGTACAAAGGGCTTTTCTTATCGGTCACTTCTCCTACAAATTTGTTGATAATGCCCGGATCCCAGGCCTTGCCTTCATAATTGAACAGGCTCTTGATCAAACGTTGCCTGTCAACATGAATTTTACTGCGGTAAATTTTTAAAGCGACTCTGATGAATGAGCCTGGATCGTCATTGAACCTTTCAAAAAATTCATCAATTTCCTTTACCTCGTAAATAAAATGTTTTTCCTTGGCAGCATCATTATCCGAATATACCTGGCCGAAAAGTTGCCGCTGACTAATGCAACAGGAAAAAAGAATACAAAAATTTAAAATCCAAGATTTCGTCATATTTGAAGTGCAATTACTGTTTGGGTGTCTTTGTGCCTAATACCTCCACGTCAGACAACATCACATCCCATTCCTGGATGGCATTGCCACGATAATTTCTTTCATATACAATCAACTGGACTTCCGTTGTTTTTTTTGTTTCATCCTCATACACCAAGCGCCCATCAGCAAAAGCGCGGAATGTTTGCTCAAAACTCACAACACCATAATATTTGCCATCGGCTCCTTTTCTGATATTGCTAACATAGTCGACATGAGAAAAAGTGATTTGAATCCGCTCATATCGAAGGTTCCTTAATTTTTCCAGGAAATCACGCACTTTCAGATGTTTTTTGGTATCGCTGTGAATGGAAGAAACTTCTATGATGGCCCCATCAACAAATAAACCGGCGGCCTGGTCCACCGCATTGTCCTGTGCTTCGACACCCGCTTTTTTGTCGCAAAGAATATATAAACAGTTTTGAAATTCCTTGATCTTGGCCAGTGCTCTTCTTTTAAATTCCTCTCTCGAAGCTTTACCAGGTAACTCTTCTGAAGCGGGCTGAACGGTGTCCTTCATCAATCTGCACCCAGGAAATTCAAGCCTGCCGACACCTGACAAATTCCTTTTGGATTCATTATTCCAATTGGCGTAAAGCCTGTCTGCTCCAGAGACAAGAAATAGAAAGAGCAGAATTAAAGAAAAAGTGTATGAAGGCTTCATAAAATAATTTTGTTTAGCGGTGCTATACGTCAAAACATTTCGCATAAAGTTATGCACCTTACAATCCATTGCATTTGCTCGTGCTTTAATTCAGCATGATTGTCATCTTTAGTTTGCTCTTCCCTTTTGTTATATACAAATCATCTGCCACAGAAAATAATTGTAGCTAATACACTTACTTTCCATATGGTTCGTTATTTTTCCTTCTCCACAAGAATCCAAGTACAATTTCATGAGTTCCCCTGCTTACGGTATTCAGTTGGCCTGTCGTAAAATCATAGGAGTAGCCGAGGTTAAAAGTGCTGTTGATATTGACTCCCAACATGGCAGCATATCCTTCACTAAGGCGATACGAAACTCCCACCCACAATAAATCCTGATATTGAACTTTGACATTCAAGTCAAAACCTAGTGGTAAAGGTTGGACATACCTTAACATAACTGATGGCAATATGCTGATGTCTTCATTTACCAGGTATTTGTATCCTGCAGTTAAAAACGTATGTGGAATAAGTTTTCCCTTGAGCAGAGTTACCGTGTCTGCCGTCGTAGAATGCGTGGGGGTGTTAATGGGTACAGGAATAATTTGTTGAGCAGATAACCCCACAAAAAAATCCTTATTCGACAACCAGAGGCCTGCATTCATGTCAGGTTGCAGTTTATTAAGGTAACCACTGCTTAATGCCGCCGGATCGACAGGATTGTATTGTCCAAAATTTACGGCCGAGATATCGACATTTACTTCCTGCACACCAAATGAAACACCGAAACTCAGACTTGTTTTCACGCCTACAGGAAGATGGTATGCATAAGATCCGTAAGCGGCGATTCGGCTAAGCGGGCCCGTTTTATCATTGAGAATGGTAAATCCAACGCCATGATGAGCGGGTGGCGCTGTGTATTCCATCCAAAATTGCTTAGCACCTGAATTCTTCGCCTGCAGATCGGGGACAGTAGTGGGATTTTCTCTATCATAGGCAGTCTTTCCGATAGGCGCATGCGCAGTGAGGTAAAGAGTGGTGGGAGCACCATCGAGTCCGACCCATTGGTTACGATAACTTGCTTTGAAGTCCCAATAATTTTCTATTCCCGCCAGGGCGGGATTTAAAATGAAATTATTTAAGATGTATTGCGTATAATAGGGTTGTTGCTGGGCAGCTGCTCTGCTCAATATTAAAACGCTCACACAACTGATCACAATTTTCTTTCTCAAATTCATAATTCTGAAATCACGAGTTACTTGAACACTGTAACAGATCCAGCTATTTTCTTTTCATTATCCTTTAAATCGATTATATAATAATAAGTTCCCATCGGAACCGGCTTGCCATTGTAGGTTCCGTCCCAGGCTTTGTTATTATTTTCTGAATGAAAAACAGCCTGACCATATCTATTAAATACGTCTACGGTTGCCCCGGGAAAATTTGAGAGGTTAGTGATTACCCACGTGTCATTAACGCCATCGCCATTTGGTGAAAAGGCATTAGGTATCGAAATCTTCGACGCACCCCCGGACACAGTAATCTTAATCTTACCACTCGCCTCACAATGATTGGCGTCAGTAACATTCAGTGTGTAAACTGTCGTTATAGTCGGGCTTGCGATAGGATCCTTAATGGTAGGATCACTCAAACCGATGGATGGACTCCATTGATATGAGACAATGTCACCTGTGACAGTGATGTCCAAATGAGTACTGGTCCCGACTGTTATATTCAAATCCGGACCCATATTCAATTCCGGAGGCGGCCCGACTACTATATCAATTTTTGCTGGTACGCCACACTGGCCATCTGTAGGAGTAAAGGTGTAAGTGGATTTGCCCACATTTGATGTGCTAATCGAAGACGGGTTCCAGGTTCCGGTGATTCCTTCCGCAGAAGTGCCGGGTAATTGCGGTGCAGTCGAATTCTGGCAAATCGAATCCGTCAGGTTTGGAAACGTTGGCGTAACAGAGGTAACGATGGTAATGCTCAAAGGAATTGGCAAAGAACAATCCCCTGAAGCGGGAGTAAACGTATAAACAGCGGTTCCAACCCGGGAAGTGTTGATGGACGCCGGATTCCACGTTCCGTGGATTCCTTCCTGCGAAGTAGGTGGCAATGGCGGTGCCGTGGAATTTTGGCATAACGGGCCTATGGCGGCAAATGTTGGTGAAACTTGTGGACTTACACTTAACACAATGACATTTGATGTGGCAGACCCGCTGGCGCAAGGATTGTTAGCTGTCACGATACAACTCACAGCATCATTGTTAGCGAAGTTATTGCCCGTATATTGAGGGCTGTTAGTACCTACATTTTGACCGTTTAATTGCCATTGATAATTGACGGAATTTCCTCCGTTGGCAGCTGTTGCAGTGAAGGTGACTTGACCACCTGTGCAAATTCTGGTAGTAGTAGCACTGATGCTCACTTTTGGAGAAATACTTGAATTTACTACAACGTTTGTGCTTGCCACGTTAGATGTACAGCCATTGGCATCAGTTGCGACTGCAGTCCATGTTCCAGCGTATGCTGCAGTCACATTGTTAAACACAGCCGAACTTGTGTATTGACCTCCTAAACCATTTGCCGAGTTTTTGATTGTGTAAGTTGTTCCTTGTATCTGGGGAACTGATAAAACAAGTTGGCCCCCAGCGCATACCGGGCTGTTTGATGTGAGTGCTGGTGTGGGTGGTGCGGGAAGAACATGGACACTGATTGATTGTGTAATGGGAGGGCTGCCGCACGCATCACTAATTTGGACAGAGTACGTGGTATTTGCCGCAGGACTGACTTGGACACTGCCTTTATTTTGATTTAATCCAACCCAATTAAACGTGTAAGGAGGAACGCCGTAATAGCCGCTTGCGGTTAACGTCACAGGGGTACCACCGCAGAAATTATCGTTCGATGCTTTGATGGAAGCTGAATCAAGGGTCCTTCCTACCAGCGTAATCGTTAAATCCTGAGCGGCCCCAATGCAATCGCCATTGCAGCCGTCTTCGCCATGACAAGTGCGATAAAAATAAAAATTAAAGGGAATATTTTCCGGATTAGTGCAATTGCGCATGCCTGGTGTTGGAAAACAGCCGGCAACACTTCCTCCGTTATTCAGCATCATACTTTGAGTGGAAAAAGTTTCTGTTCCTGGTCCCTGGTTGGTGCCTACCCAAAGATGAGACATGCAATTGCCATTAACTGCAAACGAAAAAGCTCCATCCTGCCCCGTGCAGGGGGCATTAGAAACAATACCAAACGAAAACAATGCATCAGTCAATGTTGCCCCAGCCGGAGGAGGTACATTCACCGTGTAATTACAGGATTTGGTAAAACTGCAATCATTATTGAAATGCGAACCGTTGATCTTGTCTTTGCCCAACGTACCAACATCCTGGACCAGTGGGTCGATGATGAGATTTCCAGAAGTCAGCTGGGTGTTTAAATAATCAGCATTGATGGACAGGGTTAATTTGTTATGGTCAAGAATGTAAGGAACGTTTTGGAAAGCCGAAGATGGTTTTTTTTCCAGGTACATGATGCCTTGCTGTATATGAAGAACTTTCTTCGTACCAACGCTGTAATCAGCAGCTGAGGCCAGCCCCTTGCCCCGGAGGCCATTTGAAAATGTGAAGGTCCCTGGTTTACCTCCAGTGAAAGAATCACGAAATAAAAGTGTACCATAGTTTGAGAATTTATTTACGCGAACTATAAAACTGGTTTTAATTGAGCCCCTGGAGACTTTCATATCAGCGTCAATTCCAGGGAATATATTTTTGATGGTGATGCCATCATCCCCGACAGTATAATTTGTCCAATCAGCATTGGCTAATAAGGTTTCTTTTCCGTCATTTTCCCCATACAACTTCCAATTATTAAAAAATGTTTTTCCTTCCGAAGTGATTATATAAGAGGATTTTCTTTTCAAATCAAAGCCTAGAGGATGTTCCTGCCTAGAAGCTTCATATAGTGACTGCCCTTTAGGGTTTAGTCTTGGGTCAATGGTTATCCATTGTCCATTTCTTCTGAAATGCATGGGACTAGAAGACTTCTGAATATAAAAAATTGAAGGAGTATCACTATTGATATAATACTTTGAATCAATAGTTCTTTTCGCAAATATTTCAACGGCGTTTTTGTTGGGCATGTATTTGTCGCCAAACCTGGCATCAGGATGACTTATGTAATTTTTATTCCTGGCCATCCATATTTTTCCGCGGTTCAAATATTGTTTAGTGAAAGAGGAAAAATTATTCTTATTGACCTCCAGTTTAGTTGGGGCATCCTGGGCGCATAAATCCAAACAGGTTGAAAGTGCGATGAACTCCAATAAAAGAAACACGGCGATGAAAGTGCCTTTCATTTGAATCGTTAACTATTTAGAAGGTTGAGTGGTCAATTAGAACAGGGCAACGTTCAACAATGACTAGCCGAATAAAAATTGGCTGTTAGAAATTTTATTTCAACCGGAAACTTGCGAAGATCGGATTCGGATTTCGAGGATTTTTTTCCCCAACTTTATTAAGCTTCGTTAGTCAATTATTAGCTCTTGCTAAATACACATGTTCAATATTTTTTCTGAACATGCGAACATGACAGAAAATAAACAACTTCTAAGCCAAGAATAGACCGGACAAACGAGGCGCTACACTTGATGTTCGAGAAGTGGGGGATTGTTAGATTGAAACCTTTTATTTCTCCCCATCGTCGTATTACGAAGAAATCGGGTTGAGGGATGCCTTGGAATAACCCGCTTATTCTATTGCAAATGAAAGGCTTATTTGTTTGGCCACAAGGAATAACCTTGTGCCCTCCGAGTAACTTTTGTGTTGTTTTGTGACCAATGGGCTGGTCGGGTCTAAACCGGCGACGCTACCTTTGGTAAAGTTTTTCGACAAAAGCAACATTTCTCACATTCCATGTGACTTTAGTTCTACAGC
The DNA here is from genome assembly GCA_003175695.1 of Bacteroidota bacterium. GTDB lineage: Bacteria > Bacteroidota > Bacteroidia > Chitinophagales > Chitinophagaceae > Puia. The sequence continues at coordinate 4,664 of PSRA01000058.1, read as the reverse complement.
CAACACTATAATTCAACAACATGTTTAAGAATTTCTTCAAAGTCGCCTTCAGAAATTTTTGGGGAAGCAAGGGTTTCTACGCAATTAATATCATTGGTCTCGCCATTGGAATGGCCAGCGCTATTATTATTTTATTATGGATCCAAAATGAAGTGAGTTATGACCAGTTTCACGAAAAGAAAGCCAGGATCTATGAAGCATGGAATCGGGCAATAGTTGACGGGAAACTGATGAGCTGGAACACTACTCCAAAAATTCTTGCCCGCACCGTCGAAAAAGACCTTCCCGAAGTAGAACAGGCCACCAGGGTAAATTGGAATAACGTGTTCTTGTTCATTATTGGAGACAAGAGGCTAATGATTCGCGGGAATCATGTTGACTCCAATTTTTTGCAAATGTTCAGTTTTCCGATGGTCAAAGGTGATCCAAAGACTGCTTTAAAAGAGACTTATTCGATTGTAATTACTAAGAAGTTAGCTACCAAACTTTTTGGGAAGGAAGATGCGATGGGAAAGGTCATCAATATTCGGAACAAAGATAATTTCAGAGTAACAGGAATTCTGAAAGACATTCCTAACAACACACGATTTGATTTTGAGTGCCTGCTGCCATGGAGCTATCTGAGGAAACTCGGCCCGGATGATGATAATTGGGAAAATAATAGCACACGGACCTACGTTTTGCTGAAGCCTAATGTGAACCTGGCTGCTGTTGAGCCAAAAATGAGAGTATTGAAACAGAAATATGACGATGAAGCGAAGAAAGATAACTGGCAAATGTTCCTGTATCCGATCAGCCGCTGGCGCCTTTACTCCAATTTTCAAAATGGATTTGAAACCGGCGGTGGGAGAATAACTTTTGTAAGACTATTCGGCATTATAGCTGCATTTATTTTGTTGATAGCGTGTATCAACTTCATGAATCTTAGTACGGCGAGAAGTGAAAAACGCGCTAAAGAAGTTGGGATCAGAAAAGTTGTTGGTGCACAAAGGTTTTCCCTAATAAGCCAATTCATTGGCGAATCCATTTTACTTTCTTTCCTGGCGGGAATGATAGCCATCATCTTAGTGCAGTTCAGTCTGCCTGCCTTTAATCAGCTCACTGAGAAAAGCCTGTACATTCCATTTGCAAATCCACTTTTTTGGCTCGCGGCGATCGCTTTTGTTATCGTAACTGGTTTTTTGGCTGGAAGTTATCCAGCCTTCTTCCTCTCGTCATTTCAACCAGTGAAAGTGTTGAAAGGAACATTCAAAAAGGCAAATGCATTGGTAACACCAAGAAAGGTTTTGGTGGTGTTACAATTCACATTCGCCATTTTATTGATCATTTGTACCATTATAGTAAAGCAGCAAATTGAATATGCTAAGGACAGGCAATCGGGTTACGACAGGAACAGCCTTATCTACATCTACCTCAGTGATGACCTTGACAAAAATTACCCGCTTGTAAGAAACGATCTTTTACAGTCGGCCATTGCAACTTCGGTAACAAAAACCAGTGCGCCGCTGACTGAGAGCTGGAGTGATGGCTGGGGCCAGGAGTGGGAGGGAAAAGACCCGAATGATAAAACTGATTTCAGAAGGTATAACGAGGATGGAGATCTCGGCAAAACCGCGGGGTTGAAGTTTATAGCAGGCCGCGATATCGATATCCACAAATATCCCACCGACTCACTTGCCATCATACTAAATGAATCTGCATTGAAGGTGATGAAGTTTACCAATCCAGTTGGGCAGCTTGTAAAAGACAATGGTCAGCAGTGGCATGTAGTTGGTGTCGTAAAGGATTTTATTTTGGAATCTCCCTATGATCCTATCAAACCGATGATTATTTATGGGCCTAAGAGTTGGTTTAATATCATTCAGATTAAGCTGAATGATAAGAATGCTACTGGGCAAAATCTAAAAGCTATTGAAGCGATTATTAAGAAATATGATCCCATATATCTTTTCGAGTACAAATTCGTTGACCAGGATTATGCTACGAAGTTTGAGGACGAAAAGCGCACGGGTATCTTAGCCGGCCTCTTTGCCGGTCTTACTATATTTATTTCTTGTCTTGGTTTATTCGGGCTGGCGACATATATGGCTGAGGCAAGAATCAAAGAGATCGGTGTCCGGAAAGTGCTGGGAGCGTCAGTAACTAATATCACTGCCTTATTGTCGAAAGATTTTGTGAAGCTGGTTATTATTTCGATCCTGATTGCATCCCCGATAGCCTGGTTTGCCATGCATAAATGGCTGGAAAGTTATAGTTACAGGATCAATATTAGTTTGCTGGTATTCGTTGCGTCGGGCCTGTTGGCTATTGGTATTTCTTTGATGACGGTGAGTTACCAGGCAATCAAAGCAGCCATTGCTAATCCAGCGAAGAGCCTTCGCTCGGAGTAGCTGCGACTTCAGAAAAGAGTTTGAGACGTGAGTAATGGATATCAATCAAAGACGCAAAAGTAGGCAAAGTTTTAGCTTATCTGATTTAACCTCATGTCGATTGACAATTATCAACCTTCGGTTTAATCAAAATCATCTTCCGGCACTCCCAAGACTTCTAATTTCGGACCATGGATGGCGAAGTAGTCAATTCCATGCTGATCAGAAAGTATAATCGGCCTGTTCCGAGATATACAAGCTATCCGACTGTTCCTTTTTGGAAAGATCAGTTGGATGATCAAACATGGATATCAATTCTTAAAAAGAAATTTGCAGAGCAGGATCAGGTGGGACTTTCTTTGTACATCCATCTTCCTTTTTGCGAATCACTTTGTACTTATTGCGGTTGCAACAAGAAAATCACAACCAATCACAGCGTTGAAGAAGAATACCTCGAAGCTATTGAAAAGGAATGGTTGACGTATCGTAAAATAATGAATCAAACTCCGTTCATCAAAGAAATACATTTGGGCGGTGGGACACCAACTTTCTTTTCACCAAATAACCTGCAAAGACTCCTGGTTTTCATTTTAAAGGACGTCAAAATTTCTCCCCATCATGAATTTAGCATAGAGGGGCATCCCAATAACACCACCCTTCAGCACCTGGAGATGCTTCACTCGATGGGATTCCGGCGAATTAGTTACGGCGTTCAGGACCTCGATCCAACTGTGCAGCGGGTAATAAACAGAATTCAACCTTTTGAAAATCTGAAGTCTTGTACTGAAAATGCGAGAAAGGTGGGATTTAGTTCAGTGAATTATGATCTCATCTATGGTCTTCCTTTGCAAACAGTCGAGACCATGGAAGCGACAATCAATAAGGTGCTATTACTAAAACCAGATCGTATCGCATTTTATAGTTATGCTCATGTGCCGTGGACAAGTAAAGCACAACGCCTCTTTGATGAATCCGATCTACCCGATCCTGAAGCAAAACTTCAGTTGTATTTAAAAGGAAAGGAATTGCTTTCTCAAAATGGATACGCTGATATTGGTATGGATCATTTTGCTCTTCCCTCTGACAATTTATTTGCAGCGCGAAAAGAAGGAAGACTTCATCGCAATTTCATGGGTTATACCTCTCAGAATGCTGGTCATTTGCTTGGTTTAGGCGTTTCGGCGATCAGCGACATGGGCGAAGGATTTGCCCAGAACAAAAAAGCATTACATGATTATTATTCGGCGGTTAATGCTGGCTCACTCGCCATTCAAAAAGGATATGTGTTAACCACTCAGGATAGTAGTTTCAGAAAATATATCCTTGACATCAGCTGCAAAGGAGAAACCCAATTCTATGAAGGTGACATCCCTACTTTGAAGTCGCAGGTTTTTCCTAGGTTGTCAGAACTCGAATTAGATGGTCTGATAGAATGGAATGACCAGGGAGTAAAACTTACTTCACAGGGTCATTATTTTATTAGGAATGTTTGTAGTGCTTTTGATCTTTACCTAAACCGAAGTGAAGCAGAAATGAAGGTGTTCAGTAAGGCGATATGAAAATTTCACGCAAAGGCGCAAAGGGCAACACGCTGCTACCCTTTGCGCCTTTGCGTTTCCTTTGCCTCAAGTTGTTTCAAGCGAAACATCAGGTCGCTTATGGGGAGACGTTGCGTGAAACAGAAGATTAATCTTTAGATTTGAAAACTTAAATTGAGCAGCGATACAATAAATATTGACAGACTAATTCATGCGCCTGTAAATAAAGTATGGGACGCCTGGACTGATGCTGATCTTGTCTTATACTGGTTTGGTTCAGATCCTAAAGGCAAAGGAATAAAAGCAAATCTTGATGTTCGACCAGGAGGTAAATTTGAAATCACCTTCAGAAATAGTGACGGAACTGAATTCACCTGTAGTGGCTCTTATGTTGAAGTGCAGAAATTTAATAAGCTGACTTTTACGTGGGAATGGAAAAATGAGCCGGGCATTGAATCATTTGTCACTTTGATTTTCACACCTGCAAACCAATTCACACGAATGCAATTCGAGCATGCGCATGTAGGAGATAAATCAGCACATGATTATGCAATAGGGTGGCGTTCAACTTTTGATAAACTTGATCGTTTGCTCAGTCCTGAAAGTGGAGACAATAACTGACTGCGAATTACATTACCATATTATGTTTAGCCATTTCTTTAAATAAGGAGGCACTTAGTTTTGGGATTCGTTTCTGTGTTTTGAAATCTACATATATCAGGCCGAATCGATCGCCAAATCCTGAGCCCCATTCAAA
>PSRA01000237.1 GCA_003175695.1 Bacteroidota bacterium | reverse complement strand
CCCCGCCGATGATATGGAGAGGGTGGGGGAACCCTTCGTCCCATAACTCTTTGAAGGCGGACAACAGTTCAAAGCTGCCTTTTTGCGGCGACAACTTGCCAAAGTAGGCGATCTTGTTTCGCCGGATTCCCCCGGGCGCTTTTCCGGCCGCAGCTGCTGGCTGGCAAGGCCGGTAGGGATTTGCCAGGATTACCGGTGGCCCCTTGCCATACTTCAGGTGGCATCCTACTTCATTTGCCATAAAGAGTGAGGGGGAGACCACCAGGTCTGCCGAGCGAATGCTATGTTTTTCCATCTCACAGGTCCAGAAGTCAGGAAACCGGTAAATGGAGACTCCGTTATATGGCAGGTAAACAAAGGCCGGGGCATGGATGGTGATCAGCACCGGAATATCCCGGAAGGCAGCATATCCCAGCAATTGGAACTGTTGGATATAGTAGGCGATTCCCAGGTAGTCCTGGCTTTCGATCACGTCGGGTGCACCGGTTTCCTCGATCAGCCTTTCGACAATGCGAAAGAAAGCATAGCTTAGACCTGCGGCGGCGCCCAACTCCTTTGGCACCCTCTGGCGTCCGGGATTAAAGCGAGCGACCAGCAGGTGATTCCCGAGGGAGGCGATCGAAAGTTCGTTGACACTTTCATCGGCGACAATCACAGTGACTGAGACTCCCCTTTCCGCCAGCATTTCAGCCGTGCACCGGCAATAGGTGCTGATACCACCCCCGTATGAAGGGGGAAATTCCGTTGTCAGTAGCCAATACCTCACTTACGAAGGAATTTATCTTTCAGGATTCCCAATAGGCTTCGCTGTTCATAGGTCCGCCGATACCATTCAACATCTTTCTGATAGCTTTCAATATCGTTCAGCAACTTGTTCATCAGCTGGCGCATACCTTCCGTATGCTGAGCAAGTTCACCCAGCTTATCCCGCAGGTCTTCGATCTGCTCTTCTTTGTTGGCAATGGTCGCATTGAGCTCCTGCACCTGCGTCGTCAAAAGGTGGATCATGTCCTGTTTTAACTTCAGATCAGTGCCGATGAATTCTGCGATTTTCGATAGCCCCTGCTCAATGGATTTCCATTCGTGCCGGCCATTCTCATTGGTTTTTGGATACATATAAGTTTCTATAGGCCGAGGACATGGAGGTCAGGTCAAATTCCCGTTCGCAGTGGCGCTGCGAATTTTCCCCCATGATCGACAACATTTCACGATTATTATGGTATTGTAGTATTTTAAGAATCGCCATTCCCGCCGTTTGGAACAGATCGCCGTTGATCCCTTTCGTCACGATGTCCCTATTGCCTACACAGTCCTTTAGAAGCACCGTCTTTTTCAATACCAGTGCCTCCAATACGGCAAATGGCATGCCCTCGAAATTGGAGGTCGAGATGTATATGCTTGCTGCGGAAAGATGCCGTTGGGTACTACGCCAGGGTAACCACCCGGTGACAGAGACGTTTTTTGCGGTGAGCAATGCCCGGTCTTCTCCGTCGCCCACCCAGATGAATTCAATGCCGGGCACGTCTTCGAAGTAGCTGGCGATCTCGTTAAAAAGGGTGGGATTCTTCTGCCCGATGATCCTGCCGCAGGTCACGACCCTGAAACAGGAGGAGCCATCGAAAGTCGTCTCCCTGCGTTTTGGCACAGCCACTCCGTTATTGATGCGGGCGGCATGGATGCCGATATCCCGATAGGCGACGTGTTCTGAAGGGCTGCAGCAGACCACCTGGCCACCAAATACCGCGGCGATCCGTTCCAACTGCCTAAAGACAAAGCGGGTGAGACCTGATCCCCCCAGGAAGGGGGCGCCATTGGGCGTATATACCACTTGCCGGATTCCCGCCGCCCGACAGGCCAGCCTGCCGATAAAGCCGCTCTTAGAGGAATGGAGGTGCACCACATCAATACCCGAGCTTTTTTTCAACCGAAGCAGGATCAGGTACAATTCTATCAAGGCACGAAGATCTTTTACCGGCCGGATCTCTCGCTGGGCCGATCGCCAGCGGATGAAGCGGACATTGTCCCGGGGAAAATCCTCGATGACCTTTTCTGAGATCATCAGCTGCGGTCGCTCACCATGAACGATCACATGGCTGTCTTCCCGCATTCCTTCCACCAGGGACCGGACGAATGTAGCGACACCCGCTACTAATGGTTCCGCTACATGAACTATTCTCATAAAAAAATAGATTATGTTTTCAATATGGCCATCTCAGCATCAGTCGGCTGTGTTCAGATGGATTTCAGCAGCAACAGGATCCGGTAAGGTAAGAAGAGCAGGAGGCTGAGCTTGAGGGCGCCCAACAGACCCAATATTCTGCTACGTCGATAGCGTAAAACGGTTTTGATACGGCTTCTCAACTGCTGTCGCCTGTATCGCAAGGAGAGTCCTTGCGGATCGATCTTACAGGTGACCAATTCATCCGGTATGATGGCCGCCCGCCCGTGCCGCAGCAATTCGCAAAAAAAACCATAGTCCTCCGCATGGGGAAGGTCGTCGGGGTAGGCTGGCACTTTCTCCTGCACGGTGGCCCTCCACATGACGGTGGGGTGAATAAACAGGTTCCGGAAATGCATCCCTCTGACAATCCTGTTCAGGTTTTGTGGCGTCCGGTAATGATAAGAGAACCCCGTTGAGAAATTTTCGAATCTTGCCCAGCTCCCAAGCAGGTCGATATCTGCATAGGTTTCCAGATAATTTACCTGGCGTATGAACCGGTCTGCGCGGCAGAGGTCGCCGCAGTCGAGGCGGGCGACAAAGCGATAATCCCCTCTTTGCTTAAGCCAACGAAGCCCCGCATTAAGGGCGGCGGTGATCCCCTGGTTTTCAGCCAGCCGGATAATGAAACTCAACCGGGGAAGGGTGACATCAACCATTTCCAGCCTCAATGGGATCGCGCTTCCATCATCAACGATAAGGACTCCGTACCTGGAGAGATTGTACCTAACGCTTCCCAGTGACCGGCATAGACCGGGAAGATCATTGTAGTAAGGGATTAATATGAAAAAATCGAGTGGTGGCACTATCCTCAAGAGGTAGCAATTCTTCTGCCATGAGTTTCACTGTTGGCCAGTAACCATCAGTATACAATTGATAGTTTTCTTCTAAATAGACATGGGGAATGGAATACTCAGATAGATTGTCTGCAGAAACCCGGACTGAATACTACTCTCGCGCGCTCTCGTACCGCGGAAGTAACGAGGCACATGGTTGAAAAAAAATCTCTCCGCCACACCAGCGAGACCGGCGTAGGATAATGGATAGTAAAATCAATTTTGGAAGAACATCAGATGGCAGTCATCGCCAGCGGTGAAGAAGGAACCAGAACGACTATTGTTTTTTCGCTTAGCCATGCCTGTGAATATCAAATTCAATATCTCTGGTTTACTTTTTGCTTTCATCAATTGGAAAATGCATATAATTCTCGACGATCTCCTTGTAGGTTCTCTTGATCATGTCCCATGCATTTACGTCGCCTTTAAAAATAGATGATGTAAAAGATTTGGCCTGCTGAAAAGAAATATGCGGAGGAAGTGGGGGAACATTGGGATCGCTCAATACATCAACCACCACTGGCTTATTAAGCGAGAACGCTTTATCCAGGCAGGGGCCTATTTCTGATGGCTTTTCGATCCGGATGCCCGATAGTCCGATCATCTCTGCATACTCCGCATAATTAAACGGTGGTAAATCCTGTGACCTTTCAAATTTTGGATCGCCATTAATGATTCGCTGCTCCCAGCTCACCATATTCAAATCCTGGTTATTGAGCACAAGGACCATCAGCCTTCGGTCGCTCCAGTTTTTGTAATATTTGGATACGGTGATCAGTTCATTGATTCCCAACATTTGCATGGCTCCGTCACCGACCAAAGCAATTGGCACGCTTTCGGGATAGGCAAATTTCGCAGCGATTGCATAGGGAATCCCAGGGCACATGGTTGCTAAATTACCGGATAGAGATGCCATCATGCCTTCTCTGATTTTCAAATCCCTTGCAAACCAGTTTGCGGTTGATCCTGAGTCAGCAGTTATAATACACTCGTCAGGAAGCCTGGAAGAAAGTTCCCAAAAAACACGCTGCGGATTAATCGGATCAGCTGAATTGTTTGATCGCGCCTCCAAAATTTTCCACCAGCGCCCCACTTCTTTTTCAATTTTGTCGCGCCATGATCTGTCTTTTCGTTGCAAAAGAGGATTCAGTAGCTGCAGCGTTCTTTTACTGTCACCTTGCAAATTGACGTTTGTAGGGTACCTGAGACCAAGCATTCGCCCATCGATGTCAATCTGCACGGCTTTTACTTTGCCATCCCTTGGAAGAAACTCTGAATAAGGAAAACTGGTTCCGACCATGAGTAATGTATCACATTCCATCATCATATCATAGCTGGGCTTGGTACCCAGCATACCGATGGATCCCGTTACGAATGGCAGGTCATCCGGAAGAACCGCTTTTCCGAGCAGTGCTTTGGCAATGCCGGCTCCTAGCAGGTCGGCCGTTTCAAGAATTTCTGGGGATGCATGAAAAGCTCCGGCGCCCACCAGCATGGCAACTTTTTTTCCTTCGTTGAGCAGATCCGCCGCCCTTTGCAAATCGGCAAGGGAAGGCACGATTTCCGGATTCGTGTACTCATTACCGGTATGAACAGAGCCATGGGTATGAGCGGGTTCCTGGTAAGTCTGCTCCTGGAGATCGTTGGGTAAAATGATGCAGGTTACTGTTCTATTCGTCTTGGCAATTCTAATGGCTCTGTCAACCAATTGCCTTACCTGCTTTGGATCTGTCGCCATATGAACGTATTCATGGGCAACATCCTTAAAAAGAGAAAGCAGGTCGACTTCCTGCTGATAGTCTCCCCCTAATGAAATCTTAGCTTGTTGTCCAATAATTGCCACGACAGCCTGATGATCCATTTTTGCGTCGTACAACCCGTTCAATAGATGAATAGCGCCCGGTCCGGATGTTGCCATACAAACACCCACTTCTCCCGTGAATTTTGCATGGGCACATGCCATAAACGCCGCCATTTCTTCATGCCTGGTTTGAATAAATTCAATTTCGTTTTTTGCCCGGTTTAAAGCACCCATCACACCATTGATTCCATCACCGGGATAACCAAATATTCGTTTCACGTTCCATGAAAGAAGTCTTTCAACAATAAAATCACTTACAAGTTTTGCCATAAAGAAATTTTTGAGAAATTCTCACTGGAATTTGTTCAAAAATCTTGCCCCTGGGTATGATAGAAATTTTGTGATTTGTATGAAAGTATGTTCAAATAAAATAGTGAGGTATGTTCAAATAAATAGTTAAAAGCCCTTTGTGGTGGAATTTTTTCCTTCAGCGTGGAAATAAAGCCCATTTATTTTTTATGATTCTCTCATTCTAAGGGGACATATTTCAAATGCAGAAATATCACGGCTGGTACGCTTTTTTCAAACAAGTTAATACTTCAAATTTTTTAATAATAAAAATGAAAGTTATGAGATCAAATTCAAGACGAAGGGGCTTTGCAGCGATGGACCCGGAAGAGCGCAGAGAAATTGCGCGGCGTGGAGGCGAGCACTCTCACGGCGGAAGAGGAATGCGTGAAGGTGGAAGAGGCAGGTATGAATCAGATTATGACGAGGATGAAGATTATGGCAGGAATTATAACGATTATGATGACGAAGATGAAAACGAATACCCGCGTTCGAGAGGAAGAGGATGGGAGAATGAGGAAGAAGACTATGACGATGAATACGATTATGACAGGGGTCGGCCCTATTCCCGTTATCAGGATGAAGACGAGGACGATTATGACGACTACGACAGGGATGAGTACGACGAAGAACCTGAGTGGGATGAAAGACGTTCAAGAAATCGGGGAGGGAGCTACCGCTCCCGTGAAAATGAGCGTGGGGGAGGCGGACGAGGCTTTGCTTCCATGGACAGGGACAGGCTACGCCGGATATCAGCCAAAGGCGGGAGACATTCGCATGAGGGGAATAGCTCCCATGGACGATCATCAGGCAATAGCAGAGGCTCCTCTAACAGGCATCGGTCCGGCAGTACCTCTTCTGGCAGATCGCAGCACAGCAGCAGTGGCAACGGACGCTCGAGTCGGTCAAGAAGAGGTTATGGTGGCATGAGCAGAAGCAGAAGCCATCGCTAATGATTCTTGTTTAATTTTTTTTTTGCCACGGGGTTGTGTTCAAGAGTTGTGGTCATTCATCGCAGATCTTAATACAACCCCTGTTTTTTTTCACAATTAATAAATGACAGTGTATGAAACAGACAAAGCAACGCGGTAGAACTGCTTCCACGTCCAAAAAAAACCAGGAAAATAATGAAGGCACAAAAAATCAGGATCAGGGTGGTTCCCGCCTTGAAAAATTCTTCATCGAGCAATTAAAAGATATTTATTACGCTGAACAAAAAATTACGCAGGCGTTGCCAAAAATGCAGGAAGCCGCGACGACAGATGAACTCAAAGATGCTTTCGAAGATCACCAATATCAAACACAAAAGCACATAAAACGCCTGGACAAAATTTTTGAAATGATCGGTGTTTCTGCTGAAGGAAAAAAATGCGAGGCCATTGAGGGGATAACCAAAGAGGCAGAAACAATTATCGACGAAACTGAAGAAGGGACCATGACAAGAGATGCTGCATTGATTATGGCAGCTCAAAAAGTTGAACACTATGAAATAGCTACCTATGGCGGACTCATCCAATTTGCAATCACCATGGGCCTGCCACAGGTGGCTGAGATCCTGGAACGAACCATTGCAGAAGAAGAAAACACCGATACAAGGCTCACTGAAATTGCAGAAGAAAATGTAAACCTGGGTGCAGAACAGGAAACATTCAGTTATTCCTGGGAAAAAAATGAAAGCACTGCCTGAGATCTAAAAGATTCGGATATATTATGTCAAAACAGGACAGCCGATACTGTCCTGTTTTTCATTCACAATTCTCCAAAATTCAAATTGAACCGACTTTTATTACGGTTGACCGTTGCCGCCCGAAGAACCGTAGATCTGGCCCGTAGCAAAACTGCCATCGTCAGCGGCGAGCGCCACATAGATCGACGCGAGTTCCGCAGGCTGGCCAGGCCGACCAAAAACTGTATGACTCCCGAACTTTTGAATTTTTTCTTCTGTTGCTCCGCCACTAACCTGGAGAGCTGTCCATACCGGTCCGGGCGCAACGCCATTTACACGAATGCCTTTTGGCCCGAGTTGTTTGGCCAGTGATTTAACGTAATTCATTGTCGCTGCTTTTGTCTGGGCATAATCATACAAATCGGGTGAGGGATCATATGCCTGCTCCGATGTAGTTCCAATAATTACAGATCCCGGAGATAAATGAGGCAGTGCAGCCTTAATAATCCAGAAAGGTGCATAAATATTAGTTTTCATAGTCCAATCAAATTGCTCGGTGGTAATATCCAAAATTGATGCATGCGTTTGTTGCCTACCTGCATTGCATACGAGAATGTCAAGACCACCGAGTTCGCTCACTGCATCGTCAACCAGTTTTTTGCAAAACTCTTCATCGCGGATATCACCCGGAATAGCAACGGCTTTTCGTCCGGCAGATTTTATAATATCAATAACCTGTTTGGCATCAGCTTCTTCAGCCGGCAGATAATTTATCGCAACGTCTGCGCCTTCACGTGCAAAAGCAATTGCGGCGGCGCGACCCATCCCGGAATCACCGCCCGTGATAAGCGCTTTGCGACCATTTAACTTGCCGGAACCTTTGTAGCTCTGTTCGCCGTGGTCGGGAACCGGATCCATTTTACTTGCCAATCCCGGCCATGGCTGTGACTGTACTTTAAAAGGTGGTTTGGGATATTTTGAAGTTGGATCCGTAATATTCGGGCGCCCACCAGAAAATCTATTTTCATTATTTCTTTCGGCAAAAGCAGGCATCGCAGAGATAGTTACCAAACTAGCGCCCAGTCCTTTGATTATATCACGCCTTGCCATCATATGATCTCCCTCCATAATTAATTAGTATTATAAATTTCTGATCAGCACAGTTTCACTGATTATGGATTTAAAAAATTGTACCATTTCGGGAACAGCGATGGTAAGCGGGCTTGATTTTATTCCGTGGAGCCGATACCTCAACACGAAGATTTGATTGCAGTCTTTTTTGCGCAGATTTTTGAAAATTCGCGAGGCTCATCACTGCAATTTACCAGACTCCTCGTCACCAACTACTTTCTTTTCGTTCTTGTGGTTGTTATTCACAATAATCTTCTTTGCCTCATGCGAATCAAGTTTTTCAAGCACATGAAATTCCTTTCCTTCAATTCTGTTATAGTCAATAAAAAAATCTTCCAACTCATTCACCGTCTCCAAAGGCAGATCGCCCAGGGTTTTGATATTCTTCAATATCTGCGAACACTTTGGTATGGAAAAAAAACGGTCATTGCGGATCATTTTCTTTTTGCCTTTCTCTTCTGATTGCTCCGCTTTAAAACCACCGATAATTTTACAGGTAATCACGCATCCGGGAAAGCTGGCAAATTCGGAAATCATGATAATATCCAGCGGATCCCCGTCTTCGCCTTTTGTACCGGGAATAAATCCAAAATCATAAGGAAATACCATCCCGGAAGGAAGGATTTTTTTTAGCTTAAAAAAATGCGTGGTGGGATCATAATCATACTTCAGCGCGCTTCCTTTCGGCGTCTCGATAACAATATCGACTGTGAACATATATTTACTTTTAGTCGGTTCATAAAAAAACCGGGCCATCATCCATAAGTTGTCACAATTAAAAAGTGCTGCATCTCATGCTTGCTTTTCTGTTGTTTCTTCCAATGCTTGCAGTCTCACTACTTTCAAATCCATGTCTGCCGGCCCTGTCAGCACTTGCCCGTCTATCGTATACCTTGCCCCATGACATGGACAGTCCCAACTTTTTTCGGCGGCGTTCCAGATCACATTACAATGCATGTGCGTACAGGTTGGATTGATCGCGTGAAAATTTCCAGATCTGTCTTTGTAAATCGCGACAGTGCCATCATCTGTTTTGACAATTTTAGCCTGATCAACCTGGAGATCATCATATTCTTGTAATTTTTCTGCAGGGACCAGTTTGGACAGAAAATCTTGCAGCACATCTGTATTTTCTTTGACAAAATTTTTAAACCCGGCTATGGGCTTGTGGCGACCCGGATCAAAAAGCTTTATTAACTGATCCTGTCCGTCCAAAATAAGACTGGCAAATACCATGGTGGCGACCTGGCTATAGATCATTCCATTTCCTCCAAAGCCGGTTGCTACCAGTATATTTTCGTCCTTGCCCGGCAATTGCCCAATATAAGGCAGCCCATCAACAGACTCAAAATACTGCGATGACCAACGGTGTGAAATCTCCTGCACGTCAAAATATTTCCTGATATGGTTTTCAAGATTGATAAAGCACTTTTGGGTATCCTCCTGATGCCCGGTTTTGTGGTCTTCGCCGCCGACGATGAAATAATTTTTTCGCCCGATTTTTTGTGTCCGGTAATAATGGTAAGGATCGTACATGTCATAAATCAATTCCGAAGGATAATTTTCCCTGAGTCTGACCGCCATGGCGTAAGACCGGTAGGGTGCACAGCGAAAATTAAGAACACTTAATCCCGGTGGAATATGCGTAGCATAAATGAGGTAATCTGCCGTGAAAACGCCCTGCGATGTTTCAATGGAATGAACGTCTGTTGTGGACCCGCTCACCCGGCAATTGTCCATTACGATACCACCTGCCTTTTCAAACTCCTTTGCAAGTGCCATAACATAATGGGTAGGATTGAATTTTGCCTGCTTTTTTATTTCAAGGGCGTTTTTAAATGCAAGGGGGACAGGTATCTGTTTTGCTTTTTTTATGGGTATATTTAGTTCTTTGCAGGACCTGTAAATTCCTTCCAGTTCTTTTGACTGGTTTTTATTTTGTGAGAATAGAAAAGCAGAAGTTTCCTCAAATCCGCAATTGATTTGATACAGATCTATATTTTTTTTGATAAGTTGGATGGCCTCCTTTGCGACATTTGCAACCAGCGAACAATTTTCATTTCCGAAATTTCTTTTGATGGCAGAGTAGGGGGTATCGAGAACCGTATTGAGATGGGCCGTCGTGCCGCCGGTTGTGCCAAAGCAAAGACTGTTTGACTCGAGCAGAGCACATTTTTTTCCTTCTATTTGTAGCAAGAGGGCTGTACTTACACCCGTTATGCCGCCGCCGACAATAACAACATCAAATTTCCGGTCACCCGGGTTATTATTTTTGATCTGGTATGACTGTGTATGGTCTTGCCATAAACTTATGCAGGCACCGTCCCTTTGGAGCATAAATAAATTTATGTTGATAAGAGCAAAAAGCCGGCCCTCCTCTTTTCAGGATTTTTTTTAGGTCACTATCTTGAAAAGTTGAATATATCTGCATGCTCATTTTTCTTCTCGTAGATAAGGTCTCGGATAATCTGCCCTGCAATTACACTGAATAAAATGCCGTTGCCTCCAAAGCCGAGCGCAAAATAAATATTTGGTTTGCCAGCGAGCTCTCCGATATAAGGCAGGCCATCCTTTGTCGAGCCGAATGCGCCCGCCCAATTGTAGTCAATGATGAAAGGAATGTGTGGAAATAATTTCGAAAAAGAATGCGCAAGCATTTTTGCTTTGCGTGGCATCGCTTTGTCGCGTTTGAAAGAACCTGAAAAATCATCATCTTTTCCGCCTACCAGGATTCGGTTATCCCTGGTCGTCCTTATATATAGATAGGGGGAAGAAGTTTCCCAGATTACAGCTTTATTGTACCATAATGCCTCACGTGCGACGGGCTCAGTTACTACAGCATATGTAGTATGTAGCTGGTCGAATTTTCGGGGTAAATATTTTTTGGATTCATATCCACAGGCAATGATTATTTTTCGGGTTTTTATTCTCACCCCATTTGCCGTGAACAGCTCGAATTGTTTCTTTACTCTGCGAATGCCTTTGATGCCAGTGTGATCATATACTTCGGCATTTTTTCCGCTGCAATATTGCAGTAGAGAGTGTGTCAGGCCAAATGCATTGACTTCCGCTGCGTTTTTTGAAAGTAGCCCGGCAGATTTGGAGAAACCAAACCTGGATTTAATTTCTCTCTCGTCAAGGAGTTCAAGGTCAATTCCTATTTTCTTTCTGAGTTCGAATTCTTTTCTGAGGCAACCAGCATCTCTTAATGAAGACGCGTATTGCAGACTGGGTCGCATTTCAAATTCCGAAGCAGGAAATCTCCTACATATTTTAGTTAGCTCGGTAATAGCCTGCGAGCAAAGGATATAGCTTTTGTTCGCATTTGAAATGCCTACCAGGGTCTGCAGCCGGGCAAGCGGTGTGTCGATCTCATATTGCAGTAGGCCGGTGCTTGCAGCAGTGCTTCCCATACCGGCATGTCTTCTATCCACCACTAACACTTTCTCGCTTGAATTTCTCAGGTACCAGGCCGCTATTGCTCCGCTAATGCCCGCACCGATGATCGTTACATCTGCAGTTATGTTCTGAAGAAGAGAGGGATAGATGGCGGGAATACTTTTATCCAGTAGCCAGTAAGGATAGTATGAGCGAAGGTCCATTCCTACAAACAGTTTTTCCGGATCGGATACAAATTAGTGCCAGCAGTCTTTGCAAGCCCATGGCTACAATTTTGAATATATTCTTGAAGAATCAAACATCATTAAAGTTTAAATGAAATTTTATGGCTAAGTATTCAAAGGGTGCGGGCAACAAAGTAGAAAGAGCCATGCATGAAATGAAAGAGGGAAAGCTCAAGAGTGGCAAGAGCGGAAAAAAAGTAAAAAGCAGAAAGCAAGCCATTGCCATCGGGCTTTCTGAAGCGAGAAAACAGGGAAGCAAAGTGCCAAAGAAAAAGGGTGCCTGAAGAGCAGGAAGGACTCGTTCCCAATCTCATCATGTATCATAGCTTGTGGAACATTTACCCCCATTTGTTCAAATTCTTAGACGATGGAAAAAGTAAGTTTTTGAAGATTTGATCAATGTTTTTGTAAAATTTTCTAGCCGTATATGAAAGGAAAGAAATCAATAATCAGCGAAGTGACATTTGGTTATGGCAGGAAAAAAAATCAGCAGAAGGAAGAAGATCATATGGATCATTATTGGTTCATTCTTAGTTTTAGTGATTGCAGCGAGAATCGCTCTTCCTTATGTTTTACTAAAGGTAGTCAACAGGGAATTGACTAAAATTCCCGATTACAGGGGGCATGTTGATGATATTGACGTAGCACTAATTCGTGGAGCATACACGATCAAGGACCTCAAACTTGACAAAATAAACGGGAAGATTCCAGTCCCTTTTTTTTCCGCGGATGTGATTGATCTGTCTCTCGAATGGTCGGCATTATTTCATGGTAGGATTGTGGGCAAGATCATCGTAGACCATGCGGTGCTAAATTTTGTTAAGGGACCGACTGAGGCAACCTCGCAAACTAAAATCAGTAAAAAATGGACGGACGTGGTGGGTGATTTAATGCCTTTGAAACTAAACAGGTTTGAGATCAATAACAGTTACATCCATTACAGGGACTTTCATAGTTCTCCCAAGGTGAATATCTACGCGAAGGACATCCACATTCTCGCAGAGAATCTTTCCAATGCCAAACATAAAAAGGAATTTCTCCCATCAACAGTAGAAGGCACGGCATCAGTATATGGTGGTCACGCTAACCTGCATATGAAGATTGATGCACTGAATGACGTTCCTACTTTTGATGCGAAAGCTGAACTGGTATCTCTCGATATAACCAATCTGAATAACTTCCTTGAGGCTTATGCGAAACTGGACGTTAAACAGGGAACGATCAGTATTTATACCGAAGCGGCAGCTAAAAATCACAGGATCATTGGTTATACCAAGCCGATTATAAAAGACCTCAAAGTAGTCAATTGGAAAAAGGATAAGGATCAACCGCTTAAACTTGCCTGGGAAGCAGTAGTGGGCGCCGTGGCCTGGGTTTTCAAAAATCATAGTAAAGATCAGCTTGCCACTAAGGCAGAATTTGAAGGAAATTATAATAAACCGGACATAAATGTCTGGTTTATTATCGGAGAGGTTTTACAAAATGCGTTTATACAAGCGCTTTACCCGGCACTGGAGAATTCCGTGAATATTAATGAGCTCAATAACAAAAAGCAACCGGAAACGATTCTAAAAGCATCTTACGAGCATTCCCCGTTTAAAAACAAAGAGGATAAGAAGAAGGATGATAAGAAAAATAAGGACGACAAGAAAAATAAGAAAGATAAGGACGACAACAAAAGCAAAAAGAATGAGAATAGCCAGAGCGCCAAAAATAAATGAGAGGAAGGGAGAGAACTTTGGTTGGTCAAGTCAACTCAATCACTTCAACTGACAGGTTCAAAGCTTTTGGTCGTGGCATGATTTTTCTGGTCACAAGGTAAAATGAAGACACTAGACATTACGCGATTAGCCCATTTAGTTAACTGTAAAAATTCATGTATATGTTACGTTGGGCACTTATTTTTCTGGTTATTGCTATCATAGCTGCTGCTTTTGGTTTCTTCGGAATTGCTGCCAGTGCGGCTGGTATTGCGAAGGTTCTGTTTTTTATTTTCATCGTGCTTTTTGTCCTTATGCTAATTTTGAGAGGAACCAATAGGACGATTGACTGAATCGCGATGCGGTGATGAAAATGACAGGAAAGGGAAACCTTCCGAGAAGTATTTGAATGACAGAAATCAATCAAACTTTCTTTTCCTGAAACAACGGTTTGTATTTTATCAGCAAGTTTTTTCAAATCAGCATGCGAACACGGTTTTTCAAAAGTATAATACATACCTGCGTTGTAAAGCTTTTGTTTCAGGCTCTCATTCATACATGAAGAGTAAATGGCAAATCGAATTTTTTTAAATTTTGGATATTGCTTTAACCAGGTAAAGATCTGTTCGGGACTCCAAAATACAAATTGAAAACACCATTGACGCGGGGCCATTGTACCCCTCACAGAAGTCTGCCGGGCTTTCCATCACCGGCCACATTCTTTTCATTCTTATTGCGTCGTAGTCTGTGGAACATATACCCCGATTGTTTAAAATTTTTGATGATAGGAGAAGAAGTTTTGAAGACCTGATTTTTTTTTAAAAATTTCAAGCTCTTGGTAGATAATAAAGGAATCAAAAATCAGCGAAGCGACATTTGGCTATGGCAAAAAAAATCAGCAGAAGGAGGAAGAACTTTACCCGGCGTTGGAAAATTCAGTCAATTTTATACAAAAAAGCAACCCGAAAACTCCACTTAAAAAAAGCTTTCAAACATTTATCTTAAAAAATTCTGTAGCTAAGGATAAAAAGAACAAACAAAATGATAAGATTGAATTTTAGAGATGGATCCGGCAGATTGAATTGAATATTTAGAAAATATCAAATTGTTTTCTATGAAAGCAAAAAAAGAAGAGAATGGCAAACCGTTTTTTGAACGATTCTCTTATTCGGTCACTAAGGCAACTGGCAGCACCCCCGCTTTTGTTGTCGCACTTTTTCTGATATTGATATGGGCCATATCAGGTCCTTTTTTTCATTTTTCGCAAGCTTGGCAGATATTTATTAATACAGCGACCACAATTATAACTTTCCTGATGGTATTTATAATTCAAAAGGAGCAGAATAAAGATTCTCATGCGATTCAGCTGAAACTAAATGAATTGGTCGCTGCTCATGATTTAGCCAGCAACCGCCTGGTAAATGTGGAAAATATGTCTGAAGAAGAAATGAAAACTATTCAGAAATATTATGACCAACTCAGCAGGATGGCAAAAAATGAAAACAGCCCGCAACAATCACATTCCATTGACGAAGTGCAAGCTCCTGAGAAAATCAAAAAAGAAGAATAGTAATCCTGAGATAAGGATCGCGATAACAAGATAAATAAAACGCGCTAGAATGTCTTCACCATATTCGGCGTTTCAATTAAACTGTCCCCCTCCCTCTAAAAATCAGCGAAAGGACGAAAAGCACAATAAAAATAAAAAACAGGACCTTGGCAATACCGGCTGCACTTTCAGCAATACCGAAGAAACCGAAGATACCGGCAATTATCGCGATAACCAGAAAAATAACTGTCCAGCGTAACATATGTATGAATTTTTAGAGTAAACAATTTGGGCGTAAATATTTTGCGTCCCAACTTTAACTTGTGACCAGAAAAATCATGCCACTGCCGGGAAGCTTTAGAGCTGGCAAGTATCTGAATGGTGGGTATTTGTTTGAGCCTTATCTCCTACAGATTGGAAAACTTGTAAGAAGTATTTGAATGTCAGATTCAAATCAAACTTTCTTTTCCTGAAACAATGGCTTGTATTTTTTCGACAAGTTTTTTCAGATCAGCATCCGAATAAGGCTTTTCAAAAGTGTGATACACACCTGCGTTGTACAGCTTTTGTCTCAAACTCTCATTCATAAAAGAGGAATACATGGCAAATCGAATTTTTTTGAAATTGGGATATTTTTGTAACCAATTGAAAACTTGTTCGCCATTCATCTTCGGCATATCGTAATCCGCAAGGATCAGGGAAGGATAATCTTTTGGTTCCTTGATTGAGAAAAGAAAATTAACCAGGTCTTTAAAGGAAGATATCCCCATGGTACTCGCGAAGAGTCCTGCCGACCTCATTGCGCCTTCCATGATGAAAAGTTCCTCTGCGTCGTCATCAATTATGATTAAATCAACCGATTTCATATTCACATTTTTTAAGTCGAGGAAGTAATAAGTTTTTACATTAGCGACAACCTTTAACTCGTTATATGCTACTCAAATTCCTGAGAATTGGCCGTAAATACCACTGATAAGGGTCTGGTAAAAAAGAATAAAGGAGTAGTAAGGAATTGTTGACGTGATATTATTTGGGAGAAGAATGGTTTTGCTAATTCTTGGGCTTATTTAGTCCAACTGCCATCCAATGCAATGTAAAGATCTCGAAGGAAAATCCGTTCGGTAGCTAAAGCTAGCTTTTTTTTACTACAAATCAACGTGATTTTAAAAATGTTTGATTTTCAGGTCATACATTGGCCATGGACTGCGTAAGGTTTTTCGATTCAGAAGTTGCCTTTGCGGATAGTAAAAAAACGTGTATCGGAGGTCGCGAGAGTGATTGGAGTGGAATATAACAAGTTTGACTTCCGGATTTGTTCGCCACCGGCCCAATCAGAACCATGGCACTTTTTATCCGCCAATTCGCATTTGTTTTTTACCTTACTCATGGCATACGGTGCCCAAATTAGCTTCGGTCGAACCACAATTAGCGGCCAGCATATCCTCAGTCTATAGCTCCTAACTAATACTTTGTTTTATAGGATCTCAATGACGAGAATCTGATGGGAAACAAAATGAACAACCTGAGAAAAAAAAATCTGGTTCACAAAAGAGAGCAGGGATGAAACAGGTCTCGCATCACAACCCCGTGTGAGTTTTTCCTTGAAATTATCATAACAATACAGTAACCTTATTTGTCTTTCCCTTGAGTTCAATTTCATCTGTCGTAGCGCTGATAACTTTTCCATTCAGCACGTATCTCTTGCCTGCAAGACCCTTGATTACTAACTTGAATGCCCAATCGCAGTCAACCGATGTCAGGTAATAGGTGACATTTCCATCGTGTTTTTTTATGTCAAACGAAATCATATTATTACCGACCGGTAAGTCATAAATGGCAGCATTGTTCCAGCCTTGCGGCAGATGAGGCGAGAGGACAACTGATTTGTTGTATGCATCCGGATTGATGCCGAGGAAGTAGGTGACCAGGGGAGAGGCCAATCCATAGATTGTCCAGGCTTGCACAGGGCATCCGTAGTCGGGCATCATTTCCGAAATCGAGCCTGGTAATGCGCGGTTGAACGTTTGAACAATTTTGTTTACGTACCACATCGCTTCATCTGTCCGACCATAGGCACATTCTGCCAGTGCCTGAACGCCTGTTGAAATTGTCATCATGTGTCGCCTTTCGACAGCTGACAGATAAGGCCCGTATTCACCGCAATGTTCCAATCGTACCTTATTTAAAAGTCGCACGGCTTTGTCCGGCGGAGCAAGCTGCATTTCAAGCGGCGTACTGATGACCCAGTTTTTATTTGTGAACCAGCCTTTCTCGGTGCCAGCAGGAAAACCGGAAATATGCTGAATGAGCTTTTCATAGTAGTGTTGAAGTTCCGCGATGTGCCCAGAATCGGTTTTATTTGAATGACCAATTTTCAATTGTTCGATAGCTCCCTGGGCAACCGACAATGCCTGTTCCCTGGTTCCATAGAAATCACAAAAGCTTCCTTCAGACTCATCCCAAAATTGGGTATTGATTTTGTTTTTGAGAACAGATGCCTTTGTAGTGTACTCTTTTTGCCGTTCAGGCTCATCAAGTATTGCTGCCATTTTGGACGCCGCTTCCAATGCCTGCCGCGTATATACAGCAACATCGATCAGTTCAGCATCGAGCCCTTTTACCTCCATGATGCCATTGCCTTCCGGAAACATATTCTTGTCCTTATCTTCTTCCGTCAGCAGCCAGTTGAGCCCTTTTTTAATGTAAGGATACATTTCCTTAAGAAACAAAGTATCTCCTGTCCAGTTAAAAACTTTCCAGACGGCAACTGCAAAATGCGGCGTTTCCTGGACATTGCCTTTATTGTACACGAAGCCGTTTGACGACATTTCATGAATGATTCTTCCATTTCCATTTTCCTTTTCGGACACTCTCTTTAGTGTGCGCAGGGTTGACTGAGCCAGGTCCGGATCGCCTGAAACCACCACACCCTGTACTGCATATGTGTTATCGCAGCCAAAAAGCCAGGGATACTCAACTGCACCGGCCCCCAAAAAACGACCGATTCCGGGAAGTTCACTGACCAGCCATTCGGTGTTCAGCTTTCCCCATGTATACGCTTGCTCAAATTTTTTATCGGGAATTACTACTCTTGCGCGATTGATGATGGCCACACTTTGTTGTTCTTTCTCCTCTAATAGCTGGTTGTGATTTTTTAGGACCATCTCATAATTATTTTGCGCCGTCACAAGGTCTTTGTCGGAACCGCTCACCACAAATACTGCGGTTACTGTTTCATGTGGCTTTAACTGCAGGCGATAAGTAGTCGAAGCGGCCTTGCCCAATCCCCTGGTTTGAACGGGCGCAACCGCATCCGCATCGTGGCTGATGGCAGGAAGGGAAGACCCCCATACCACAAACCATGGATGTTTTGTGTCGTTTGCGATAAACAAGTTTTTATCTTCGACCCAATGAATGGAATCAGGCGCATCAGTAATGTTATTTTCTTTTGAAAACCAGACGGGACTGAGATCCGTCTTGACGACAAATGAAAATCGACAATCACGTGGTTGAGTGGAAGTGTTTTTAAACTTAAATTGAATAACGGCCCCTTCCGTTTGCCGGGGGCAATACTGAAGGCGCTCCACCTCGATGTCATCGATTGAGGGATAAACAAACTTGTTGCCGTATGGATAGTTTATAAATTCCCTGGCCTCTTTTAACCAGGTCTCCCGTCTTCCAGTGGCATCTGAGAGTTTGACCCAAAATCCATCTAACAATTTAACCGGTGGCATCCAAAGGCCGCCCATTTCTCCGGTCACATGAGAACCCAAATCGGGGAAATTTCCGTCCTGTGTTCCAACAATGTAACTCCGGTCACCGGGAGTAAGATATGCATTGCTGTTAGTCCGTCCGATGTTGGAGATGCCTGCCATGATTTCTTGTGCGTAAATGTTCCTTTGGGCAACCATTTGCTGTCCAAACAAAAGGAGTGCAAATGAAGTAATAATCTTTATAGGTGTAACTGATATCATGCTATGACATTGGAAAACCTCGTCCGGAGTATTGGAAATCCTAGTCCACAGAATGTAACCTAAGGTATCAATCTGCAGGTTCTAGTCCTTGCATCCTGTAACCCTTCCTAATACCAAATCCGGAATTGAAAAGCTGAAAATACCTTAAATTATATTGCTTACCGTTAAAGTTATCCTTAAACTCATCGATCATGTCAGCAGTTACTATTAAATCACTACAGCACAGGGGACTACCATTTCAAGTCGGAGGAAAGCTATGGATTGAATGCAAAGGGAAAAAATTCTTCGGTCCTGGCCCGGTCGAATTATTGGAGTTGATTCAGAAGGAAGGTTCAATAATCAAGGCTGCCCGTGCTATGGGATTGTCATACAAAAAAGCCTGGGCGATTATTGATTCTGCGAATAGAATGACGGCACGCCCTTTGGTAATAACTCAGTCTGGTGGCAAAAAAGGTGGCGGCACACTCGTGACGGATGAAGCAAAAAAACTAATCATCTATCACCGGTCGTTACGAAAAAGATTTGAGCAATTTTTGAAAAATGAGACCAAACGACTAAATCGATAAAAAACCGCCTCCTCTTGTGATGCATTATTTCTTAGAGGATATAACGAACTTATTTACTCGTGGAATTTACAGCTGGAAAGTTTGCTATTACTATTACTGAAACTAAAGACGATTGTAATAACTAAACAATCGTTATTCTGTGGATGTTAAAGAGCAGAGCTTCAAAATATTGATGTTTGATTTTCGCATTTCTTAGTTTGAATCTCGTATTTCAGGTACAGCTGGAAAATTAATACAATCCCACGCCTCAATTCATATAACTAGTCTTTAAGTTAGGCATATCGTCATATCTTTATAAATATAACGACTATCAGGCTTATGAGAAATCAAAAAAAGACGGTAATTTTTTAAACATCGGTACTTATTTGTAAACATAGCGGACAAAGAATGAAAGCAGATTTTATGAAACCAAAGATCTTATACCCGCTTTTTATGTTGTTCTGCTTAACGGAAAATGCACATTCTCAGTCGACAGGAAATATTAAGGGCAGCATTACCGACAATGGAAAATCGCCTTTGCCTCAAGTGAATATTATCCTTGATAAAACAAAATTTAGCACGACCACAAACGCCAATGGCGAATACGTAATCAGTAACATCCCTTCCGGTAGTTACCGCATTATAATTTCGCACATAGGTTATCAATCTGTTAAGCGGGATATAATCATAATAAAAAATGCGACTGTCGAATATTCCTATGCGCTTCAGGCAAGTGCTATTGAAATTCCAAGTGTTGAAGTATATGGAGGCAGAAGAACCAACGTCGCCCGATTACCTGAAATCAGTGGAACAAATATTTATTCAGGTAAAAAAAATGAGGTTCTCCTGCTTGACAGTATGAATGCAGATTTTGCGCAGAATAGAGCCAGAGATGTGTTTTCAAGAGTACCGGGTATTACTTGCTGGGAGTTGGACGGTTCGGGCACTCAAATTAGCGTAGCTGCAAGGGGATTAAGTCCTCACCGATCGTGGGAATTCAATGTAAATCAGAATGGCTACAATGTTAATAATGATTTATATGGTTATCCTGAAGCCATGTACAATCCTCCGCTGGAAGCCGTGCAACAGATTCAAATAATCCGGGGATCTGCCGCTCTTCAATATGGGCCTCAGTTTGGCGGCATGCTCAATTATGTAATTAAAAAACCTGATACTACAAAAGTATTGGGGTTTGAAACACAGCAAACTTACGGCTCATTCAGTACATTCAATTCATTTAACGCAATTGCCGGGGCAAAGGGAAAATTTACTTATTCCGCCTACTTTAATTATCGTACTAGCGATGGATGGCGTCCCAATTCCAACTATAATTTCCTGAATGCATACGGAAGTGTGCATTATAAGCCAACGGACAAAATGGATATAGGCGTTGAGTATTC
>PSRA01000142.1 GCA_003175695.1 Bacteroidota bacterium | reverse complement strand
CCCACTAAGATTAAAAGTATGAAAAAAAAATTAAGGATTGGGGGCGCCAGTCCTCATGCCATTAAAAAAGCTCTTTTGGTTATGAAACTAACCTTTCTATTGATTTTCATGGCCTCCATGCAGGTTTCGGCGAAGGTGGATGGGCAGGCTAGAATTTCGTTAAAATTGAAGCAGGTCGAGATAGCCAAGGCGTTGAACTCAATTGAAAACCAGGGTGAATACCGTTTCCTATATAACAGTCGCCTGGCGGACGTCCGCAAAAAGATCAGCATTGACGTAACGGATTCAGAAATTAAAGACGTGCTGAAGAATCTTTTTGCCGGGACAGATCTCACCTATAAAATGCTTGAGAATAACCTGATCGTAGTGCTATCAAGTGCATTGACGATCCAGGATATCCGCGTTACTGGGAAGATAACTGGAGAAAATGGGGAACCACTCTCGGGAGTCTCAGTTTCCCTGAAAGGTACCACGGTAGGAACTACCACAGACAACAACGGAAATTTCACTTTGACTGTTCCTGAAAAAGGCCATCTGGTAGTTTCTTATATCGGCTATAATACTGTCGATGTGCCTGTCAATAGCCAATCGGTGATCAATGTCAAATTGGTTTCTTCCAATAGGGTCATGGACCAGGTGGTGGTGATTGGATATGGTACGGCAACTAAGAGAGACCTCACAGGCTCCATCGTAAAAATTGATGGAAAAGAAGTAGCAGACAAACCTAATCCCAATCCTGTGTCCTCGCTGCAAAGCAAAGTCCCTGGATTGTATGTAGTCAACTATCCGACACCAGGCAAGGAGCCGGACATTCGCATACGCGGAACAGTTAGTATTGGCCAGGTACATCCGCTTTATGTAGTGGATGGAATATTCCAGGATAATATCGACTACCTCAACCCAAATGATATTGAATCCATGGAAATCCTGAAGGATCCTTCATCACTGGCGATTTTCGGTGTGAAGGGTGCCACAGGAGTCATTGCTATAACTACCAAAAGAGCAAAGGCTGGACAAACTGTCATCAACTTAAACACCAACTTTGGTGTCAAGAAATTAGTGGATAAAATTAAATTGGTTAACGCTGATCAGTTCAAAGAGCTGTTTGCGGAAGAAAACGCAAATAACGGTATCACGCAACCGTACGATTACACAGGGCTAACTGCGAATACTGATTGGATCGATGCAGTGACCCGCACAGCGCAATTCAGTTCTACCAATTTGAGTGTGGCTGCAAGTAGCGAAAAGAACCGGTTCAATTTGGGCGTTGGATATATCAACGACGAAGGAATTGTTATCCGCGAAAGGATGCAAAGAATTTTGGTATCAATGAGTGATGAATTCAGAATCAACAAGGCCGTGAGAGTAGGTGTTAATTTCGCCGGATCGCGGCAACAGAATCCTTATGATGGAACACATAGACTTGATGATGCCAGAAAGGTAGTTCCCATGGTATCTTCCGGAACCAAACAGTTCAGGGTGCAAGACCCTTATGGAACAGACACCATCACCCAAAATCTCTGGTCCGGATTAAATACAGCTTTGCAAAATTCAGGTGTGGTCAATCCTGTTCTTGAAATTGAAAACACCTGGAACAAAGTAATTGACTATACTTATAGGACGGTGGGAAGCGTGTACGGTGAAGTAGCCTTCCTCAAATATTTTACGGCCAGGGCTACTTTGTATGGTGACCTTGCACATCAAAATCAAAGAACTTATACGCCACTTTATTATGCTTATAATCCCGTCAATAATACTCCCTATTTATATAGCCAGCAGACCAAATTGTTAGAAAATGACAATGACACAAGGAAATGGCAGCAGGATTATATCTTGACATTCAAAAGAGCATTTGGCGATCATAATCTAACTGTTACGGGAGGTTTCACGACTTATTATTTTGGCTATTTCCAGAGACAAATGCTGTTGGTACAACCAACAGGAGCAGGTTCAGTTCCCATACCAAACGATCCAAGGTTTTGGTATATAAACACCGGTTTTGGAGTAGTAGACCCGACGTTGGCAAGTGATGGCACCAAAACATATTCGAATCAGTATGAGTACACAACCGCATCCTGGTTAGCCCGTGCGCTATACAATTACAAAGGGAAATATTATCTAAACGCATCTTTCCGCGATGATGGTTCTTCGCAGATCCCTCCACAAAATCGTCACCAGAATTTCTGGGCAGTTGGCGCTGCATGGGAGCCAACGAAAGAAGATTTTATGAATAACCAGCACATATTTGATTACCTGAAGGTAAAAGGTTCTATTGGACAGCTGGGCAATCAGAGCGTATTTGCCGGAGTAGATACTTATAACGAACAACTAACGCCACTGCCCTATCCGTACTATCCTGGCGTTCAACCCGGCGTAGGTGCTGTATTTGGAACGACTTTCTATAATGCAGCAACGCCAAAATACCAAGCGAATCCAAATCTCAAATGGGAAACAGTTTTCTCATATGAAGGCGGGATCGAGTTTAATACTTTAAAAAATCGCTTGCACGGTGAAATCACCTATTATAATAAGGACACAAGAAATATGATGACCTATGTTA
This sequence comes from Bacteroidota bacterium, assembly GCA_003175695.1. Classification (GTDB taxonomy): domain Bacteria; phylum Bacteroidota; class Bacteroidia; order Chitinophagales; family Chitinophagaceae; genus Puia. The sequence continues at coordinate 19,967 of PSRA01000142.1, read as the reverse complement.
GCAGAGCTGCGATAGGATTTCCTGACGAAGTGATTAATGGAGGCGAACTAAGAAACTGGGGTTTGGAAGTTGCCGCTACATGGAATCAATCCGTGACAAGGGATTTCTCCTTCTCAGTGGCAGGGAACATCACATTTATGAAGAACAAAGTGATAAGCCTGGCCCGGGATCTTCCAGGTGGAGTGATCGATGTAGGCAGAGCCAATAATGGTGAAGCGCTAAGTGAAACAAAAGCCGGGGAACCTATAGGCTTCTTTAAAGGTTATATAGTAGAGGGAATTTATCAAAGCTATGCAGACAAACTGAAGTCTCCCATTGCCTCCTCATTAGGCGATTATGGACCTGGTGACCTGAAATTTAAAGACGTAAATGGTGACGGAAAAATTACTCCTGATGACAGAACAAATATTGGAAACCCCATGCCCGACTTCATGTATGGGGGAAATATCACAGCAAATTACAAGGGGTTATCACTATCAATAGACATGGGCGGCGTTTACGGAAATGAAGTATTCAGAATTTGGGGATCACTTGAGTCGCCCTTCCAAAGAGTCAATTATCCTTCATTTAAGCTGGACAGGTGGCATGGACCAGGTACTTCAAACTGGACTCCCATATTAAGCGCTGCACACCGGTTCAATTACGTAGGTTCTACGTATAATATAGAAGATGGAAGTTATTTCAGAATCAGAAATATACAATTGTCTTACTCTTTTGCCAAGAGTATGATCACTCAAGCAAAATTGAAAGATCTTAGAATATTCTTCAATGTTCAAAACCTTAAAACCTGGAAGCATAATTCGGGATATACGGCCGAATTCGGTGGTGTTGCCACCAGCTCCGGATACGATGAGGCAAATGGCGCACTTCCTGTAGTAGCAACTTTCGGTCTCAACGTAAGTTTTTAACGATTAAAGAAAAAGAAATTATGAAAAAGATTAAGAAAACATCCTGGTTATTGCTTCTCACTTTTCCTGTGTTGTTAGTGACCATTTCAGGTTGTAAGAAATATCTTGATAGGAAACCTCTCTTTGCAACCTATGCTGACTACCAACAAGGGGCACTTGAAGCACAAAGTTTTGGTCTCTATAGTTCACTTCAAAACGCAGGTTTCTCTACCCTTCCTTGGGTTGATTTTAACAGCATTCGCGGTGATGATGAGCAAAAAGGAAGCAGCTTGACTGACGGTGCGGAAGTCAATGCTGAATTTGAAACTTTTAAATATACAAAGGACGACTGGGCCACCAATACTTATTGGAATGATCACTTTACTATGATCAACCTCGCCAATAAGGAATTGTTTACCGCAGACTCATTGAAAGTCACTGACGAAGCGTCGCTTCGCAACGTTGGTGAAGCCTGCTTTTTTAGAGCCTACTCATATTTTGATTTGGTTAAAGCTTACGGAGATGTACCTAAGATCGATTTTTATTTCGTAAATGCGGCCGAAGGTATTCGTCCAAAATCTCCAGCCGCCGAGTTGTATGCCTTGATGGATTCAGATTTGAATGTTGCGTCAAAATATCTTCCCCTAAATTGGGAAGTGGCGGGAAACAATCAATTCCCTGGTCGGTTGACCCGTGGGGCTGCCCTTACGTTATGGGCACAGACATACCTTTTCCGTCAAAAATGGGATTCTGTCGTTTCTCTGTGTAACGCTGTGATCAACTCAGGGGCTTATTCACTCAGCCCAAATTTCACAGACATCTGGAAAGATGGATTGAATGGTGCTGGGAAAAATGGTCCGGAGTCCATCTTTGAAATGCAGTCGAGTATTGGCGCAAACGGAACAAATTATCATGGCGTACCGTGGGGTACTTGCCAGAATGTCCGCCAGGGTGGTGCAGATCTGTCGTGGAATCTTGGATGGGGTTGGAACACTCCAACAGACGTACTGGTTAGTGCCTGGGACAATACGGATCCCCGCAAACAAATGACAATTTTATTCTCAGGTCAATCTGACGGCGGTCCGGCACTGGGAGGATACGGAGCCACGCTGCCACCTTATGATGCGCTCGGAGCTGCAGGTCATGTCGAACAGAAATATTGGAATAAGAAGGTTTATTCAGATCCTCAAATGCGCGCATTTACAGGTGAAATAAATGCTTCGGGAGGTGCAGACTGGATCAATCACAGAATACTTCGCTATGCCGATGTGATTTTGATGTTAGCTGAAGCTTCCAATGAACTGGGAGATGGGGCAACAGCTGCCGCCAATCTTGAACTGATCAGGAATAGAGCCAGTGGAAACCTCGGGCCAGGAAGAGCAATCGTTCCGCCTATTCCATTCACAAGTCAGGCCCAGATGCGGACGGCGATTAAAAATGAAAGGAGATTTGAATTGGCGATGGAAGGTTATCGGTTCTATGACCTGGTAAGATGGGGAGATGCAGTTTCCGCTCTTGGAGGTCTGGGATACCAACCGCGAAATGCCTTATATCCAATTCCGCAGCCAGCCATTGACTTATCGGGCGGGGTATTGGTACAAAATCCCAATTACTAGAATCAATATTTAATCAAACATCAAAATATTATCCATGTACAAATATAAATTTTCCAAGTGCGGGATGCTGATTCTGGTTTTGGGGATGGTATTTGCCGCTTGCCAGAAAATGACACGCCCTAACTTGGGTAACTTTCCAAAAGATACAAACCCCCCTGGTGGTCCGCTTAAATTCTTTGCAGCATTAGACGGTTCTAGTGTTGATAGCATTCGTGCAAATTTTGGTACTGATAATAATGTTACCTATGTTCAGGGTGTCAGTGGCCAGGCAGCTACTTTCGACCAAACGAATAAAGGATTTATCAGTTGGCCAAGTGCAAATGACCTGGGCAGCCAGACTGACTTCAGCGTTTCTCTTTGGTTTAATGCGGGAGATACTTCCAAAAAAGATCATAACAATGCCGATGGGATGCTTGCATTTGCCAGGAGCAGTGATTTTTGGGGCAATATTACCATTTTTGCCGACCACGAAACCAGTACTTCCGATTCAATGCGATTGACGATAGTTCTCGTCGGAAATTTCCTCGGCCATGATGGACCTAAAAGAATTCCGCATATGTATGACAACAAGTGGCATCACCTCGCAGTCACCTACCAGAACTCCGACTCGACCTATACTTTATATATTGACGGATCACAATGGGAGCAGCACACCATTCCGCAGATCCATTTCATAGATCCAAATGTTCTGGTTCTGGGAGGATTTCAGCAGGCAGCTAGTGTGCAGGGAACTTATGCTGACAATTCCTGGATGTCGCCTTTCGGCGGAGCCCTGGACCAATTAAGATTATTTGGTGTAGTGCTTTCGGCAGCTGACGTGCAAGCTTTGTACACTAACAAGCATTAGCCGGCATTTTTCGAAAGATTGAAAAGGGTTGCATATTTGTAACCCTTTTCATTTTTACTGTTTCCATGATAACATTTAGCAAATACAGGAAGATTCTGCTCATCACCGCATTCACTGTCACCAGCATTTTCTTGCTGACTCAGTGCATGCAGAACAAAAAAGAAAAGACTGCTCAGGCTCCTCTGGTTCGTTTTGAAGCGTTTGCCGGATCGGAGACATGCGCAGGTTGTCACAGGAAGATTTATGAAACTCACATTCACACCGCCCACTACCTGACTACCAGGCCGGCAGTCCAGGAATTCATCAAAGGAAGTTTTGACAAAGGAAAAAATGCATACGCTTACGATTCAACCTTTGTAATTGTGATGGAAAAAAGAGACAGCGGATTCTACCAGGTGGGATATTTCCATGGAGCCGAAAGAATTGCCAAGCGCTTCGACATCGTCGTAGGTTCAGGCTCAAAAGGCCAAACCTTTATCACAAGATTCGGTAACAGGCTATACCAACTACCAGTCTCTTATTTTACAGCTGCAAACAGTTGGGCTAATAGCCCACAATTTCCCAGGCATCCCGTGGTATTTAACAGGGGAATTACATCCCGGTGCCTCGAATGCCACAGCACATTTGTAACTAAATTCGCCACCAATCGAGATGCGCAGGAAGAATTTAACTTTAATCAAATCATTTATGGAGTAGATTGCGAAAAATGTCATGGACCTGCTGCAAAGCATGTGGAATTTCAATCACAAAATCCGACCGAGACGAAAGCAAAATACATTATCAATCCCAAGAATTTTTCAAGGCAACAGATGCTTGATCTCTGTGCATTGTGTCACGGAGGACGATTGAGAAAAACAAAACCTTCCTTCCAATTTCAGCCTGGAGATACTCTATCGAATTTTTTTGATATCGACTCCTCCACAGTGCTACCAGAGAATATCGATGTGCATGGAAACCAGTTCGGCCTGCTTCGCGCCAGCAAATGTTTTCGAATGAGTGGCATGACCTGTGTTAGCTGCCACAACCCGCACGAAAATGAAAGAGGAAAAATTGCATTGTTCTCTGAAAGATGCATGAATTGTCACAATGGACAACAAGCTCACATGTGCAAATTGACAGATTCTATCGGCTATGCCATCTCAAAAAATTGCATTGATTGCCACATGCCGCTTCAGGCTTCTCACAGCATCACTGAATTATTGCCAGGAAAACAGGAGCCCACGGCAGCGATGATTCGATCGCATTATATTGCCATTTATCCAAATGAATCAAAAAATTTCAGCTCATTCAATAACCCGGCTAATTCAAAAAAAACCAATTGACCCGTCATGAAGTGGACGATTGCCTGTTTGCTTTTTTGTTTTACAGTTTCCTGTACTCATCAGCCTGATAGCATGTTCGTTTCCATGCCATCTTCTACGACCAATATTTCCTTTGCCAACAACCTGGAGAAGAGAGAAAGATTCAACATCCTTTATTATTTATATTATTATAATGGTGGTGGTGTCGCCATCGGTGATATTAATAATGATGGATTGCCGGATATTTTCTTTACTGCCAACAGTAAAGGCAACAATAAACTTTACCTCAATAAAGGAAATTTTCAATTTGAAGACATCAGCGAAAAAGCAGGGATTCAGGGAAATTCTGACTGGTGCACAGGCGCGACAATGGCTGACGTGAATGGTGATGGGCTACTTGATATTTATGTCTGCGCCATTGCCAATACCCATGGGCTCCGGGGTCACAATGAACTTTTCATCAATAATGGAAACGGCACTTTTACTGAAAGCAGTGCAAAATATGGATTGAATTTCTCAGGATTTTCTACCCAGGCGGTCTTCTTTGATTACGACAACGATGGTGACCTGGATTGCTACCTCCTCAATCAATCACATTACCCCAATTCCAATATTGTCGACACCAGCAACAGGAGAAAATATGATTCGTTGGCGGGTGACCGCCTGATGAGAAATGATCTTGTAAATGGGGAAAGGAAATTTGTGGACGTCTCAGCCAGGGCGGGGATCTATCAGAGTAATCTCGGGTATGGGTTGGGAATTGCCGTAGCTGATTTCAATAACGATGGCTGGCAGGACATCTACGTGGGAAATGATTTCCATGAAAATGACTACTATTATTTGAATAATGGGAACGGAACTTTCACAGAATCCGGGGCACGACATTTCAATCATTATAGTCGGTTCAGCATGGGCAACGATGCGGCAGATTTTAATAATGATGGCCAAATGGACGTCGTCACTGTTGACATGTTGCCACCCGACGAGAAGACATTAAAAACCTACGGCAGCGATGAGCATTTCGACATCTACAACCAGAAGATCATCCGAAATGGATTTCAAAACCAGGTATCCCGAAATTGCCTTCAAAGAAATAATGGCGATGGAGCCAGCTTCAGTGACGTAGGATTGCTTGCTGGCGTATCTGCCACTGATTGGAGTTGGTCGCCACTCCTGGCAGACTTCGATAACGATGGCAATAAAGATCTCTTCATTTCAAGTGGCATCGTAAAAAGACCAGTCGACCTCGATTACGTGAAATTCATTTCCAACGTTTATAACCAAAAAGTGCTTAACAGTTCCGATAAAATGGACGATGAAGCCTTAGAGAAAATGCCCGATGGTTCTTCCCATCCCTTTTTCTTCAAAGGAGATGGGTCCCTTCAATTCAGGGATGTCAGCGATAGCTGGGGAACGGGGGGTCTAAAAGGATATTATAACGGTGCTGCCTATGCGGATCTAAACAACGATGGGAAATTAGACCTCGTGATTAATTGTTTGAATGCACCCGCTTTGATATTCAAAAACAATGCCCCCTCAAAACACTATTTGACAATTGGATTAAAAGGAGACAGCCTGAATTCGAGCGGCATTGGCGCAAAAGCCTATTTGTATGCCGGAGGGAAAATGCAATACCAGCAGTTAATGCTGACAAGAGGATTCATGTCATCATCTGATCCGCGGCTTCATTTCGGACTGGATAGCCTTAACAAAATAGACAGTCTCCTCATTGTCTGGCCAAGCAGGAAATTTGAAGTGATCAGGAATGTTCCTGTGGACAGCATCCTGTGGGTTAAACAGCAAAATGCGAAGGGAGATTTCAATTACAATCAATTCTTCCCAAAACAAACACCTGTTCTGGAAGATATTTCAAGACAGGTTCATCTCCCCTGGAGTCACCAGGAAAATATTTTTATCGACTACAATTATCATTACCTGATTCCACACATGGAATCAACGAGAGGACCTAAAATGGCTGTTGCTGACGTCAACAAAGATGGCCTGGATGATTTCTTTGTTTGCGGGTCGAACAGTCATGCAGGCACATTATTTATCCAAACTAAAGACGGTACATTTTTCAAGTCTGACACGGCTCTGTTCAATAAAAATAAAATTTGCGAAGGTGTCGATGCTGTCTTCTTTGATTCAAATAAAGACGGATACCCCGACCTCTATGTCGTGAGTGGTGGCAATCAGTATGAGGATGGCAGCCTTGGATTGTCCGATCATTTTTACATTAATGATGGTAAAGGCCATTTCAAGGAATCAGACCTTCCGCCAATTCTGACAAATAAATCCTGCGTAGCCGTAGGTGATGTAAACCAGGATGGCTACCCGGATTTATTCATCGGCGGATTTGCAAACGCTAACCAGTATGGCTATCCTCAATCTTCTTTTCTGCTGCTAAATGACGGCTATGGAAATTTCAGACCGGCAGATTCAACAATCATCCGTCTGAAAGATATCGGTATGGTCACCTCTGCGTCATTTACAGACGTCAATGGAGATGGCTGGCCAGATCTTGTCGTGGCAGGAGAGTGGATGCCGGTAAAAGTTTTTATTAATAACAAATCAAAATTTACTGCCGCTGATCTTCCGCAATCCACTGGTTTATGGCAGTCAGTATTTATAACAGACCTTAACAAAGACGGTCATCCCGATATTCTTGCTGGTAACTGGGGACATAACTCAAAACTATATGCAGGCAAGAATGGTCCGTTAAAATTATATGTTAAGGATTTTGACAGAAATGGCTCAGTGGAGCAGGTGATGACTTATACGATTGACGGCAAAGAATATCCATTCTTACCCAAGGATGAGCTAGAGAGGCAATTGCCGATCCTGAGGAAAGCATACTTGACCTATGGAGAAGTGGCTGGCAAAACAGTAGACTATATTTTTTACGATCTGTTTAATGATTATTTGGAAGATAAAGCCGAAGTATTGGGATCATCTGCTTTTATCAATGATGGCAAAGGAAATTTTGTGCGCCAGGACCTCGATCCGGAACTGCAGCTATCTCCCATTTTCTCTTTTCAACAAACAGCAGATAGCTCAAAATATTTTTCCGCTGGAAATTTTTTGGATGTACCGCCTTATGAAGGCAGGTATGATGCGGCTTCTCTGCAGGAATTTGAATTTTTCCATTCCGCAAAGGGAGCAATTACGGAGAAAACTAAATTTTTGGATAACAAAAGCCAGGCGCGCGATCTAAAATGGTTGCGCACCACCAGGTACGGAGATGTACTCCTGGAAGCAAGGAATAATGATAGCTTGGTTTTTTGGAAGTATAATCACTAAAGAGTTTCAACCGGTGAGCTCTCATATAACTTGACCTGCAGATCATTTAGATTGCATCGAGGTCGCAAAAAAATGAGAATCCAAAGAATTTGAAAACAATAGTCGTAATATTATCAATCTTGTTATTAGCCGCCGGCTGCAGCAAAAATTCCAACTCGCCTGCTCCAGCGCCAATGCCCGGTCCAAAACTCTTTACCCTTACATCATCATTCGTTAACAACATACCTGGCAACTCCAATTTTACAAACGTCAACCTCTCGCCAATTCTTACATTTCATTTCTCCAATGCAATTGATCATGGATCTGTCGGTAATGCTTTTTCGTTGACAGATCATGAAGGCTCGTCAGTGTCATATTCAACAAGCTTTGAAAATCACGATAGCTCAGTTGTTATCCGGCCGTCAGCCTCTTTGAAGCCACTCACTGCCTATTTACTCAAGGCGTCCACTGGTCTGCAATCACAGGATTCGGCACATTTGAAAACCGCAATAAATCTGAATTTCACCACATCGATTGATTCTTCAGATAAGTTCCCCAGGATCTCAGATTCTGCCTTATTGACCCTCGTGGAGCAACAGACCTTTAAATATTTTTGGGATTTCGGTCATCCTGTCTCCGGGCTTGCAAGAGAAAGAATGAGCTCCAATGATGTTGTGACTACCGGCGGCACGGGTTTTGGTGTGATGGCCATCCTCGTGGGTGCACAAAGAAATTTCATCACGCGGGTTCAGGCACTTTCTCGCATAACCACGATCGTTAACTTTTATGCAAATAATGTAACGCCATACCATGGCGCTTTCCCTCATTGGATCAATGGTGCTACGGGTGCCACAATTCCATTCAGTTCGCAGGACGACGGAGGTGACCTGGTGGAAACAGCATACCTGATGCAGGGCCTGCTGACTGCCAGGCAATATTTCAGCAGCACAACCGATGCTGACGAAATTAATTTGCGAAACAGGATCAACATATTGTGGAAACAGGTAGACTGGAATTGGTATCGACAAAATGGTCAGAATACGTTGTGTTGGCACTGGAGTCCGAATTTCAACTGGTCGACCAATCAGCAAATCAATGGCTGGAACGAAGCTATGATCACCTATGTGTTGGCCGCCTCTTCGCCGACAGATTCTGTTTCTAAGATAGTATATGATAATGGTTGGGCCAACAATGGAAACATGAGAAACGGCAATTCATTTTTTGGCATTCCGCTTCCACTGGGACCAGATTACGGTGGACCATTATTCTTCTCTCATTATTCATTTCTCGGAATTAATCCCAATGGTTTGTCCGATGCTTATGCAAACTATTGGACGCAAGACACCGCGCATGCGAGAATAAATTACCTGTATTGTGTGAACAATCCAGGTCACTTTGCAGGCTATAGCAATAGTTGCTGGGGACTAACCGCCAGTGATGAGCAAAATGGATATGATGCCCATTCACCCACAAACGACAAAGGGGTGATTACGCCAACTGCGGCCATTTCTTCCCTTCCCTATACTCCGCAAGAGTCTATGAGCGCCTTAAGATTTTTCTATTATAAACTTGGTGACAAGATCTGGGGGCAATATGGTTTTATAGATGCATTTAACCTTACCAATGTTTGGTATGACAGCGATTTTCTCGCCATTGACCAGGGGCCGCAAATTATTATGATAGAGAATTACCGGTCCAGTCTGCTGTGGAATTTGTTTATGAGTTGCCCGGAAATAAAGAGTGGAATGAAGAAATTGGGATTTCAAAGCCCGTATTTGTAAAGAATAATAATGAGAAAAAAATGCAAGCTGCTTTCAGGAAAAAGTTAATCATTTTGCTTTGGACCTTCACTGTTCCCGTTATTCTGACGGCACAGGTAAACGCCAATCCAAAGAAGGCAAGGAACCAGGAACAGGTTTCCACAAAAATTTCCAAACCACTATCCGATTCGGCCTTAGTGGAGTTGGTCGAAAAACAAACGCTACGTTATTTTTGGGAATTCGGTCATCCGGTGAGTGGACTTGCGAGAGAAAGTGGCGGACCGGGGAGCGAGCACGATAAAGATATTGTCACTACCGGTGGAAGTGGCTTTGGAATCATGGCCATCATTGTTGGCTCTGAAAGAAAGTGGATCCCAAGAGACAGTGCACTGGCCAGGATCCGTAAGATTGTCAATTTTCTCTCAAAAGCAAATTCCTATCATGGCATTTTCCCTCATTGGATGAATGGAACAACCGGAGTAACCATTCCATTCAGCAGGAAAGATGATGGCGCAGATATTGTTGAAACCTCCTATTTATTCCAGGGATTGCTTTGCGCACGCCAGTACTTCAATCAAAATACGCCTAAGGAAAACGAATTGCGAGACAGAATCAACTGGCTCTGGGAAGGCGCTGAATGGAATTGGCATACAAGGGGTGGGCTGGATCTATTGTATTGGCATTGGAGTCCAAATAACGGATGGAGCATGAACTTTGAAATTCGTGGCTGGAATGAATGTTTAATTACCTATGTTCTCGCTGCCTCTTCACCGACTTATCCGATTAGTCCCAATGTTTACCACAACTGTTGGGCAGTGAGCAATCATTTTATTAACGGGGGAGAATATTATGGTATTAGGTTACCCTTAGGTTTCGCATATGGGGGACCGTTATTCTTCAGTCACTATAGTTTTTTGGGACTGGATCCCCATGGTTTGAAGGACCAATATGCAGATTACTGGGAGCAGAATTACAATCATACACTGATCAATTTCAAGCACTGTGTCATTAACCCGCATCATTTCAAAGGTTATGGAGAAAACTGTTGGGGATTGACTGCCAGCCTTACTTATGATGGATACGATGCACACTCACCGACCAATGACCGGGGCACTATCTCACCGACCGCTGCACTTTCTGCATTTCCCTTCGCGCCTAATAATTCTATGAATGCTCTAAGACATTTCTATAACGAACTCGGTAACAGGATTTGGGAAGATTACGGATTTACTGATGCTTTCAATGAAACAAAAAATTGGTTCGCCGATGCTTACCTCGCCATCGACCAGGGTCCCCAAATTGTGATGATAGAAAATTACCGGTCCGGGCTTTTATGGAAATTATTTATGAGCTGTCCTGAAGTAATCAATGGTTTGAAAAGGCTTGGATTTCAAAGCCCCTATATTAAATGATCCTTCAGAAAAGAATTCCTGACTTTAAAGCTATACAACATGTATCGCAAAATCCCAATCAGCATATTTTTTTGCGTGTCAACCCTGGTGACGCTCTCCCAAAGTAAGTCCGCCAGACACACTTATCCTGACTCGATTGCACCTGTAGGTATTGTTAGAAATATTTCAGATTCAGTTTTACTGGATATTGTTCAAAGGCAAACCTTCCGATACTTCTGGCATTTTGGTCATCCTGTCAGCGGTCTTGCCAGGGAAAGGAGCAATACGATCCGGGGAGAATATTTTTGGGATTATGCCAATGAAGCATATAACGAACCCAACTTAAGCACAGGCACCTACGGACCGGAAGCTTGTGCGATAGGGGGCACCGGATTCGGCATTATGGCAACGGTGGTGGCAGTAGACCGGGGATGGATTGGGAGAGACACGGCCATTCGCAGATTGAAAAAAATGGTGGATTTCTTGTTGCACGCCGACTGCTTCCATGGAATATTTCCTCATTTCATGAATGGAGCCACCGGCAAAACCATTCCATTTGGAAGATTAGACGATGGAGCCGACGTGGTAGAAACTTCTTATTTGCTGATGGGACTTTTAACTGCATCTGCATATTTTAATAAAGACACTGAAATAGAAAGATATTTCAGGAACCGCGTTAAACAGATTTGGGAGACCGCCAATTTCAATTGGCATGCTGCAGGTGGAAGCACAATTTATTATTGGCATTGGAGTCCTTACCAGGGTTTCGATATGAATTTTCCTATTCGCGGATGGAACGAATGTTTGATCACTTTTATAGTCGCCGCATCTTCTCCCAAGCATCCTATTTCACCCGACGTATATGCGAATAGCTGGATCAACAGCGCCTCGTTCAGGAATGGAAAAACTTATTATGGCATCAAATTGCCTCTGGGATTTGAATATGGTGGCCCGTTATTTTTCTCTCAATATACATTCCAGGGAATCGATCCTCACGGACTCAAAGATTGGGCTGCCGATTATTGGGAACAAAATAAAAATCATACCCTGATCAACAGGGCTTACTGCATTGATAATCCAAAAAAATTCAAGGGTTATGGAGAAAATTGTTGGGGACTCACTGCAGGTGATAGTTATAAAGGATATGTTGCACATTGCCCCGAGGAAGATTTTGGCGTAATCCAACCCACCGCAGCGCTTTCTGCTTTTCCATACACACCGGAATATAGCATGCAGGCATTAAAACATTTTTATTATGATTTAGGCGATAAAATCTGGAGCGAATATGGATTCGTTGATGGTTTTAGCGAAAGTCAGAACTGGTATGCAAAATCTCACTTGGCCATTGACCAGGGTCCCATTGTTGTGATGATAGAGAATTATCGAAGTGGGCTCGTCTGGAGATTGTTCATGCAGAATCCGGATATTCAGAACGGCTTGCAAAGACTTGGGTTTTCAAGCCCTTGGTTGAAGCAAAAATAGTTCTTGCACGATTCAAGAGGTCGATGAAGTAGAAATTCTATTTCACGCAAACAGGCGAAGTAACAGCCTGCCCCTATCGGACGCTAGGTTCGGGCGGTCGTACTAACTTTGCGCCTTTGCTTACTTTGTGTCTTTGCGTGAAACTAAAAAATAAAGTTATGAATCGCTTCCTGTCGCCGTTGCCCATTAATGAGCAAACAGGCATCGCTCTCATTCGGATACTGGTTGGGATTTTCATGATTTATCATGGGTGGGAAACATTTGATGCAGCCAAGATCAGAGAATACACCACCTGGGATATTTTTAAGAGCTCGTCCACTCCATTCTTCCTGGTCTATATGGGCAAGGTCTCCGAGCTGGTGGTTGGCATTCTCCTGGTCTTAGGGCTTTTCACGCGTCTGGCTTGCATCATATTAATACTAACGATGTCATATATCGCCTTTATCGTTGGTGGTGGGAAGATATGGTACGATGACCAATATCCATTCCTCTTTGCCGTACTTGCTTTTGTGTTCATCTTCACGGGGCCCGGCAGATGGAGCCTGGACGGAATTCTTTTTAATAAAAAAACCGAGGCTACCAGATTATAAATAAGACAATTTGAGCTAAAGAAATATCCATTATGCAAAAATTAATTTATTGGTTGATATGCTTTCAGGTTTGTTTCCTTGCATCTGCCGCCCAGGATAACCAGAAAACATATTGTAATCCAATTAATATCGACTATGGATATACGCCCATTCCGAATTTTTCTGAGTCGGGGCGCCATCGTGCAACTGCCGATCCAACCATAACAGTATTTAAAGGCGACTATTATTTATTTTCAACCAACCAATGGGGTTATTGGTGGAGTCACGACATGCTTCACTGGAATTTTATCGGCCGTTCATTTCTGAAACCCTACCATCATGTATATGACGATCTTTGCGCTCCGGCTACACTGGTGCTAAGCGATACTTTTCTCGTTATTGGATCCACGTACACGAAAGATTTTCCGCTATGGATGAGCACGGATCCAAAAAAGAATCAATGGAAGGAAGCGGTTGATTCATTCCAGGCAGGTGCCTGGGATCCCGGCTTATTTTTAGATGACGATGGAAGAATTTATTTGTATCACGGCTCCAGTAATGTTTATCCGATCTATGGATGGGAAATTGACCGTAAGACGCTTCAACCCATCGGCGAGCACAAAGAACTCATCAACCTGCATGATGAGGTTCACGGATGGGAGAGATTTGGTGAGTACAATGACAACAATTTTCTAAAGCCATTCATCGAAGGAGCCTGGATGAACAAGCACAACGGAAAATATTACTTACAATATGGGGCGCCGGGAACTGAAATTCGAGGTTACGCCGATGGCGTATATGTCTCGGACCATCCTCTTGGTCCGTTTGTCTACCAGGATCACAATCCCTTTTCATATAAGCCAGGAGGCTTTGCCAGAGGCGCCGGTCATGGGGCCACCTACCAGGACCTCTTCGGTAACTGGTGGCACATCTCCACTATGGTCATTAATGTGAAGAATAATTTTGAAAGACGCCTGGGTATTTGGCCTGCCGGATTTGACAAGGATGGATTACTGTATGCAAATACCGCTTTCGGCGATTACCCCCAGTTTCTTCCCGGCGAAAAGAAAGATCACCTGACAGGCAATTTCACCGGCTGGATGCTCTTGAATTTTAATAAACCGGTACTTGTTTCGTCTACATATGGCAGTTATGGAGCGAACATGGCCGTGGATGAAGATATCCGGACCTACTGGAGTGCGGCAACCGGAAAACCCGGCGAATGGATTCAAACTGATCTCGGAAATTTGTCAACCGTTCGGGCCATTCAAATTAACTACGCAGACCAGGACGTAGACACCAGCTTCCTGGGCAAAATAAAAGGATTGTATCATCAATACAAATTGTGGCAATCAGCAGACGGAAAGAATTGGAAGATCCTCGTCGATAAGAGCAGTAATAAAACGGATGTGCCCCATGACTATATTGAACTACCCGTGGCTGTAGAAACAAGATATCTGAAGTTGGAGAACATTCATATGCCAACAGGTAAATTTGCCATCAGCGGACTTCGCGTATTTGGATCAGGTCATGGCAAAATCCCGGATACAGTAAAAAATTTCATTGTGCTTAGAAGCGACCACGATAGCCGGGATGCACTGCTAAAGTGGTTCGCAGTGGATGCAGCAACCGGGTATAATATTTATTATGGAATCGCCCCCGACAAGCTATACAATAGCGTTATGGTGTATGCCGATAACCAGTATTACTTTAAACCCATGGACAAAGGCCGTCCTTATTATTTTTGCATAGAAGCTTTCAACGAAAATGGAATCTCAGAACGAACCCATGTTATCAAAGTGGAATAACAACTATCGATATGCGTAATTTTCGTTTGCAAATACTGGTATTTTTCTTATTGGCCATTTGCTCGCCAACGGCGAAGGCACAGCATAGCGATTATGCCGATGAGATCAGCGCGTATAAACACCAGGACAGTGTTCACTTTCCAACCAACCACCCTATTTTGTTTGTTGGCAGCTCTTCCTTTAATTTTTGGAAAGACATGCAGAATTATTTTCCTGGTTATCCCATTCTAAACAGGGGATTTGGAGGATCGACACTGCTCCATGTTATTCACTATGCAGATGAGATCATTTTTCCTTATAAACCCAGGCAAATCGTCATCTATTGTGGAGAAAATGATATTGCCTATGTCGATTCCGTAACCGGACAAACGGTTCTCAACCGGTTCAAGATATTGTTTGACATGATCAGAAAGGAAATGCCGAACGTGAATATCGTGTATATATCAATAAAACCCAGCCCCAGCCGGGCTAACCTGGCAGGCCGGATGGAAGAGGCTAACCGGTTGATCAAGGAATTTATTTCTCAACAACAAAACGCAGCTTACGTAGATGTATATCACCTGATGTTAAACAAAAATAGCAAACCATTTCCCGACATTTTCAGGGAAGACAGTCTGCATATGAACGCGAAAGGATATGCGATCTGGCAAAAGGCCATTCAACCTTATTTATTAAAATAGACATGAGTGAATTTTGCAAGCATGCTCTGACCTGCCCGCAGCAAGACGGTTAGCCCGGACGGTCGCCTTTGCTCACTTTGTCCGCCTCAGGCGGGATAAAATAAAAAAGTCAACATGAAAAAGTATTTTATTTTGATTTTGATGATCTGCGCTTTCGTTCACACACAAGCGCAGAATGAAAAAATGAATGAGTTCATCACCGGCCTGATGAACAAGATGACAATGGATGAAAAAATCGGCCAGCTCAATCTCGTCACTCCCGGGGGCGCGGTTACCGGAGCTGTGGTGAGTAAAGATGTCGATGGTAAGATCCGCAATGGCCAGGTTGGTGGTTTATTCGGAATCACTGGTCCCGACAGGGTCAGGCAAGCGCAGGAGATTGCTGTAAAAAATTCAAGATTACACATTCCGCTCTTATTTGGTCTGGATGTTATTCATGGACATAAGACTATTTTTCAAATTCCACTCGGGCTTTCCTGTTCTTGGGACACTGCGCTCATCGAAAAAAGTGCAAGAATTGCCGCCACTGAGGCAAGTGCCGACGGCTTGGACTGGGCTTTTTCGCCAATGGTGGATATCAGCCATGATCCCCGTTGGGGAAGGATTGCAGAAGGAGCCGGAGAAGATCCTTATCTGGGATCGCTGGTGGCGCGGGCCATGGTAAAAGGTTACCAGGGAAATGATCTTACTCAAAACAATTCTGTCATGGCTTGTGTCAAGCACTTTGCTCTCTACGGCGCAGCCGAAGCGGGAAGGGATTACAATACCGTCGACATGAGCCGTTTGAGAATGTTCCAATATTATTTGCCTCCTTACAGAGCGGCCGTTGATGCAGGAGTGGGAAGTGTTATGAGCTCCTTCAATGAAATTGACGGTATTCCTGCAACAGCTAACAAATGGTTGTTAACGGAGCTGTTGAGAAACCAATGGGGTTTCAAAGGATTTGTAGTATCTGATTACACAGCGGTCAGCGAAATGATTGCACACGGCATGGGAAATCTGCAGGAAGTTTCTGCTTTGGCTTTGCGGGCTGGATTAGACATGGATATGGTAAGCGAAGGATTTTTGACCACCCTCAAAAAATCATTAGCAGAAGCGAGGGTCACTCAATCGCAAATTGATGACGCTTGCAGAAGGATCCTTGAAGCAAAATATAAATTGGGATTATTCGATAATCCCTACCGCAGGATGAGTCCCGAACGCGCAAAAAGTGAGATCTTTTCTGACGCAAACCGGAAACAAGCCAGGGAAATAGCCAGGCACACTTTCGTTTTGCTCAAGAACGATCACCAGGTTCTTCCATTGAAGAAAACAGGAACCATTGCATTGGTTGGGCCACTTGCCAATAATAAAGACAACATGCTCGGAACCTGGAGTGTCTCAGGCGACTGGACCAAATCTATTACGGTTCTGGATGGTATTAAGAATGTCGCCGGTAGTGGGCTAAATATTATGTATGCAAAGGGATCCAATATTTCTGATGACACGGCATTTATCAAAAGAGTAAATGTATTCAGGCCGGAGATTGTTAGGGATCCTCGTACCCCCGAAGAGATGATTCGTGAAGCTGTCGCTGCCGCATCTAAAGCAGATGTGGTGGTAGCCGTGATGGGTGAGGCTTCGGACATGACTGGCGAATCTTCCAGCATGGCCGATATCAATCTTCCTTCCAGCCAGGAGAACCTGCTGAAAGAACTAGTAAGAACCGGCAAACCTATCGTGATGATTCTCTTCAATGGAAGACCCATGACTTTGAATTGGGAAAACGATCACCTCAATGCCATTCTTGATAGCTGGTTCGCAGGTACTGAAGCCGGAAATGCCATTGCCGATGCATTATTTGGCGATTATAATCCTTCCGGAAAATTGTCGATCACTTTTCCCCGCAGTGTTGGACAAATTCCGATTTACTACAATCACAAAAATACCGGCAGACCTTATGACGGAGTCGAGCCTCCGAAATTTAAGTCAGATTATCTCGATGTTTCGAATGATCCGCTTTATCCATTCGGTTATGGGCTGAGTTATACCCAATTTTCATATAGTGATCTTTCGCTCGATAAAAAGCAGATCAGTGGCAGTCAGGCACTGACTGTAAAACTAACGGTAACGAACAGTGGACAATTTGCCGGAGAAGAGACAGTTCAGCTTTATACAAGAGATATGGCAGGCAGCGTGACCCGGCCGGTCAAAGAATTAAAGAAATTTCAGAAAATTTATTTGCAAAAAGGCGAGAGCAAAGAGGTTAGCTTTACTTTGACTGCGGATGATCTACGGTTTTATAACAGTGATTTGAATTTTGTTTACGAGCCCGGTGATTTCAAAGTCTTTGTTGGACCCAACTCCAGGGACGTGAAAGAAGCTGAATTTGTATTGACGAAATAGGCAAATGACAAACCAGAAGGCTAAAACTCGGGGCGTTTTTCACTTTATACAATCAGGAGGAGTTCCTTTCGTAAAATATTTATGCGAAATATAGACAGTATCATCTTCGATCTGGGCGGCGTTATTCTCAATATCGACAACAAGCGAACCGAGCGGGAATTCGTTGCTCTCGGTGCCAAAGATTTTGGACTTTATTTTGGTCATGGTCACGCCGCCTCATTCTTTAAAGATTATGAAGTCGGTAAAATCTCGGATGAGCAATTCGTCAGCGACTTAAAAAAAATGATCAATGTCGATTTGACAGATGAATTAATCATAAATGCCTGGAACGCCCTGCTCATGGACTTCCCACCTGAACGGATCGAACTACTAAAATCAATTAGAGAAAAATATCGGCTGCTTTTATTCAGCAATACTAATTCATTGCATATGGAAGCAGTGCGAAAAATATTTCGGGAAGCTTTTGGTGGTCAGGACCTGGATGACCTGTTTGATAAAGCCTATTACTCGCATATCCTTGGGATGCGCAAGCCGGATAAGGAACCCTTTCAATTAATCGCCCGCGAAAATGGTCTGGACCCTTCCCGGACCTTATTTGTAGATGACGCGCTGGTAAATGTAAATGGAGCTGAATTAGCGGGATTGAAAGGATTTTATTTGCCGCCAGGCATTACTATCATGGATGTTCGCTGGTAAGCACCGCTTTATTTTTTCATTTCTTCAAATTCAATGTACTCTCCCACTTTGGAGCTTTGACCATTGGAATTCACATTATTGTCACGCGGGGTGTTTGCGGAAGATTGACCGTTGGATTGGTTCATAGAATCACGCATGTTATTGAATTGCCTTTTCACATGCCTGGTTGTCTTATAAATTGGAATGATCAGATCAAAGACCAGTCTGTATAAGAGATATATTACTATTCCCAGAAAAACTATCCTTGCCATAGGAAGTTAAAGGTACGATAAGGGCGAGAAATATAGTGTTAAAAAGGGGTATGCTAGGTCTTGGTTTGGGTGGTACCATCTTCTTCAATTGCGTTTTTCGTTCCATCTAATTTATTGGCTACGAATTCAACGGCATCAGATATTTTGTCAAAGACCTGATCGGTCAGTTTCCCAAACGAATTCTGTAAACGTCGGTTTCGAAAAACTATATCAAGGGCGGTTCCTATTAATCCTGATTTAAGCCCAAGCGCCGGGAGGAAAGATTTCAAAAACATCGATGAATAATTACTCTGCAGGTGATCCAGTTTGCGATCAATTTCTTTTTCTAGTGCACGGGTTTTAGTTTGGAGTCGTCCGATTTCGTAGTCCAGGCCTTGGAGGTTATAAATCTTTCCGGGTAGTTTTGACATATTAAATATTAAACGAATGGGTTGGGGTTAATTCTCATCACGGCCAGTATTCGCCGTCTTACGTATAATGGCTTGAATGACAGGATGTACAAAAAGGGCCTCTCTAAAAATGGCCAATATAATGAAAACGGCAACAAGCATCAGGGTTGTAATTCCAAATCCCAGGACATAACTGTGCGTTAATGCTGAAAGCCAGCATCCTATGACAATTCCGGTAAACATGAGAATCAGAAAAAGAAGAAATAGAGAAATAAGAATCCACACCAGGTATCCCGCAGACTGGCTAAGGATCTTAATGGCCTGTAATCGAAAGAGTTCAATTCTGGTTTCGATGTAGTCCGCAATGAGTGGTTTCCCTTCTTTTAAAAAGGAGTGGAGGTCATCGTTTTCGCTCATGTTGATGCTTTCTTTAAAATTACTTGGTTAATGATTGCAAACAAAAATAATTACCCGTGTCTTGCATCCAGCTGTAGGATACGTCCTGACAGAGCGATTTTTTCGAAAATAATCTATGGTTTGGAACTAATTATCTATTTGTATTACCTTTGCACAGGTAAAAGAAACAACAGAAGGGAACGAAATCGTTCCCTTCTTCATTTTTCGCA